>NZ_JBGMNJ010000011.1:0-141164 GCF_051336815.1 Pantoea sp. C2G6
TTAAAGCGTAAAAAAAACGACAATGATTTCGCGTTAAACCCAATGTCATGCGCGAATCATTGCCGGACTGCTGACAATTCATTTATAGCGGGCGATCGTTCAGACAATCTATTACCGCGCCGGAAGCGTGCTGTTTCCGGCAGGGCGTACTAAAACTCATAACCCGATAAATATCGCCAGCCTGCTTGGTGGTGCCAGGCTTTATCATCAGAGGCCGGGGAGCCAGCGTTCCCGGCCTCTCACCGGTTATGCCTGACCGAAGGCGACCCAGCTGCCCTTGTGGGCGACGGGTGCGGCTGTTTTCTGCGCTGGCACAGCCGGAACGGCTGGCAGCGTAAAGCGGGTGATCACGCTGCCCAGCGTCTCGGTCTGTCCGCTGAGACTGCCGGCCGTGGCTGAGACCTGCTGGACCAGGGACGCATTCTGCTGCGTAACCCGGTCAAGTTCGGCAACGGCCAGCGTGACCTGGGCAATGCCCTTGCTCTGCTCATCCGACGCCAGTGCGATCTGGCCGATCAGTTCATTCACGCTGCCGACGCCGCGCAGTACCGCTTCCATAGTAGTTCCGGCACTGTCCGCGGCCTGGCGTCCGTCACTGACGCGCGCCACGGTGTCAGTAATCAGCTCTTCAATCTCTTTAGACGCGGCGGCACTGCGCTGCGCCAGCGAACGGACCTCGCTGGCGACCACCGCAAATCCGCGTCCCTGCTCACCCGCACGGGCCGCCTCGACAGCGGCGTTCAGCGCCAGAATATTGGTCTGGAAAGCGATGCCGTTGATCGTCGCAGTGAACTGGCGGATTTTTTCTGACCCCTGGGCAATGCTGGCGATCGCCGCCACCACCGACCGGACCAGCTCAACACCCTGCTGGGTGGTACCCGCCGTCGAAGCCGCCAGTTCGCGCGCCTCGCGGGCATTCTGCGCATTGTGGCGAACGGTGACGGTGATCTCTTCCATGCTGGCGGCGGTCTGCTCCAGCGCCGCAGCCTGGGTGGAGGTACGATCGGAGAGATCGGCATTGCCCGCGGCGATGTCGCCCGCTTCACGGTGGAGCGTAGCTGCGTTATCGCGGATGGCTTCGACCGTCTGCAACAGGCTGTGCTGCATCTCTTTCACCAGCGGCACCAGTTGACCCACGCAGTTGCGTCCCAGATCTTCCGGCTCCCGGGTCAGATCGCCGCCCGCGATAACGTTTAAATGCGCGCGGATCTTTGCCACCGGCCGCACCAGATGCATCACCAGATAGCGATCGCAGAACAGCAGCAGTGCGACCGCCGCCAGCAACGCCGCTAAAAATGTGCCTTCAAGCTGACGCCTGTCCGCCATCAACGGTGCCTGGCTCTGCGCCAGCTGTTGGGTCAGCGCCGTCAGCCGCGCCTGGGCGGCAGAAGGATAGCTGGCGGGCGTGGCGGTCAGCGCCGTGCGGAACGCATCCCACTCAGCACCGTCCGGTGTGGCCGCGATCAGCGCGCTTTTCTCTGCTGCGTTACCGTTCTGCATCACAATAGCGCTGTGAGCCAGAAAGCTGAGCTGCTGTGTCAGTACGGAATTGCGGTCGGTGTGACGGAAAAGGTCGCGCACGACCTGGCTGCTGAAGCCGCCTGCCAGCGCGACGACGGCCAGTGAGACGATCATCATCCACAGGACGACGCGGCGAATTGTGAAATGCCTGAGTGAGTTCATGAGGTTTTCCCCGGTGTGATAGCTGGTGTAGTGAAAATGAAAAATAATAAGTTTTACCGCTTACTTTAGTGCGTTATTGTATAGCGCACTATTTTTATGCAAACTATCCTGGCAGCATAATCAGGAAATGAAAAGTTATTAACGACAAAATAATAAAATCGTGATTAATAAAATATTTTATTAACACAGAGAAAAACCGTTCTCAGGCCGCATGCGGGCGGGTGCAGGCAACGTAATCACTTATTCAGAGCGATTTTGTTTACAAAATTGCCGGTAGTGATGACGCTTTATTATCCATTTTTTCTGTTTAATTTCGTTACGCAACCAGCAGCGACGGAGGATCTCATGTTTACCAGCCCCAGCGACCCGCATCAGTGCCGGACGCAAACCCTGCATGCACTGCGCAGCCCTGACGAAAGCCGCGACGAAGTGCTGCGTCAGTTCGTCCGGCTGGCCAGCCAGGCGCTGGGTATTCCAGGCAGCTTTATCTCGGTGCTGGATGATGAGGAGCAGCATATTAAAGCGGCGCGCAATTTCACCCTTACCCGCTCTTCCCGCCAGGACTCGCTCTGCCGACACGTCGTCGACAGTGACAGCCCGGTCGTGGTGCCGGACACCTGGCTTGATCCCCGTTTTGCCACACATCCGCTGATCCTTGGCGCGCCCTACATCCGCTTTTATGCCGGTGTCCCGCTGAAAAACAGCGCAGGGGTGGTGCTGGGCACGCTGTGCGTCACCGACATCGTGCCGCACTCTTTCAGTGCCGAGCGGCTGGCGATGCTGAAAATGCTGGCTGCGCTGGTGATCTCATTTCTGGAAGCCTGGTATGCGGCGGGCTTTGCCGATCCGGTCACCGGTTTGCCCAATCGTCAGCGTCTGATCCGCGACCTGCAATTCCTTGCCCTCTCCGGGGACACGACCCGGCGACGGCTGGTGCTGATTGACTGCATTGATATGCCGCGCGCCTATGAACTCGCGCGTTCGATGGGGATGGGTCCGGTTGAAAGCCTGCTGAAAGATGTCGCGACGCTGCTGCCGCTGCGTCTGCGGCCTGCACCGGATGAAATACTCTACACCGTCGCAACCGGGCGCTTTGCCCTGCTGATCCGTCAGGAGAGCAGGCTGAGTGCCGGCTGGGTGGCGGAGCAGCTGGCGGGGATCAGCGCGGATCTCGGTGAAGGGTTATCGGTTGCGCTGACCACCTATACCGGCGAGGCCAGTTTCATCAACGGAACGCTTCCGGCGCAGGAGATCCTGCGGCGCGCGGTCAGTGCTCTGCATGAGGCCATTACGCGCAACGTTGCCTCGATGCGCTTCAGCGAAGCCGACGATACGCAACATACTCAGGATTTCACTCTGATGCATGAGCTGGCCGTGGCTATCCGGCAGAACAGAGGGCTGTGGCTCGCCTATCAGCCCAAGATTTGCCTGCGCAGCGGCAAGCCTGTCGGGCTGGAAGCGCTTATCCGCTGGCACCATCCGCGGCGGGGCGAACTTTCACCCGCGCAGTTTTTGCCTTTTGCGGAGCAGACCGGGCTGCTCAGCGAACTGACCGCCTGGGTTACAGAGCACGCCATCGCCCGGCTCTCCCGGCTGCGCAACAGCTATATTCAGCTGCCCGTGACCATCAACGTCAGCAGCAGCGACTTCTCCCGCGACGGTTTCGCCGACGAGCTGGAGGAGAAGATGATCAGGGCGCAGCTGCCGGTTTCCCTGCTGGGTATTGAGTGTCTGGAGACCGAACGCATTCTGGAGAGTCCGGCGGCGATAGAGGGTCTGGAGATGCTGAAGCTGCGCGGATTTGCCATTTCACTGGATGACTTTGGCACCGGCTACAGCAACATCAGTTATCTGCGACGGATGCCGCTGGACGTGATCAAACTTGACCGTTCACTGATCAGTGAGATTGCATCAGATACCGCTTCGCGCGTGATTGCCCGCAGCATTATCGCGATGCTGAAAGATCTCGACTACAGGGTACTTGCCGAAGGCGTGGAGAATGAGGAGACCGTGGCGGCGCTGACCGAGTTCGGCTGCGATCAGGCGCAGGGATTTTTCTACTCAAGGCCCCAGCCGGAAGCCGCGCTGGATGCATGGCTCAGCTGGCGGCTGCGCAGTGAGAGCTGAGGTATCGCCCTGCCCTATCCTGCCACACCGCTGTGTGCTGAAGCATTCGGATCTGGCCACCATCAGCAGAGATGGCGTGATTCAGGTAATTAAAAATAACGGGGCTGATGTCGCCCCGATATTTTTATCGCAGGTAAATATACGCCATGATTAATTCACTCGCCTGCGGCTGACAGCGCCTTTAGCGTTTGATTAATTCTTTTAATAGTCTGACCGGGAAAATTAACGTCTGAACAACATCATATAAGATCGGCTGCTGAGTTTTTTTATGAACTTACGGGGACAGGTAAAATGCCGGCCATCCCAGTCAAGATTAAACCACTGAAAGTCATCATCTTTTATCGACTCAAGCAGACTCACCGCCTGCACCGGCGTCTGAAAAGCATAAGCCTTCATCACGCCATCTTTGGTGCATAAATCAATATGAACCATATAACCCCCGGATGTTAAAAAAGGATGATCTTTTATAATTATCGAATAGCGTTTTTAGCTTAATCCATTTATCAGTAGCCGATTATCTGATTCCGTTTAATTTACATAAAACCGCACCTTTTTATTTTTGCCGTTAAATATCTGGGCAAGTCAGCACAATTACATCAATTAATTTGATTAAGTTCTGCGAGAACAGAGTTAACCCAAATCCTTATTCAGGGTGACGGGGTCAGCACAGCCCCCGGGCCGATCCGCACGCGCCAGTGACGGGAGTCAATGCTGTGATGTGCCACGCGCCAGCATCTGAATCACCTGATCAGCTGACGCCGGGATGGTCAAAAACAGAGCAGTTCGTTTACACTCTCAGCTGCGTCATCGACAACCAGGCGGGCTCGGCTGATCGCAGGCGCAGGCGGGACTCTTTATGACGGTGGACTAACAGGCGGAAATCCTATGCTGGATTATATGGTGTCGTTCTACCGCGACATGCCGGTCTCATCCGATCGTCTCAGTGACTGGCTCACCGGCTGGCTGGCGCAGCACCAGAACTGGTGCCACGATCCGGGCTTCTCCGCCTCTTTTCCGTGGCGTGAAACCGGTCTGCCGCAGCGTGCGTTTCTGCAACGTGAACTGAAGATTAACGGCCATCACTATCTCACCGGCCCGCGCTATCTGGGTGGCGATCTGGCCCAGCCCTTTATTGAGATTATCGCCCGCAATGGCGCAGTGGATCACCGGGTAGCCAGCGCCATCATGCAGGCGTGGCGGCCACTGCGCCCCCGGCAGCTTCGCGCCCTGTTGCCCGTCGCCCATCCCGCCAGCGGCAGCACCGATCAGCTGATTTTCCTCAGCCAGCCGGGCTCACTTTCAGCCGGGCGCGCGCCGGATCTGTCGCTGCAACCCGCGATGCGCCAGGACTATGCCGCCTGTATGACGGCCGTCGAGCACGCCTACCGGGCCAGCTGGCGCGCGCTGCCGCAGCTCAGGCACCAGTTACTGGCAACCAGCCGACGAGAATTACGTGATGATATTGCCCGCGGCGATGTTTTCCTGATTGTCTGGCAGGGCGTGCTGGCGGGTCTGATGATTTGTGTCCGGCGACAGGTGGCGTTTATTGACGGATTTCAGATTATGGATGAGGTGATCCTGCCCGCATATCAGGGGCGTGGGCTGGCGGCGCAGGCCCAGCAGCATCTGCTGTACCAGCTTTATCAGCAATATGGCGATCAGACGCTGCTGACCGGCACCATACTGCCGGGCAATATTCCGTCAGTGCGGACCGCGCAGAATGCGCAGCGGCGCTGTGTGCTGAAATATCAGTTTTTCACCCCCGCCGATTTACGCGCCGCCCGATGCGCCATCTGAATGCTCAGCTGTCCTGCGCCATTGCCTCGCAGAAGCGCGGCTTCAGGCTCAGACCTTATTCACTCCTCTTATAGTGCGGCTGACCAGCCGGACAGAATGGCATGCCCGGATGAAGGTTGTGTGAAGGTTAAAAAAAGAAAAGTGATACATAATTAAGGACCTACAGATAATCCATTGACCTCTGCCGACATTTACATCCAGAAAACAAAATAATCACTAAGCGGTATCTTTTCATGCGTAAATAAGAGCCCGTTTTTACTCATGGAGCAGGCAAATGCACTATGTTATGGCTATATTTTTCTCTTCCCTGTTGATGTGCAGTCACGCTTTTGCAGGTTCACTCCCTTCCGCTTCGCCCGAACAACTTTCCACGCTGCTGAATCAACGCATGCTGATCATGAAAGCGGTGGCAGGTTATAAAGCGCAGCATCATCTCCCTATTGAAGATCTGCCGCGCGAACAGGTGGTGCTGGAAAACATGCTGCAAAATGCGCAGCAGGCCGGGCTTGAACCCCATTCCGTGGAGCCGTTCGTTCATGCTCTGATGGATGCCAGTAAGGCGATTCAATACCGCTACCGGGCTGACTGGCTCTCTGCGCCCGATAACGCCCAGCCCGTCAGCGATCTTACCGAGACCCGGCAACAGATAGTGCGGCTGGACAGTCAGCTGATGAGCGCCATCAGCCAGCGTCTCCAGTCGGCCCCCTTACAGGCGGCCGACAATGCCCTTATGATCGCGCAGCTTACCGCGCCTCAGCTCAGTGAGAACGATAAAAAGCGGCTGGTCGCCAGCCTTTCCCGCATCGAACGCAGGCCTGAAGCGAAGCGGGGCTGATCCCTTTCGCATTGCAGAAAATGTCCTGACGCGGGATGGATGATCGCCAGGCGAGAAGCGCTGATTGATTGCGGGTCATCGGAGCGTTAACTGCGCAGTCGCAGCCTGGCGGGCAGCAGCAGCTGGCTGTCAGCCGGGTCTTCGCCACGGATCATCGTGGTCAGCAGGGCAAAACAGGCCTGCGCCAGTTCGGGCACATTCTGCTCGACCGTGTCGATCGCTATTGAGAGTGAATCATAAAGATAGTGGTCATCAAAACTGGCGATACGGATGTCGCTGGTCAGCAGGTGATGCTCGCTGATATAGCGTAAAACCCCCTCCAGCAGACCACAGGCAGCGGTGAACAGCGCTTTCGGCGGCCGCCCCAGCCGGTCGCACAGCGCGGCGAACATCTCATAGCCACTGCCGGGATGATAGCAGCCCTGAATAATCCACTCGGGACGCGACGTGACGCCCGCCTGCGCCAGACCCTGCATAAATCCCGCCAGGCGATCCCGGGTCGGCGACAGCTCAGGCTGTCCCCCCATGAAGTAGATCTCCTCCGGCCGCGAGCGCGCCAGCTTTTCAACCAGCTGAGCGGTGGGAGTGACCGAGTCGGTGATCACCCACGGTAATCGGGTAGGACTCATACGGCGATCAAACAGCAGCACCGGCAACTGCTCACTAAGGCTGACGTAGTCGCTGTCGCTCAGCATGCTGGACGCCACAATCAGCCCGTCGACCTGACGGGCTACCAAGTTGTGGACCACCGCCATCTCCTGCTCCGCATTTTCGTCGGTACAGGAGATCAGAAGCTGTAAACCTGAAGCGCGGCAGAGCTTTTCCAGCGCGTGAGAAAAGGCGGCAAAACCGTGGTTGGTCATTTCCGGCACTACCAGCCCCAGCGTATGGCTGCGGGTATCATGCAGCATCCGGGCATGGATGCTGGGCTGATAGTGATGCGCTCGGGCAAGGGCAAGCACTCGCTCGCGCGTCTCCTTCGCCACCCTCAGCTCTTCGCCACGGCCGTTGAGTACCAGGCTGGCGGTGGCTTTCGAGACGCCAGCCAGTCCGGCGATGTCACTGATGGTAATGCGTTTGGTTTTTCTCACGGCAGGGCATCGGTTGCGGAAACAAGGGCTTATTCTACCATGCAGCGACGTAACGACCAGTAGCGGGCCTCCAGTTCTGCGCGCCCGCGCAGGGTCAGCGTCGCCGGATGGGGAGGAAAATAGCGACTGCTCATCACCCCTTCCCCGCTGTTGATAAAAATCTCGACGCTGGAGTGGTCGCACAGGATCTGTAAGTGGCTGACTGTGCCGCTCCAGTAACGGTAAGTCCACTCCCCCGACACCAGGCTGCGTCGGGCAAGCCGCAGCTCACTCTGCTGCCAGGTCAGGATCAGCGTACCGGCGAAATCCAGCTCAATCCCGCCCTGACAGGTCAGTTCCAGCTCCAGCCGCTGCGCGGAGAGAGGCGGTGCGTCATCGGCACGCCCCTGATAGTGTTGTTCCGTTTCGCGCAGCGCCTGAAGTTCGGCGATCGGTTGCTGGCAGAGCCGGCCGTTGCGGGAGCTTAACTCACGCAGGCAGGTCATCTGGTGGATCCAGCGCTGCGCAACGGTCGGCTGCGCCATCTCTTCACCGTCCGGGGTGCCCATCCAGCCGACCAGCAGACGCCGTCCGTCGGCGGTGAGCGTGGTTTGCGGCGCGTAAAATTCAAACCCGGCATCCAGTTCATTCAGCGGGCCGTGCCGGTATTCGGCACGCTGATAGTCGAGTGAGCCACTCAGCCATGCGCAGGCGTGGCTGTTCAGATAGCGCTTCTCTTCCGGTGCCACGCCCTGCGGACAGCAGATCAGATAAACGTGGTCGCCGAGCCTGAACATATCCGGGCATTCCCACATATAGCCAGCCGCGCCGAGGCCACCGAGCCCGCTGCCCGCGATCTCCCCGAGGTTCTGCCACTCCCGCAGGTTGTCACTGCGCAGTAACAGCACCCTGCCCTGCCGCTGCTGAGTCTGCGCCGCCAGCACCATGTACCAGGCGTTGTCGTGCCGCCACACTTTAGGATCGCGCACGTGGCCGGTGTAACCCGCCGGCAGCGCAATCACCGGTCCCAGCTTGTCAAAGCCGCCCTGCGGGTTCTGCCGGGCCAGACACTGCCACGCGGTGCGCGAGCCATCGTCATACTTTACGTTGCCGGTGTAGATCAGCGTCAGCACGTCGTTGTCATCGACCGCACTGCCGGAGTAGCAGCCGCTACGGTCATAATCCTCATCGGGCATCAGGGCGATTGGCTGGTGGTGCCAGTGCAGCAGATCGGCCGAGCGCCAGTGCCCCCAGCATTTATGCTTATGCTCACAGCCCAGCGCATTCCACTGGTAAAAGAGATGGTAATCACCGCCGAAGTGGATGAAGCCATTCGGATCGTTAAGCAGCCCGGTAACCGGAGCCAGATGCCAGCCGGGATAGTGGCGATCGTTCAGCGCGGCGGGCATCCCCTGCATCACCGCTTGCAGGATAGCGGTCAGGCGTGTGGCTGAGGCCATTATTCCGCCTCCGTTTTATATTTAAGCAGGTAAGCCATCACAAAAGCGGTAGTGAACGCGATGGCGATACCGATGAGATAGTTAAGCAGGGAACCGGCCTGGACAATCGCCATACCGGGCAGTCCGGTCAGCCCGACCGCCGTCATATAGACATGCACCGACACCACCCAGGCACCGCCCAGCGCCCCGCCCACCACGCCGGCAATAAATGGCTTCATAAAACGCAGATTGATACCAAAGATCGCCGCTTCAGTAATACCCAGCAGCGCCGAGAAAGCGGAAGGCAGTGAAATGGCCTTGATCTTCGGGTCGCGGGTTTTAAACCAGACGGCCAGGCAGGCGCCGCCCTGCGCGACGTTGGCCATTGCCCAGACAGGCAACAGGAAGTTAACGCCAATCGCGGGATTGCCCAGCAGCCCGGCTTCGATGGCGTGGAAACTGTGATGGACGCCGGTAATGACAATCACCGAATAGAGCCCTCCGAACACCAGGCCCGCCAGCCAGCCCGCGTGGGCAATCAGCGTGCTGAGGATAAAGGAGATGCCGTCACCCAGCAGGCGTCCGGCCGGGCCAATAATCAGCAGCGCGATAAAGCCGGAGATAATCACCGTCAGGAACGGGGTCAGGATCAGATCCAGCGCATCCGGGATAACCCGCCGCAGCTGCTTTTCCAGCAGACTCATAAACCATACCGCCAGCAGAACCGGGAATACCGTCCCCTGATAACCGATCATCGCCACTTCGATGCCGAAGAAATTCATGGTGTGGAAACCGGCCGCTACGCCCCAGGCGTTGGTCAGCGCCGGGTGGGTCAGAATACCGCCCAGCGTCGCGCCAAGAAACGGATTACCGCCAAACTCGCGGGCTGCGGTGAAACCAATCAGGATGGGCAGAATAATAAAGGCCGCCGAACTGCACATATCCAGCATGATGTAGAGCGCATTTTCCGGGTTGACCCAGCCGTAGGTTTTCACCATCCCCAGCAGGCCCATCAGCAGACCTGACGCGACAATAGCCGGAATGATCGGCACAAAGATATTGGATAACAGCCGGGCGATACGCTGAAAAGGATTGAGCTTGCGCGCGGCGATATTCGCCGCTTCAGATTTACTCGATTCGCTAATGCCCGCTTCGGCGATAAAGGCGGCGTAGACCTTGTTCACCACGCCGGTGCCGAAAATAACCTGTAGCTGACCCGCATTGCGGAAACAGCCTTTAACTCCCTCGATGCGGCCAATCGCGGCGGTGTCCGCCTTTTCATCATCCGCCAGCACCAGCCGCAGCCGGGTGGCGCAGTGCGCGGCGCTGGCAATGTTCTCTTTGCCACCCAGCAAAGGCAGTAACGCCCGGGAGATTTGTACATAGTCCATATTCACCTCAGTCTCATTTTGATTTTATCCCGGCGGACCACTCGCTTCTGAATCCGGGGGTACCTCATCAGCATCCGGTTCTGCTCTCTGCCCGGCGTGTCCCCCGTTACCGGCATCAGCCTGCCCCTTGCTGGCTGCAAAAGTCTGATTCAGCCGGTCTGTGGTCACTCCGCGCTCGTAACCTGCGCCACGTTGAACCGGCTAAAATGGTTGCTGAGCAGATGGCCATTAACCGGGCGATTCAGAGCAAAAAACCTGCTAAACCGATTTAGGCGGCGATCATAGCCAGGGGTAATTTCACTGCGCAATGAAAATGGCTAAAGCGGTTTAGTGAATGTGAGACAGTTCGCAAAACCGGCTTTGAGAGAGGATTTGCCGAGGAGTCTTCTGGCTGTTGAGGTGTGAGATTGCTAAGCGCAGGCTGCGGCAGTGATCACAACGCTGACTGGCACGCCAGTAATGAACTGGCTTTAAGCGTGGTGCGAGAATTTTTTGAGTCAACCCAGTCGCTTAAAGCTGCATATTTAAGAGCCCCTCTGCTGCACAGCGAGCAGGCGTGCGCCGGGGAAAGTGATGATCCTTAGCAGAAAAAAACCGGCGCGAGGCCGGTCTGAGGAAGGAGTCAACAGGGAGGACGTACTGATGACTACGACATGTCAGCGAGTATCTGCTTAATCGCCAGATCAATTTTTTCGGTGATCTCTTTTGGCAACCGGCTGAACTCATACTGTACGGTGCGCTTCTCATTGTTGGTTTTACGCCGCGCATAGGTGTTGGCTGTGGTAAAGCTCGCCAGTTTCTCTGTGACGGTTTTGCTGGCTGGCGCTGGTGTTTTTAACTGACGCCGGGCATTTTTGAATCCGTTGAGGATCGCCGTCTTTTTCTCATCCGCATTGATGTCCGGCGGTAAAGCATCCGCGCTCAGTTTTTCCTGAATCTGAGTAACCAGTTCAGAAACCTCCAGCGCCTCCGCTTTGGCCTCCTCCCAGACATCGAGCAGCAACTGATAATCCTGGAGGGTCAGCTCTGAAACCACCGGAAAGAGTTCGATAAACTCAGCGGGCACCGCCGCCGCCTGGAATGCGCGGGAGACTTTAGCATTAGAGATCCCCTCCGCTTTGGCGATCTCTGATTTGCTCATGCCGTTTTCGTTCATCAGCCTGAAGCGCAGTCCTAACTCACGCAGATTGTGCTCTTTAGCGGTCTGAATATCCGCCGCCAGCTGACGCGCATCGCTGATGCTCAGCTCATCGGCGGTCACCAGTACTTCCAGGCTGGCACCCGAGAGAATGCAGGCGGCGCGGCGGCGCGAGCCATCCATGATCTCAATCCGATCGCCGGTAACACGTCCGATAGCCGGGAAAAACTGCTGTAACGTAATGGTGCGGGTGATCTCCTGGAGTGACTCTGGCGTCAGCGTGCTCTGGTCACGTCCGTTAATCTTCGGGTCAACGCTGGTGCGGGTTTCAATATCGTCATGCGGGATCAGCTGGCGCACAAAGGTCGCCTTAGCGCCCGACTTCAGGGTAAAAGTGCGTGACTGGCTGCTGCTGTCGATCATGCTGGCGATAGCGGAATCGCCAAATTTACGCCCGATGCGCTGTATCGGTTTGCTCACAGGGTGCTCCTGATATATTCGATGCGATCAAACACTGCCCTGGAGAACTGCTCTGCTTCATACTTGGCTTTTCGCAGGGCATCTGCGCTGCCAGGATAAGAAGAGGGGTTGGCGCTGATCACGGTGTCAAACGACTCGCCGCAGCGCTCAAACCCATCCAGCCGCGGTAAGCCGCAGTCCAGCATCGATTTGGTAAACACTTCGCGCGCGTAGCTTTGTGATGTGAGGTGATCGTGCTTGGAGGTCATCTTTGACATAAAGCCGATATTAGCTTTGAGACGTGGCTCAACGCCTTCCGCTTCTATGCGCTCCAGCATCTCCGGCAGGCGTGTCAGATATTTCATGGTGGAATGGAAATCCACCTGCGCCGGAGGCGTCGGCGTCAGCAGCACATCACTGGCGGCAATGGCATTCAGCATAAAGGAATCCAGATGCGGGCCGGTATCCAGGAAGATGAAGTCGTAATCGCCCGCCAGCCGATCGATCACATTACGGCGCAGCACTTCGGAGGGGGCAACGCCAGGCAGATGCTGAGCAACCAGCTCTTCCCAGTCGCTGGCGACAAAGCCATCGTCGATAGAGGCCGGGATCACATCTACGCCGGGCATCACGGTTGGCTTGATAAACTGCTCACGCAGCTGATCGGCATCCAGATCGTTAAGCATTGCCTGTGCAGCTGTCTCCAGCACGGAACCCACGCTGTTGGTATGGCTGAGGAACATGGTGCTTGAAGCCTGCGGGTCGAGGTCAATAACCAGAATCCGCAGATCGTTATAGAGCATGGAAGGGTGGGCCCGCATACCATGTGCCAGCGTCACGGTGCTGACCGTTTTAGAAACGCCGCCCTTCAGGCTGACAACGAATACCACAAAGGGGCCTTCGTGCCGGTCACGATATTTGGGCACTTTCCGGTGCTGATAAATATCGACCACGTTCTGGATAGTTAAAGCGTATTGCGAGGTGCTGCCGGTCTGTTTTTTACCAAACTGATACCCTGACGCTTCCATATCACCAATAGCGGCGACCACCGCATGTTTACTCAGTAAAGGCATGTTGGCGACAGCATTACGCGAGAAAGTCTGATAAAAACCGGTCTGGTTAAATTCCTGACGCTGCTGTTCGATATGATTACTCAGTCCATGCAGCATGGAGTTGGCTCGCGTTGCCATCTCCAGCACCCCACCATAGTCACGCTTCATAAGCCCCTCTGCATTAATGTTTTTGGCATACTACACAAAAAGCCATTACCTGCCAATTTTTCAGGAAAAAGACAAAAACCTGGATTTTTTACTCAAGGTGAAAGCGGGAAGAGAAGGGATTATGCAAGAGGATAGAAGGATGGTCGCATCCGGGCGGGGAATTGCTGTTACAAAGCTGAGGCGCAATCACCGCTGAAATCGGAACATATAGCTGGCTATCTTCATAGTTGATGCTTTGCCGCTCGCACTACAATGAAGCGCTTTTCGTTCAGATGAAATCACGCTGAAAAAAAGTGTTTTATCATGGTATTTTCATGATGAAAATTTCAGAAAATATTTTTTATTTCATAATGATAGGTGAGAAAACCTCTGGTGAAAATTCTGGTTTATTTCTCTGTGTTCGGCACTGCTTATTCTTTTGCCAGACGCCATCTGCTACCTGCCAGGTTGCTGCGCTAATCGCTATTCTGTCTGTTTTGATTCAGGCAGATACTGAGTGAATCACTCGCTACCTCTATTCTGCTCTTTATCGATATTTATGGTCCTGTAGAGAATCAGTGGACAACACTGAGATTAAGGGTAGTTCTTCTGAACTGCTGACATACTCACTTTGCAATCGTTCTCTTCATTGCGGATGATAAGTTTATTAACACTGCGATGAATTTGCCCAGGACCGAAAACATGCTTTGTCTGATTAAAGCGGTTACATGGTCACACTGTCTGAACAGCACTATTTTGCGTGTCGGCAAGGGATTATTTTTGAAGTGCATCGTTGTTGATCGATACAGGTTCGCTTGCGTTAAACCGCTGTCCGGGGATGCGGGTGTGAAGGAGTTCTGTCAGAACGAATGTTTTTGATTGTGGTTTATGGCAATAAGGGCAGAGAAGTATCGCTCTCTCAGGGAAATTATATGGCAACTGGAGGTGAGGTTTGCCATGAATCGTTATCAGCGGATTATACAGGAGGTTATCTGTCGCTTTTTCTTAATACCTTCTATGTACTACCGTCTGGGTTTACAGAGTTTTTCAGTACGCATTTCGATTACGGTACCCATAACTTTTATCTCAGTGAACTACTCTCTCTGCCAGGCTCAAGAACCCTTCCCATTTTAAAACTTTTCCCTTTTTTCTCTTCGGTTTCCTGTTGCTTACCTTGTTCCTGCATGTGAGGTGTGACTTAATCCGGTCTTTCTGTGCTTATAATGAGGGTGTTTTCATCATGAAAATTCTAAATAAATACTTAATTATCAATTATTTAACCATAAAACTGGCAGGGTGAATATTTTTTCTCAGATGGATGAATCGTTCCTTTCAGTTGTATCAGCATTGAAGGCATAGAGCATATTGCTCACATCAGGCAGAGATTCTTTTCACCAGCGCCTTTCAGGACAAACCTTTGCATTCCCTGACCGCGCTCTTTTCCTCTCTGTATTGGCTCACTCTGTTCCTGTATTAAGTTATGCATTTTATCCCCGTTATCCACAGGTCAGATCCAGTCAGTCGATCCTCAATAGATCAAACTGAGATCCTAAACAGATCCCCGCAGGCTTTAAACCCTTATCCGGTAAGGCTTCAGAGGGGATCGATAACCACTATAGCGAGTAAGATAACCACTGTAGCAAGAAGAATATCCACTGTAGCGAGTAAAGCAACCGCGCTGGCGAGTGGCTGATAACCACTGTAGCGAGTAAACCCGGTTTCTGCTGTGAATAACTTTGTCCGGTATTAACGGCCTGAAAGGAGCCTGTCACGAGAGATGCCAGTGAAAACGGGGAAAAGGGCAGATTTAAACCGCAAATTATCCCCAGAACGGAAGAGCGAATAAGGCTATTTATCCACTGGCCCGATCCAGTAACAGATCCATTTAAGATCATAAGAAGTTCCCTAAAGATCCCCGCAGCAGCTGAGCCCCTGCTGTAGCTGGATAAAACCGGGATCGCTAACCACTGTAGCGAGTAAAACAACCACTATAGCGAGATAAAAAACCACTGTAGCGAGTAGATTAACCGCTGTAGTGAGTGCTAGTATCCACTGTATCGAGTAACAGCTGCCTTTATCTGTGCACATTACGGAGCTTACGCATGCCGGGAAAAGAACC
The DNA here is from genome assembly GCF_051336815.1 of Pantoea sp. C2G6. NCBI lineage: Bacteria > Pseudomonadati > Pseudomonadota > Gammaproteobacteria > Enterobacterales > Erwiniaceae > Pantoea > Pantoea sp. C2G6. The sequence goes on from NZ_JBGMNJ010000011.1 coordinate 15,258, forward strand.
AGATATACTGAACATCGCTGAGGCTTTCAGCGAAACAGATAAACGAACTGGTGAAGTTGTTACTCTGACGCCCAACAGTAATAACACGGTGCAGCCGGTCGCGCTGATGCGGCTGGGCCTGTTTGTGCCTACCCTTAAATCCACCGCCCGCAGTCAGAAAAACCAGATGAATGCGATGGATGTGACGCAGGATCTTAAGCAGTTGTCGCTGGTGAGATCGGAAGGGTATGACAACATTAAGATCCTGGGTGCCCGACTGGACATGGACAATGATTTTAAAACCTGGGTCGGGATCATTCGCGCATTCGCAACACACGAGTGCCTGGGAGACACGGTAACGCTCTCTTTTGTTGAATTCGCCAAACTATGCGGTATTCCCTCTGCGCGCCTCTCCTCGAAGCTCAGAAACCGTCTGGACGCCTCTCTGACACGTATTGCCTCCAATACCCTGACTTTCACCAGCAAAGGCGGAGAGAACTACACCACGCACCTGGTGCAGTCGGCTAAGTACAGCATCAAAAAAGATACTGTGACGCTTCAGGCGGATCCGAAGATCTTCGAACTCTATCAGTTCGACAGAAAAGTGCTGTTACAGCTGAAAGCCATCAATGAGCTGGCGCGCAAAGAGTCGGCGCAGGCCCTTTACACCTTCATTGAAAGCCTGCCACCTAAGCCTGCGCCCATTTCCATGGCACGGCTGCGCGCCAGGCTGAATCTGACCTCGCGTGTGATTACGCAGAATGCAACGGTCAGAAAGGCCATGGAGCAGTTGAAGGAGATCGGTTATCTCGACTACACCGAAACCCGGCGCGGCTCATCAGTCTACTTCTGGGTTCATTACCGTCATCCCAAGCTGCGTCCTGCGGAGTTACCGCTCAGCCATTCAGGCTTAATCGATGATGATCTGGATGAGTATGACGATCTCGACAGCGATCCTGGAATCATTGAGGTCAATCCGCCTGAGCCGGTGATGGAAGAAGAGAGCAGTGAGCTGGTGATGGTATCGCGCGAAGAAAAAGAGCTGCTGAACAAGATCAGGAAACAGAAAAAAAAGTAACTATCCGGCCTGCGACGGTGCAGAACGGCCAGCGTGTTAGTCACTAACCACTATAGCGAGAAGGTCTCCTGCTGACCGGCTGCGTGAGCATAACCACTATAACGAGTAAAATTACTCGCTATAGTGGTTATCAGGGTTGAGATGTGACCCTGTGTTTCCTTGCTGAACGCCTGTGTGCTCTAACTCTTTTCCAGCCAGCGCCGCGCACAGCGGCTGGATTCTGAGGTATTAATCCGCCTGCCTGTTTTATCCCGTCGCCAGCTAACGTGGCCTTTGTTACTTACTACAGTGGTTATCGCTAAAGTTGTTAACCCTCGAAGGACCCCAACGCCGCGCGCGAAAGCAATCCGTCCACTCCTTTTCAGCTATAGCGGATTTACTCGCTACAGTGGTTATCTGAGACAGATCTTCCATTTTCAGTATGAGGTTGACGCTGTTGCTGCATCTTCTGTGACGTTAAAAACCCGCATCAGCGTGGTTTCTGGCTAACTTTTCGCCCAGGAGATCAGATAATGAGCAGATCACAACCCGGAATAGCATAACCTACTCGCTACAGTGGTTATCAAATGAGAACAAAAAGGCGGTTTACTCACTATAACGGTCAAGGAGGACAGGTGCTATCTGAAGCAGATAGCCGAATGGCATAAAAAAGTAAGCACTAACTTACTCCTAAGGCACTGCCACAGCTGATTCTGTCAGGCAACGTCGGCTATAACCTGTGGTTACTCCAGATTACTCTCTATAGTGGTTATCCTAGTGCTCTTCACCTCACTTGAGGTTCAGATTCGCTGCAAAAAGCTGATCCGGCCCATCTGAGCACTCTGCTTACTTTCGGGCATCGGTTTACTCTCTACAGTGGTTATCATCAGCGTGTGGGTATGGAAAACGATGCTTTATCGTGACTTAACAGGAGAGTGAGCGGGGCGAATTCCTGTTTACAGCCGCTACTCGCTATAGTGGTTATCAAAAGGATCTTCTGGTGTGCTGTTACTCACTACAGTGGTTGTTACGATGTTGATCCTCCGGTCGATGCTGATTCAGTCGCCTGTCTCAGCGCTGAACTCGCCCATCTGCTCGCTATAGTGGTTATCGGTAACGTCTGACTGGCAGATTTACTCGCTATAGTGGATAGCTGCCGATAGCCTGATAGATACAAAGTGATATTGACCAGAGCGTCGGGTCTACTCGCTATAGTGGTTAGTCAGCAGTCACTACTCGCTATAGTGGTTAGCAAGTAAGAGAGAGCAATAACGAGGCCCGAAAAAGATTACACCCTCGCTGAGTAATAAAACCGGTGTCACGGGCAGAAGGCATCAGGCAGAGAGGCGAAAGGCGAGGGCGGGTGTGCAGGTAGTTTCAGGCAGACTGTAAAATGCGGCCGCCAGCCAGCGCACCGCATCGGTTACAGAATAAAGGGTGTTACATCGCCTCCCGGTATTCTGGCCAGGCGACAGATTTGGCGTCAAAACGTCCCGCAGCGGCAAACAGGCTACCCTGAAAGTTAATGACCCCGGCCGCTTCCAGCCACATCCACTCTTCCGCCTGGACGATACCAGCCGCAATGACGGTAATCTCCAGCGCCGAACAGCATTTGATGATCGCCTGTACCACCGCCTGCTTGGGACCGCTGCGATGGACGTCACGTGTAATCCCGGCGTCAATGCGAATACGGTCCGGCTGAATATGGGTCAGCAGCGACAATCCCGCCGAGCCGTCACCAAAATTATCCACCGACAGACTGATCCCGACCGCTTTGAGTTTGCGTACGGCTTCAGAGAAGGCTTCAAGATTGGAGATCACTTCGGTTTCACTCACGCCAATCACGACCTGTTCAGGAACCAGCCCGGCCTGTTCAATAGCCGTCACGATGGTGCTGACCGCATCGGGGATCACCACCAGCGTCATCGGTAGCAGGCTGACATAGAGCGGCATATCGTCCGGGCAGACCAGGCCTGCGTGGGCAAAGGTCTTTTTCACCGTGGCCAGATCGTCGAGATAGAGCTGATCGCCTGTAATTTTGCCCGACGCGGGCCGGATAGTGGTTGCTTCAATCGCCGTAACCTGACGCGCCAGCGGGTCCACCACCGGGTGGAAGCTGACACCCTCGGTCACTGGCCGGGAATCCGGTACATCGTTATGCTCGGAAATAAATTCCCAGTAACCCGCCGGGAGCACCTCGTAGTAGTTCTCTTTTTCCCGGGATTCCACAAAGGTGCGCAGGAATTGCAGCGCCCGATCATCATAGGTCAGTTGGTATCTGGAGGTGCCTTTATCCAGCACCGCCTGTAACACTGATGAGCGATCGTGCTCGCGCAGGTCAAAAAGCTCCATCCCGGCGTTACCAAACCGGCGGGAAGGGGCGTAGTCGCGCATCAGCTCAACCACATTATGGTGCCGGCGGTCGGCGCAGATCCGACTGTAGATGGTCTGAATGCCCGCTTCAGGGCCTTCCAGCAGCTGAAAGAAGTGGGTACCGTTGAAGAGTAAGATACCTGTCACATCATGAGCCGCATTGAGTTTGCTGGCGTTGTCCACCATTTCAGGCAGGGTCCTGACCGGAAAATCATCAGAAATATGGCTGCGATAGAGTATGGTCGTCAGCATGTGCAGCTCCGTTTTATATGAATGTCACGCACACGCTACCATTGTTCAAAAAATGTTGCATCTAACCTTGTTCAAAGGCGCACAGAGTGCACAGTCTGAGGCGGGAGTAAGCGAAACGGCAATTCCGGCGTTAACCTGCGGTTAACCGAAGCGGCTGGCGGAAGGTGAAACCCGTGTGAACAAAGGCCCGGAGCGCGTGCTCGCGCTGCCACACCGCCGAATAAAAAGCATCAGGGTGCAGCAGACTCAGGTTTGGTGCGCAGAAAATGCGGTGATAACACAGCTTTTAAAACTCCCGCTTAATGGCACCCCTCGCGTAACTTCCAGTGGAGCCAGTGATCCAGCGACGGCTCGTTAAGCGGTTTTGAGTAGAAGTAGCCCTGCGCCTGATCGCAGCCATACTCCGTCAGGGAGGTTACGGTATCCGGGCACTCCACCCCCTCTGCCAGCACGGTATAGTCCAGCTCTTTCAGCATCGCGATAATGCTGCGGGCAATAATACGCGACGCGGTATCTGAAGAGAGTTCGCTGATCAGCGAGCGATCCAGCTTAATCACATCCAGCGGCATCCGGCGCAGATAGCTGATATTGCTGTAGCCTGAACCAAAATCATCCAGTGAAATGCTGAATCCACGTTCTCTGAGCATCTCCAGGCCGCGCAGGGCGGTAGGACTTTCGAGAATACGCTCGGTTTCCAGGCACTCAATGCCCAGCAAAGCGGTGGGGACCTTCGACTTAGCCATTTTACTTTCCAGCGAGGCCGCAAAACCCTCGCGTGAGAAGTCGCGCACGCTGACGTTAACGGTTAAGGGCAGCTGAATGCAGTTATTACGCAACCGGCGCAGACGTTCAACCGCCTGATCGATAATCCAGGCGGTCAGCGAAGAGAGCAGGTCGGTCTGCTCCGCCAGCGGAATAAAGGTTGCGGGAGAGAGTTCGCCGCGCGTCGGATGCTGCCAGCGGATCAGCGCTTCCAGCCCCACCGGTTTACCGCTGTGCAGACAAATCTTCGGCTGATAGACCAGATAGAGCCCGGCATTGTCGCGCAGCGCCGTTTTAAGGTCGCTCATCAGCAGGAAATCTTCGGATCGCTGCGTTTCCGCTTCGATGTCAAAGCGATGGGAGGGCAATCCGCGCGCCACGGCTTCATTGAGGGCACTGACCGCCCGGCGTACCACCTCCGCAGCGGGTACGCTGCCGGCGATAAAGTCAGCCTCGCTGGTATGGGTGGTCAGGGCCACTGATAATCCCTCTTCCATATCAGCGCTAATCCCCTCCAGCCGGCCCGCTACCCATGCTGCACTGAGCCGGCTATCTGCCCGGGTCAGAATAGCAAAGCGGCCGGTGGCAACGGTATAGAGCATTTCACCAACCGCCGGACGCAGGCGCAGTGGCAGCAGCGTCGCCATATCCTTCAGCAGGCTCTCCACCGGCCCCATTCCCATGGTACGGGCCAGTTCATAAGCACGCGCCATATCGATGCAGTCAATCAGCACCAGGCGACGGGGCGTGGTATCACCCGCCACCGCCAGATATTGCAGGTCGCGGATCAGACGCTGGCGATTCGGCAGCCCGGTTACCGGATCGGCAAAGCCGGCCGAATGCCAGGCTTCCAGAAAGGACATCACCAGCGTGGAGAGCAGCGTCAGTGTGGTGACCTGATCGCCGGCAAACAGGTGCGGCTCTGTATCGGTCACACACAGCGTCCCGAGAATAATCCCCTCGCGGTTTTTCAGCGGGACACCGGCATAAAAACGGATAAAGGGCGCGCCGGTAATCAGCGGATGGGTGACAAAGCGGGCATCGTGATAGGTATCCGGCACGATCACCGCGCTGTCGCTGTCAACCACGTGACGGCATAACGAATCCTCGCGCGTTGAACGCTTCAGATCAAAATTGTGCGATGCCCGGACGGTCTGGAATTCATCATCCAGCACCGAAATAAAACTGCCAGGGATGCCCAGCGCCTGACTGGCCAGCCTGACAAATTTTTTGAGAACGTCATCGCGGCTTTCATCCGGGTTTTTCAGTGCCTGTAAGGCACGAATACGGCGTTCGTCGTCGCCGTTTAAATTGTTTAGCATGTGTGTGTATCCCCCGCACCGGCTTATTACGGAGCGAAAAAAGAGAAACTGTATAAAAACTGTCCGTAACGAAGTGTGATTCGGGCGGCAGGAAATAACGCATAATTATTATTTTCACAGTGATGATAGGTGACTCTACAACGGGTGTCTCTTAATATTTTCTTTAATGCATTTCAGGGCTGTTTACGATTCGAAAATTTAATCGAAGAAGGCTTTAATTGGGGTGTCGATTATTTTCTCCCACTGGCAGAGCATTGATTCTCTGAACAGATAATGTTTTCCAGCCGGCTCTGTTTATTAATCCGCTTTTCAGACGATTAAGCGGGCCTGATATTTATGGGCTGATGACGGGGTGAGGATGAACAGCAGAGATAAACTATTAAAATAGCGGGTAAAAATGAAAAGGAGACTCAACTCGGCAGGGGTTGCCCGGCTGAGTCGCCCGGCCGACGGGGGCATTCCGCAGCGGGAACGATCCCGGTTCAGACCTTCAGACAGCGCCGGTTTTTAGCGTCCGGTACCGGCAGGCGATTGCGCCGGACGGCGTGGCGGCGGATTCTGCTCAAGCCATTCACGCACCTGGTCCGTCTGTGGACCCCGTTCCCGGATCGCCCGCGTCAGTCGTTCCTGGGTGGTTTTGAGTTCCTGTGTCCAGTACGTGATTTGCCACTGTTCACGCAGCTCTACCCGCGACAGGTCGTCGGGGGAACGACGCTGGATAGGGTTTTTCATCGATTATTCTCCTCTGGTTTGACTAACCGGGCCTGAGCATGTAGCTCAGGCTAAACCCCCTATCCTGGTGAAGGAGAGGGCACAGAGGTAGTGGATTAATCCATGAATGACACTTAAGCCAAATATCAGGATAATTCCTGGCGAAGCGATTAAGGCATTATAAAAAAATAAGAAAAATGGCGTTAAGGCAAAATATACCGCTTCGCTTACTCTGGAATGGCCGATAAATTATATATCCGCGGTTTGACATTTATTTAAAATAGTTAATTATTCTGATGTCATTAGCCCGGTGCCGCACTCACAACGCGCTGCTTTTCGCGAAAGCTGCGCGCTGCGCTATTCTGCGGCTTAATCATCTCAAAGGAGTTTCTGTTTGGTTAATCGTCCCCCCCAGCCGCCTGTGATTGTTCAGAGTAACGTTCGCGAACTGCGCCTTGCCGCCGGCCTCTCCCAGCAGAGCGCCGCTGAGCGCTTTGATCTGAGCCTGCGAGTCTGGCAAACCAAAGAGGCCGCCGGCAATCCGACCTTACTGAGTCAGGGCGAATATGAATTGCTGCTGCTGCTGGCTGGCCGGCACCCCCACTTCTCTCTGGCACCCCAGAGTAAAAAATAGGGGCCGAGCGGGCACGCCCGCACGCTTCAGTGGTAACTGTCTCTTTTTCAACGTTAAAAAAAACAGACGACGCCTCTTGAAAGGGAGAGATCCGATCTTATCTATAATCGTGACCGGAGCATGCAGGCCGGTCAGATGAACTTTTGGATGAATCTGTTCAGGAGGTTATCACCATGTCATTACAGCAATTTTCAGTCTTTCCGTCACTGGCCGACTCTGTCTTTTCAGACCGTTTCAGCCGTATCGACAAACTCTTCAGTCAGCTCACCGGCGATAGCCCGGTTACAGCGGCACCCGCTTACGACCTGCAACGGATCGGCGATGACCGCTACGCCCTGACCCTCAGCGTCGCGGGCTGGAAAGAGCATGAACTGGAGATTGAACTGAGTGGCGGCCGCCTCTCGGTTACCGGTAAAAAAACGAGCACGCCGCAGGAGAGTTCCGCTGAAGGGAAGGAGGAGCACAGCGGCTGGATCCATCGGGGGATCAGCCGACACGATTTCCAGCTGAGTTTTACCATCCCCGAGCATATGAAAGTCACCAGCGCCAGCCTGGCGGAGGGGTTACTGAGCATTCAGTTGTTGCAGGAGATCCCGGAAAGTGAGAAGCCGCGTCGTATTCCGATTGCGATTGGTGATTCACGCACCCTGGAGCATCAGGCTTAATCGCGAATCTAGGGGCGGAAGCGGCACAGGCTGTTTCCGCCTTTTTTATGGCGGAAAGCTGCCGGGAAGGATGTCAGGCGCTGGCAGAGAGCCGATCGTCTTCGGGCTGGATGGCGGTATCTGTTCCGGTCAGCATAATTGGCTCGCCCGCATCAAGGCTGGACTGAAACGCCGCTTGCATCTGCGCGCTGATCCCATTGCCGCACCACATCAGATGGTGCTCGAAGCGACGATGCGCCACTGCCGGTTCACCGGATGCGGTCGCCGCCACTTCCACCCGGAAGCCCTGTCCGTTGAGGCGTATTGCCTCCATCCAGATTTCGGTGTCGTCGGTAACGCTGACCGCTTCCAGGAACAGCGGAACCGTGCTGCGCCGCTGCGCCGCGAACGCCAGGCGCTCCCACTGACTGACTACCGCCGTGTGAAAGCGCTGCTGACGGTGCTCTGCCCCTTCGCTGTTGTCGGCGCGTAGCCAGAGGTTGAGTGGACGCAGGTAGCGGTTCACATAATCGTCACCGCTGTAGTGGGTATTCATCATCCGCAGTTCACGCTGCACATCTTCATCCGGGTTGTGCTGCAACAGTTGCAACATATCCTCTTCACGACAGGACCAGCCGCCCGGCAGTGTGACCGCTGGCCAGTTAAGGGCGGTATGAATATCAAAAAGCGTATGGCCACCGGAGGTCATCTCCAGCACGCAAAGGGCGCGGGTCAGCTGACTGTCTGAATAACCGGCAGGACCCGGCGCGGTCATCAGTCCGGCGCGACGCCAGCTGCGCAGGGTTTCAGGGAGAACACCGACGAGACCACAAACCGTGTCGGTTGAGTATTGGGGCATAGTTAATTTCCGGGAGGGGTTACTGAGATCCCACGAACAGGGACGATGGCCGCAGTATGCGCGTCATAACCAAATAAAGAAACAATCATTTCCAAAATGGAACGTTGCAGCGTTTATCAGTCAGTCAGCGGGCGGTGATCGCCAGGTAGTATGAGAGGAGGGAACACGCCGGACGGGAAGTCATCCGGCGGCGGGGGATCGGTTACCAGTGATACTTATTGGAATCTTCCCACTCTTTCACTTCCTGTTCGGCACGATCTTTCTCATAGCCATATCGTTCCTGAATTTTACCGACCAGCTGATCGCGCTTCCCTTCCACCACGGTCATATCGTCATCCGTGAGGTCGCCCCATTTTTCCTTAACCTTACCTTTGAACTGCTTCCAGTTACCGCCAATGCGATCTTCGTTCATGGTGATTCTCCCATTTCTGGTTATGATCCAGGGACCTGATGAATATCTGTTTTGCCGGATGGCTGTCAGATGGATAAAGCATGGCACAGCTTTTGCTTTTTGCAGCGAAGCGGTGTGAGCGGCGTCAAATTACCGCGAAAAGGATCGACAGAGCGGGGCCGTGGATGAGAAGAGCGGGCTGTCAGAGCGGGCGTCTTTCCGGCCAGCTTATCGGGGGAAGCGTATTCAGTGCCGGGCGGGCAAACAGAAAGCCCTGGAAGTAGCGCACACCGGCACCTTCCAGCCACAGCCACTCTTCAATTTTTTCTACGCCCTCGGCAATGACGGTGATCTCCAGCGCCTGACAGCATGTGATGATAGCGCGCACAATCGCCTGGCGGGGACCGCTGCAATGAATATCGGTGATCAGTTTACGGTCAATTTTCACTTTGTCGGGCTGGAAGTCGGCAAGCAGTGACAGGCCGGCGAATCCTGCGCCAAAGTCATCCAGCGCCAGACTGATACCGGCCGCTTTCAGCTGCTGCACGGCAGACTGAAAGGCGTCGAAACGCGAGATAACTTCATCTTCGGTCACCTCCACCACCACCTGCTCCGGGCGTAAACCCTGATGCCGGATCTGCTGAATCAGGTACTCCACCGCATCCTCAATCACAACCAGCGACATCGGCAGCAGGTTCACAGATATTGTCTGTTCCCGCAGATCCAGATGGCCCGCCAGCTGAAAAGCGTAGCTTTTCGAGTGCAGGTCGGCCTGATAGCGCTCACTCTCATGCAGCTGTGCAAAGTACTCCGCCGGTGACGCACCCTTTGGACCACGGATCAGGGCTTCACAGGAGACGATCCGGCGGCTGGCGACATCCACGATAGGCTGTAGCGCAAACTCACAACGCTGATCCGGTGCCGGTTGCCAGGTTGGCTGACTCAAAAAGGCGCGCGGCGCTGTCAGTTGCCACCGGTCAGCTTGCTCGATGGCGATAAAGGTCTCTTTGTCCCGCCCCTCAACGAAAGAGCGCAGAAATTTTACTACCCGGTCATGTCTGATCCGCTCATCACTCAGCGTCACCCGCTCAAGCAGCGCATCCACCACCTTATGCTGCGGGTAGTCACGCAGATCGAACAGCGCCATACCGGCATGACCAAAGCGGCGTGCCGGTGCGTAATCACGCATCAGCTCAATCAGATTGAAGTGCCGATCGTCCTGGCTGATGCGCTGATAGACGGTCAGCACCGCCTCCATGCTGCCTTCCAGCACCTGGAAAAAGTGCTGACCATCCAACAGCAGGATGCCGGTCACCTCGATAGCGGCATTGCGAAGACTGGAATGATCTACCAGCGCCTGCAACCGTTCCGGTGAGACAGACTCAGAAAGCTGACTGCGGTAAATAATGGTAGAGAGCATGGGTGAACTCATATGGCAGGAATAAGCGGGTCAACCTTAGCATAGAATAAGTGCTGGCTAACGGCACAACAGCGGCCGGGAAATCGCGTTACTTGCCGCATCACCCTGACCGGAGAGACCACGCGATAACGGCTGGGTCAGATCGGGGCGCTGTGGTGGGGGAAAGAGGTGCGGCAGGGGCTAACAATAAACAAATGCCCCGCCAGAGGCAGGGGCAAATAACAGAAATAGCGCATTATTATTGTGTTACAGCATCCCTGGTGAGGCGCCGGTCATCGTTTGAATAAAGAGTATTACCTGTTTTTTTCACCGCTTTCCATGTCATTACCGGAGGCCTGCGCCGGATGAAAATAGATGTTAAGCAGGCTGGAGAAAAATCGGTTTAATTTTCAATCGACTGCTTTCTGATGGTCATATTTCCAGTCAGGGTGGTGAATTATTGCGTTACAAATCCATGCTACCGCAGCTTGTCAGCCTGTTGCGCTGGCCTGATTTAATCACCGGACCAATCAGTCCGCACAAACCGTGCAGCAGGGCGATAGCAGTAAAAAAAGGGCCCCCGATAACGGGGGCAAGGGTAGGAGTCAGAGCACTCTGTAAATGAAGTGGATTTCGTTACAGAGCCATTTAAAGATAGGGCAAAACGCTCCGAAATACCGTTGCGCTTATCGTTTTTTTTATTTAGTTATCAAATAATTAAAGCGCTAACTAAATGTATTTTGTTATTTATCATAAAGTTATATGCAAATGAAAACGATTTCTAAGATTTGACCTAAAGTGAAAGGCGCTGATCCCCGCTCTGCACCTCTTTTTATCGCTCACTGATTTTTAGCGACTGAAATTCAATGGGTTAAATCTGTTCTGGTCAGCCAGGCTTCAGGCAGTGCTCAGTTGCCGCAAAGAGCCGTCTGGCGCTTATTTCTTACCTGCCAGCTGCGCTTCAGCGCATGGCTGAGGTGGGTTAAGCGCGGCAGTCTTGACCCTCTTTCTGTTTAGCTATACTGTTTATCTATACAGTTATTGTGAGTTGGCGCGGTTGTGAGGTGAAAGGCATGTCACAGGATGATCAGATTGGGATAGCGTTCAGAGAGGCGATGAGACGAGACGCCGCCAGACGGTTCACGGTGAGCACCCGCGATTTTGTGGCTGAACTGCAACAGCGCAACGCCCCCCACACGCTCAGAGCCGCTAACAACTGGATTGAAATGCATATCTCGACGTTCAGCGACATTTCCACTGAGCCCGGCGAATGCCGGCTGTTTCAGCTTCCCGCGGTTCGCGACTAACGCATTGCCAACCGCGGAAGGCGAGCTGACGCCAGCCTGACCCCTGAGCAGGGCAGGCTGAAGCGCATTTCAGCAGGGGCCTCTGCTCAGAGCAGGCGGCTGGCCGCTGACTGCACCGGTCGTTTAGGCGTCCTGGCATAACTCTTCTCGCAGGCAATTCGCGCCAGATTGAGTGCCATTTTACGCTTTTTGAGCTTGAGTTTCGGCAGCCACTCTTTGAACTGCGCGGTCAGCGACTTTGCCTGCTGCTCGTTAATTGCACGACAGATGAACAGTTTGCTCTTGGTCTGACGACTCACATCGATGGCGTAGATCTCAACACGATCTCCACACACTTCATATTCCACGTCAGTAAACTGCATGTGTGGCCAAAGACCGGTTCTGGTTTCAAATGTGGCTAAATCCATGACGACTACCTTTTTATTTATGCGTTATCACTACCCGACAGCGTTATGCCTGGTCGGGCCAGTGAGCATAGACCAGAATCAGCAATCTGCCAGGAAATTCACAAATTTAATCTGTCAGCGGCGGGAGTGGCGAAAACCTGAAAAACGCTTTCGCGCAGATGGCGGCGACTCATCAGTAAAGATGATAAAACGCGGTTGCGGGCAGACAGTCGCTGTCACCCCGCATGACCGACCAGATGTGCTGTGCTGCTGATGCTTCCCACCCACTACTTCAGATGAGGCTTTATTCCCAACTGGTAGCTGAAACGTTTCAGTGAAATTATGCTACTGAATTAGCGTGCTTATTATTGGTGGCGCAGATAAATATCCCCGCAGGCATTCCGGGCGGGAAGGGCGTTTAATGTTCTGCGAGGCCCGGCCTGCTATAACGTAGCCTGGGCCTGATTACGCAGATAAAAGCGTCTGCGTGACGGGAAATAAAGTCAGTTACATAGTGCAGAATATTAAGGATGCAAGAAGAAATAAAAAAATATATCCCCGCCGATTAATTAAAGCCTCCTTTACCGACGCCGATAAGATCGATTCAGCTACTGAATTGTACAATTTCTCATCTTTTTCACCGGAGGGCGTCTATGACCATTACACAGCGTCTGGTACTGATTTTTTCACTGCTTGCAATGTCACTGATTGCACTGGTGATCATCTCTTTATCAGTTATTTCGGGCTTTCAGTCCCGATTCGAATATGTCCAGATGAACGCGATCCCCAGCATTCGCGATATTAATAAATCGATCAGCGCTACCAACCAGTTGGGCATTGCCCTCTATCGCCATCAGACCATGGTCGATGGCGCTAAACAGGCGGTGGCCGAACAGCATATAGACCAGTTACTCCAGCAGATAAGATCCCTCAGCGACTATTACATGGCGAATGATCTTTCTAATGAAGAAGACCGGGCGCTGACTGAAGAATCGATTAAATATCTTGATGAGGTTCGCAGCGCATTACCCGCTTTTATCAGCGCCTCGCGCGCCCATAATGATGAGCTCTCGCTGGCCCTGTTACAGGGCGATAACGGTATTGGCGCGGCTGCCAGAAAGCTGGAAGCGAATTTCAACCGGCAGATTGAGCTGAATATTAATATTGGCAAACAACTGAGAAGTGAAAACCAGCGCACCTACAAACAGACGCTGTGGAGCCTCTCGGTGGGGTCGCTGCTGCTGATTCTGCTGCTGGCGGGCTTCTCGGCGAAGGTGATCCTCAGCATCAAAAAAAGCCTGGCTGGCATGGTTAATACCATGACCCAGGTGAGTCACACCCTTGACCTGACCCGGACCGCTGAAGTCAGCCGCAACGATGAGATCGGTAAAACGGCGATGGCCTTTAACCAGCTGTTGCAGCGCGTCTCAGGCACACTGCTCTCGGTCAGCCACGCCGCACAGTCGGTCAGTACCGGCTCAACGCAGATTGCGGCGGGTAACGAAGATCTCTCTTCACGTACCGAAGAGCAGGCCGCCTCGCTGGAGCAGACCTCTGCCAGCATGGCCACGCTGAGTGAAACGGTACGTCAGAACTCAGAGGGCGCACATCAGGCCAGCTCTCTGGCTAATAATGCTAATCAGATGTCGATCCAGAATGGCGCGGCCGTGAAGCAGATGCTGAGCACAATGGATGAGATCCGCGGCAGTTCCGCCAAAATCTCTGAAATCACCGGGCTGATTGAGGGCATCGCGTTCCAGACTAACATTCTGGCGCTCAACGCCGCGGTCGAAGCGGCGCGTGCCGGTGAACATGGTCGCGGCTTCGCCGTGGTCGCTTCAGAAGTCCGCAACCTGGCGCAACGCTCCTCGTCGGCGGCGCGCGAAATTAAAGATCTGATCCTGACCTCGGTGTCACAGGTGGAGCACGGTTTAGAGCAGGCGAACGGTGTCGGCTCTAACAGTGAAAATGTCCGTCAGGCGATTCAGCAGGTTGCCGACCTGGTGAACGAGATTGCGGCAGCGACCTCTGAGCAGAGCAAAGGCATCGAGCAGGTTCATCAGGCTATTGGTCAGATGGATGAGGTGACGCAGCAGAACGCCGCGCTGGTGGAAGAGGCGTCATCCGCCTCCAAATCGTTGCAGGAGCAGGCCGAAACGCTTTCCGGGCTGGTGGCCACCTTTAAATTAGAGGGCGACAGCCATCAGCCTCAGGTGCAGAGGAGTACCGCACCGCTTCGCCCGACTCTGTCGCTCAGAGAGCCTGAACGTCAGGCCATCGATCTGAATAAGGCAAACTGGGAAAGTTTCTGACGTTGAGCCACTCCTTATCAGCCTCCACAATGTGGGGGCTTTTTTATTTAAATAATCTCAGGCAAAGCACGAATAGCAAAAATATAAACGTAAATGAAAACGATTTCATTTTATCGGGAAAATAATTAATACCTCGTCAGAGGTATTAAAAAAGAGGTGGATATATTTTATCAGCAGGATGATTTTTCCTGACCAGAAAATAATGATTCATCTGATACAGTCAGGAACGCTGGTATCGGCGGTGGCGACATTAACTTTAATTTCTTTATTTTCTAAATGGCAAAACTGAAGTGAGGCTGAAGCCTTAACAGAATATTTTATGTATGAATAATTTAACTTGTTGATCTTTATATTGATTTTCTGGTTTGGCTTAAGTGAACGTTGCAGTAAATATTGTCTGTTTATTCACTGTAAAATCAACGTGCGCAATCTATAATTCTTTTTGCTGTGATGGCTTCTGTTATTTTCTTATGTGAAACCCCTTTCTTTATGAGGCCATTGCGCTACATGAAGCGCCTCTGGCGACATAAAAGAAACGGTAAAAAAATAATATTGTTTAACCCATTTTGTGCACGACACCACCTGCACGCCCAACCTACCAGAGCGGAAAAGAATGAAGAAAATACTCGACCGGATTAATTTGCCAGCTAAATTCCTGTTACTCGGATCCTTTGCGCTGGTGCTGTTTATTTTACCCACTTTTTTATTTATTCAGGTCGGTAACCAGCTTATCGATACCAAGAATGTGGAATTAACCGGCATCCCGGTAGAAAGAAAAGTGCTTAAGATGCTGAACCTGTTACAGCGTCACCGCGCGGAAAGCGCTATCGCTATCGCGCAGAATAAACCTGACAATGCCCCGCGTATGGCCCTGGTCAGCGAGATCAATAACCTCTCCCAGACCATTGCCGGCGATCTGCGTCAGGATGATGAGCAGGCACTGCCGCTGAAGCGACTGGCGCAGGTTAATCAGGAGTGGGGGCAGCTACAGGACGACATCAACGCCGGGCGACTGACGCTGGCAACCAGCCTGACGCGCCATGCCAGCCTGATTCAGAGACTGCTGGATACCAATCAGGATGTACTGGATTTCTATCAGCTGTCGCTGGATGCCGATCTCAATACCTATCAGCTGATCGTCAGTGTATTCAGCCGTCTGCCGCAGCTCACTGAGACGCTGGGCCGCATTCGGGCGAACGGCACCACGCTGATTGCGGGAGGCGATGCATCGGAAGCCGATCGCAGCCGCATGGCATTCCAGATCGATAACGGCAAAACGGCGCTGGCTCAGTTCAGCGGCAACATGGATAAAGTGTTTGCCATTGAGCCCGATCTTAAAACCACCTTTGGCAGTATGGCAGAAGAAGCCAATCAACAGGCGCTGAGCGCGCTGCAACTGGCTGACAGCGTCTTTGTCAGTGGTCACGCCAGCGTCACGCCGGTTGACTATGTCCGGGTCTTTACCCAGGCGATCAACCGCTACGCCGATCTGGGCAATCAGTCCAGCCAGCGTCTTGAAGGGATGATGCAGAAGCAGATCCAGCAGCGCCGTCATGCACAGTACCTGCTGCTGGCGGGCCTGTTTGCTGTCGCGCTGCTGGCCATTCTGCTGGCGGTCATGATCACCCGTTCCGTGACCCGGCCGGTCAGAGAGGCGGTCGAAGTTGCCAGCCGCGTCGCCGCAGGCGATCTGACGGCGCAGCTGATGGTCTCCGGCAGTAATGAGATGGCGGAGCTGCTGAATGCGCTGATGCTGATGCAGCAGCGCCTGGCCCAGCTGGTTTCCGATATTAAAGGTAACGCCGCCACCATCGCCAACTCTTCAGAAGAGATCGCGCGGGGCAACGGCGATCTCTCCTCGCGTACCGAACAGCAGGCGGCGTCTCTGGCGGAGACCGCGGCCAGCATGGAACAGCTTGCGTCAATCATTCAGCAGAACGCGGACAACACCCGCTTTGCTTCGGATCGGGCGGAATCTGCCACCCAGGCGGCCCTGCTAAGCGGCGCGGCGATGGACTCGGTGATGCAGACCATGCATAAAATCCGTGGCAGCTCAGGCCAGATTGAAGAGATTACCTCGGTGATTGACAGCATCGCGTTTCAGACCAATATCCTGGCGCTGAATGCGGCGGTTGAAGCCGCGCGTGCGGGTGAGCAGGGCAAAGGTTTTGCGGTGGTCGCCGCGGAAGTGCGGGCGCTGGCACAACGTTCAGCCAGTGCGGCGAAAGAGATCAAAGGCCTGATTGAGCAGTCGGTGGGTCACGCGCAGGAAGGGATCGCGATGGCGCAGAACGCAGGCGACAAGGTGAAACAGAGCGTCAGTGCCATTGAGCAGACCTCACAGCTGATGCGTGATATTTCCTCCTCTTCGGAAGAGCAGAGCAGCGGCATCTCTCAGGTCAATATTGCGGTGAACCAGATGGATCAGGTGACGCAGCAGAACGCCGTGCTGGTTGAAGAGTCCGCCTCATCAGCCGATGAGCTGGCCGGACGCGCAGCGCAACTGCGTAACATGGTGGCCGTGTTCCAGACCGCGTAACCGCGTGGGTTCAGCAGCAGCCTGCCGGCTGCTGCTGGGCTCCCTCATCACGCCTGATGATCCCGCAGGCAGGCCAGATAGCGCGCGCCCGACTGCATCACCTTCTCTTTGGCCTGCTGATGGATCTCCTGCCCCTCAAACGCACCATACAGCTGACCGAACGCCACCCCGGCGAGTCGTTGCAGAATGTCACCGACCGTGGAGGCCGACAGCGGTAACATATTCGGATAGCTCCACATAAACGACACCCCATGCGCACCGGGCGTGACCTGAAGAATATCCCCCGCCAGTATCACTCCTTCGCCCTGATCCCAGTGCAGTACACTGCCGCCGGGAAAATGCCCGCCCAGCCGTAACAGCGTCAGCGACGGCATCAGCGTCAGCGACTCCCCCTGCCACAGCTGGATATGCGGGCTATCACGCATGATCCACTGCCGATCGTGCGCGTGCAGATAGACAGGCGCGTTAAACGCCGCGGCCCACTCCTGCATGGTGGTGTAATAGTGAGGATGCGAAATCGCAATGGCATCGATGCCGCCCAGCGCGGTGATCAGCTGACAGGTCGCCGCATCAAGGTTGGCTATACAGTCCCACAGCACATTGCCGTGCGGCGTTCGCAGCAGAAAGGCGCGCTGATCGATGGCAAACCGGGGTACGGTTTTGATACTCAGCAGCGCATCACTGTGCGCCGTCCATTTATTGGCGTGGCGGGCGCGCAGCTGGTCGAAGTCGATCCAGCGCTGGCCCTCAGCCGGCACATACTGCCGCTCATCGTCACAGATTTTACAGTGCGGATTGTCGCTGACCTGATGGCTATAGGCGGTGCCGCAGGCGGTACATAGCTGAATCATGGTGATCTCCTCTCTGTTGCTGGCAATCCCGTTGCCTTTTCACACTCATTCGGGTCGATCAGGGCTGAGCTTTGAGGGTAATCCGGGTCAGCTCCGAAGGCCGCCCCAGTCTCAGCGCCATTCCCGGCCAGAGCGCCGTGCCATTGTTGACATAGAGCTGCATCCCGCCGACCTGATAGAGACCCGATACAAAACCGGCGTTGGGTTTAGCAAACAGCCGGTCCAGTCCGATAATCAGCCCGCCGTGGGTATGACCGGAGAGCTGTAGATCCACCCCCTGCGCTGCGTTCTGTCGCGCATTGCGTGGCTGGTGGTCCAGCAGGATGACCGGCGCGTCGTCAGGTGCCTGATCCAGCGCGCTGGCCAGGTCCGGGCCGGTGGCCTTTCGGCCGGGAGCGGAAGCGTCCGGCAGGCCCGCAATCACCAGTTTAGCCGCGCCGCGCCGGATAACCGTATGACGATTGAGCAGCGGTTGCAGCCCCAGCGACGCCAGGTGAGCGGTCCAGATCGCCTGATGGAAGAAATATTCGTGATTGCCGGTGATTGCCCAGACTCCGTCAGGCGCGGCCAGTCCGCGCAGCGGCGCGACATCATGACGACGGTGCTCCAGGCTGCCATCGATCACATCGCCGGTCACCACGATCAGATCCGCCTTAAGCGACATGGCCCGTTCAACCATCGCGGCGGTCCAGCGCTGGTTAAACAGCCGGGTAATGTGCAGATCGGTCAGTTGCAGCAGCTGATAACCGTCAAACTCCGCTGGCAGGTTCGGCAGCACAAGCGTCACCTCTTTGACCGGGGGCACCCGTATCGCCTGCTGTACCCCGACGGCGGCCAGCCCCATTGCCACCACAACCGCCAGATAGCGGACGCCGGGAGCCAGCTCCAGCGGATGACGCAGCAGCAGGGCGATCAGCAGCACGGCATCCATCACGATCTGGGCAAACGCCAGTAGCAGCACGGTGCCAAAGGCCCAGTTAAACAGAATGATGACAAGGCGGGGCATTTCCGCGGAAAAGATCCCGCCCGAGGTAAAGCGGCTCACCAGCAGATACTGGGAGGCCAGCAGCACCAGCGTGGAGAGCAGAATCTTTACGAGCAGCGGCAGGGAGAGGGGAATAATAACGCGCGCAATAACATACCAGCTGGGGAGGCTGAAGATCAGGTGAAACATGGTAATCATCCATTGTGGCGCAGAATATCCGCGCAGAAAGAGTGGCGTTAACGAGCTACAAAATGAGACTGAGCGTTGAAGTGTAGACGATGCCGGAAGCGAGGAGGCTTAACAGCAGGTACAGAGCAGACGGGCCGGAGAACCGGCCCGTCTGGGGAAATGACGGCGCAGGCGGAGAGCCTGGCCGTCAGCCCCGCTTAGCGCAGCACGCCTGAGGTGGGTTGGGTCTCCTCGGTGACGCGCGTCATCGACACCGGAATGCTTTTATAGGCAGGAATACCGCTTTTGGTATCGTGGCTGTCGAGCGGCACCATCACATTCGCCTCCGGGTAGTAAGCCCCGACCGAACCTGGCGCCATATCGATAATCACAATCGTCAGATTTTTCATCTGCCGCGACGTCGGGTTGCCGTCAGGATCGAGCGCCATTAAATCGACCCGATCGCCGACGCGCAGTTCACGTCTCTCCGCCTCATCAGCATTAATAAACAGCACATCGCGCCGGCCTGTGACGCCACGGTAGCGGTCATTCAGCCCGTAAAGCGTGGTGTTGTACTGATCATGACTGCGCAGGGTGGTGAGCACCAGATCGTGGCATTTCAGTGAGCGGGGATCTTCGTTAATTCCCTGCATCACTTTGAACTGCGCCCGGCCCGACGGCGTCAGCCAGACCCGTTCCGACGCGGCGTTATAGAGCCGGAAACCGCCTGGCTGTTTTATCCGCTGGTTAAAGTCTTCAAACGCCGGGAAGACCGCCTCGATAGCGTCGCGGATGCGGTTGTAGTCGGCGGCCATAGCGCTCCAGTCAACCACGCTGTCAGGTAAGGTCGCTTTCGCCAGCGATGCCACCAGCGCCGGTTCAGATTTAAGATGCGGCGAAGCCGGTTCCAGCGAACCGCGTGAGGCGTGCACCATCGACATGGAATCTTCCACCGTGACGCTCTGCACGCCGGTCGCCTGCAAATCTGTCTCGGTCCGGCCCAGCACCGGCAGCAGATAGTTGTGTTTACCCAGCAGCAGATGCGAACGGTTGAGCTTGGTCGCCATATGCACCACCAGATCGAGGTTGCGCATCGCCGGGAATGTCACCTGCGGATCGGAAATCGCCTCCGCCAGATTACCGCCCAGGCAGAGCAGCGCTTTGGCTTTGCCATCACGCATCGCTTTAATCGCTTCAATAGCGCCGTGACCATGCTTCTGCGGCGGACGAAAGCCAAACACTTTTTCCAGGCTATCCAGCAGCGAGGCTGGCGGGATTTCGGTGATACCGACCGTGCGGTCGCCCTGCACATTGGAGTGTCCGCGTAGCGGACAGATACCCGCGCCGGGCTTGCCGATGTTGCCGCGCATCAGCAGCAGATTGGCAATCTGCTGCACATTCTGGGTGCCATACTGATGCTGAGTGATCCCCATGCCGTAACAGATGATGGTGCGTTCCGCGCTGGCGTAGAGCCGGGCAATATGCTGGATCTCTTCGCGCGCCATCCCGGATACTTTCAGGATGTGGTCCCAATCTGTGCTGTCGAGATCCGCTTTCAGAGCTTCAAAGCCCTCGGTGTGCTGGCTGATAAACGCCTCGTCGATTACACCGGGTTCGCCTTTGCTCAGCGCCTCCTGGTGCATCGACAGTAAAATCTTCATGACCCCTTTCAGCATCGCCGCGTCGCCGCCGACCCGCACCTTGTAGTAGGTCGAGGCCAGCTGCGTCGAGCTGAGCGACAGCATCTCAATCGGGCTTTGTGGTGAGGTAAACCGTTCCAGCCCGCGCTCGCGCAGCGGATTGATCGCCACGATAGTCGCGCCACGTTTAGAGACTTCCCGCAGGGTACCGAGCATACGGGGATGGTTGGTGCCGGGGTTATGGCCGATGCATAACACCAGATCGCAATGGTCAAAATCTTCCAGCTCTACCGTGCCTTTGCCGACGCCGATCGATTCCGGCAGTCCGACGCTGGTCGGTTCATGGCACATATTGGAGCAGTCGGGGAAATTGTTGGTGCCATATTCACGGGCAAACAGCTGCCAGAGAAAGGCCGCTTCATTGGAGGCGCGCCCGGAGGTGTAAAACTCCACGCTATCCGGGTCATCGTAGCTGCGCAGGTGCTCACCAATCTCTCTGAAGGCGGTCTCCCACTCAACCGGCTGATAGGTGTCGCTGGCGGCGTCGTACTTCATCGGATGGGTCAGGCGTCCTTCGCCCTCCAGATGCAGGGCGCTGCGCTCCCACAGTTCACTCACGGTATGCGTGGCGAAAAATTCCGGCGTGGTACGTTTGCTGGTGGCTTCCCACGAGACCGCTTTGGCACCGTTTTCGCAGAACTCAAACGACGAGGCGTGTTGCGGATCGGGCCAGGCGCAGCCCGGGCAGTCAAAGCCCTGCGGCTGATTCACTTTAAACAGGGCGATCACATCCTGCTTCACTGACATCTGACCACGGATAGCATCGGCAACGGCCTTGAGTGCTCCCCAGCCACCTGCGGCACCGCCATAAGGGGCGATACCGTTTGTGCGATTTTGC
Source organism: Pantoea sp. C2G6 (assembly GCF_051336815.1). NCBI lineage: Bacteria > Pseudomonadati > Pseudomonadota > Gammaproteobacteria > Enterobacterales > Erwiniaceae > Pantoea > Pantoea sp. C2G6. The sequence continues at coordinate 36,727 of NZ_JBGMNJ010000011.1, forward strand.
TCTTTCATAATGCTCCACACTGTCTCTATTGTTATCTGCTAAGCCTGGTACAGAAATAAATTAACAGGGTGGATTCCGGCTATTATTCCGGGAAATTATTTCTCAAAATGTTTCGGTCGCGGATGTGAGAGGCAGTAAGGCACGTTATTGCATTAATCTAAGCGTGGCGGTTATTTAAAACGGCGAAACAGGGGCACACCGGCAGGCGGAGAAGAGTGATGTTATTCAGCGAGTTAGCGAAATTGTGAATCCTGATAAACACAATCTCTTATTAATTGCTTTGCGGTTAAATCACGCTGAGCAATATTCAGGGCGGGTATTTTGCTCCGGGCGTTATTACCTGGCATTCAGCGTAAAGTCGCCAGTCAATCACAGGGGGGAGCTTATCAGGCCGCTTCAGTCAGCCTGACAGGCTCAGCGCCGGAGAATTTACTTTTTCTTATTCAGCATCGATTTCAGATCGGCAAACGGATTATAGGTAGCTTCGCCAACATCCTTTTGCGCATCTTCACCTGCGACGACGCGGGTGCCGTACTGATCGGCCTCCGTGTATTTTGAGTGTTCATGATCGTGACAGTAGAGGCACAACAGCTCCCAGTTACTGCCATCTTCCGGGTTATTGGTATGGTCGTGGTCAATATGGTGCACGGTCAGTTCGCGCAGGTTTGAGTAAACGAACTCACGCGAACAGCGTCCACAGACCCACGGGTAGAGTTTAAGGGCTTTCTCGCGGTAGCCGCTTTCCAGCCGCGCGTAGTTTTTTGGGATCAGAGCCATGACGGTTGTTACCTGTTATGCAGAGATAATTTTTACCAAAGTACGGCCAATATATCCCACAACCGGGCAGAAGGAGAAATCGGGCCGCCCTGTACAGGATGACCGATCACTAAAACGCCCGCTGCACGCTGTGGCAGCGGGGCGGTGTGCGGCGAGGGGCTGACGGTTACGCTAAATGCGCTCTGAAGAAGGCGGTCAGCTTCGCAAACGGGATCAGATCGGTGCGGTCATAGAGATCTACATGACCGGCGTCCGGGACGATATACAACTCCTTCGGCTCTGCTGCCCGCTTAAACGCCTCTTCGCTGAACTCGCGGGAGTGCGCTTTATCACCGGTAATAAACAGCATCGGCCGCGGTGAGATCGTCTCAATATCATTAAACGGATAGAAGTTCATGAACTTCACGTTGCTGGTCAGCGTCGGGTGTGTGGTCAGCGCGGCGGAACTGTTTTTCGGGGTGAACTCACCGCGAGGCGTACGGTAAAAATCGTAGAACTCTTTTGCTACCGGTGGGGAGTCCGCATCGATTTTATGTGGTGCACCGCTGGTATATTCCGTTTTCCCGCCGGTGAACTCCACATAACGCTGCTGTGCTGCCGCCTCGATGATCTGTTTACGCTGCGCCAGGGTCAGGCTGTTGTTCAGCGCGTGGCGGTTGGCTGAACCCATGTCATACATGCTGACGGTGGCAAGCGCTTTGATCCGCGGATCGATCTTCGCGGCGCTGATCACGAAACTGCCGCTGCCACAGATGCCAAGCGCCCCAATCTGTTCGCGGTCAACAAAGTCACGGGTGCCCAGATAGTCGACGGCGGCGCTGAAGTCTTCGGCATAAATATCCGGTGAAACCGCGTTGCGTGGCTGGCCTTCACTCTCTCCCCAGAACGAGAGATCGATCGCCAGCGTGACAAAGCCCTGTTCAGCCAGTTTCTGCGCATAGAGGCTGGCGCTCTGCTCTTTAACCGCTCCCATCGGATGGCCGACCACAATCGCCGGCAGGCGCGCGGTTTTACTGGCATCTTTCGGCCGATAGAGGGTGCCGGTGACCGCCATCTGATACTGATTCTTAAACGTCACTTTCTCGCGGGTTACTCTGTCACTTTGATAAAAGTTATCGGCGCCGCGCGACATATCGGCACCGATTGCCGCACATGAACTGATCAACAGTCCAAACATCAGGGTTAATGCTCTCATCGGAAGGTCCTCATGGTTTTGACAAGGTCAGGGCAACAGGTTGCCCGGTTAAACAGGATTCAGGCCGTACTTTCTTTACGGGCGGTGGTCAGGGCCAGTGCGGCCGCCATAATCAGTAAGACGCCGCTGATGGCGAACGTGGTCTGCCAGCCCGCGTGGTCAAATGCCAGGCCGCCCAGCGTTGATCCCAGGGCGATCGAGAGCTGCACCACGGCAACGATCAACCCGCCGCCGGTCTCCGCGTTATCCGGGAAGGTTCTGGCGACCCAGGCCCACCAGCCGGCGGGTGCCGCTGTCGCTACCAGCCCCCAGAGAGCCAGCAGCGCGGTCGTCAGCCACAGCTGATGGCCGGACAGGATCAACAGCAGCGCGATCGCTGCCATGATCAGCGGGATAGCGATCAGGGTGGGATAGAAGCCGCGCTGTAAAAAAACGCCGATCAGCAGCGTTCCGATAAAACCGGCCACGCCAATGGTCAGCAGCACCAGCGACAGCGTGGAAACCTCCACCTGGGTCACGGTTTCCAGGAAGGGACGAAGATAGGTGAACAGGGTGAACTGCCCCATAAACAGCAGGCCATAGGCGGTCAGACCCACCAGCACCTGCGGAGCGCGCAACAGCTGAGCCGGTTTTGCGCGGTGCTGACGCGCTGCGTCGACCGGCATTGACGGCAGCGTGAACCCCTGCCAGAGCAGGGCGATCAGCGCCACCGGCACCAGGCTAAAAAACGCCCCGCGCCAGCCAATCACTGCGCCAAGATAGCTGCCGAGCGGTGCTGCGATCACCGTGGCCAGCGCGTTACCGCCGTTAGAAATAGCCAGCGCCCTCGGCACCTTATCGGTTGGCACCAGCCGGATTGCCACCGCGGCTGACATTGACCAGAAGCCGCCAATCACCACCCCAATCAATACCCGCCCGGCGAGATAAGTCAGATAGTTGGGGGCCAGCGCCACCATAAGCCCGGAGAGCGCCATCACCAGCGTCAGGATCAGCAGCAGGATTTTTCGATCAAGATTGCCGGCGAGGCGGGCAATCGTCAGGCTGGTGATGACCGCCAGCGCACCCGAAATGGCGATGCCCTGTCCGGCCAGACCTTCACTGATCGCCAGATCGCGCGACAGCGGCGATAGCAGGCTGACCGGCATAAATTCCGAGGCGATCAGCGCAAAGACACAGAGCGTCATCGCCCAGACGCCGCTCCAGTGCGCTTCGCGCTGAGGTTCATTCTCCCTGGTTACTCTGGTTGTCACTTGTTTACCCTTTTTATCTGAACGGTGCGGCCTGAGACTGCTGGCGGCCGCTGGCAGAACTGCCGTTTACCGGAGGAAATTTTACGGGTTTGATTCAGGGTAACTAGCTAATCAATCCTTAATGGGGTTATAACTCCAGCTTATTAATCGGATGCGGGAGGGATGAATGAAACGCAATATGAATGACCTTCAGGCTTTTATGACCGTGGCGCGCGAGGGCAGCTTTACCCGTGCCGCGGCGCTGCTTGGCGTAACGCAGCCGGCGCTGAGCCAGACCCTTACCGCGCTGGAAAAGCGGATGGGGATTCGGCTGCTGACCCGGACGACGCGCAACGTCTCACCAACGGCGGCGGGGGAGCGGCTGATGCAGGCGATTGGCGATCGCTTTGATGAGATCGAAGCCGAACTGGATATGCTGACCGCCATGCGCGACAAGCCGGCTGGCACGGTACGGATCACCTGCGGCCCGCATATTCTGAGTTCACTGTTGCTGCCAAAACTGACGCCACTGCTCGCGGCCTATCCCGATGTCCGGCTGGAGTTCGATGCCAGTCATGGCCTGCGCAACATCGTGGCCGATCGGTTTGATGCCGGGGTGCGGATGGGAGACACCATCGATAAAGATATGGTTGCGATGCCGATCACGCCGCCATTGCGCATGGCGGCTGTGGCTGCGCCTGACTACTTTCGTCGTCATCCCGAGCCACAGACGCCGCATGATCTGTTGCAGCACAACTGTATCAACATGCGCCAGGCGACGGCGGGGGGGTTATACGTCTGGGATTTTGACAGCGAAGAGGGACCGCTCAATGTGCGGGTCAACGGGCAGCTGACGTTTAACACCTCGGCACACATCGCAGAAGCAGCCATCGCCGGGCTGGGAATGGCGTTTCTGCCAGAGGAGGAGGTGGCCGAGGGGCTGGCGCAGGGCGCGCTTATCCGGGTACTGGAGCGCTGGTGTGAGCCGTTTCCGGGTTACTACCTCTATTATCCCAGCCGTAAGCAACATTCACCCGCCTTTTCACTGGTGCGCGAGGCGTTGAGGCTGAAAGAGGGATAGCAGATGAAAGGTTACTCAGGGATGCTGCCGGGCGCGGGTTGTGGTCACAGGAGATGCCACTCCGTGGCGTAAAACTTCCTGAGGCGCCTTATTCAGAATTACTTAGAAGGACGGCGACTAACTTTGCCTCCTTTCCGACCGGCTTCCCTGGCTTTTTCATGATCGTTTCTGAAATTGCCCCCACTGACTTTGCCTCCTGCACTGCCAGCTTCACTCGCTCGCTCTGGATCGTTAGCAAAATTACCGGCACCGCCTCTGTATTTCTGTTGTGTCATAGAAAGACCTCTTATCAATGTTCCATGAGATAGAAAGGACTAGCTAGTCACACCTCGAAGCATAGTCGGCCGCCTCGGTTATGCAACTCTGTGCGGTGAACGGCCGGATTCCGCTGAGGCTGATTCTCCGGCCCGAACGCAGCCGCAGCAGAGCGCAGGCAGATGAACTACCCTTAAAGACCCTGCTAAAAAGGAGAATGTAATGAGTGACGCCACCTTAATCGATACGCTTGAGTTTGGATCGGACGATCGGAAACAGAAGTATGAGATTTATGGGGAGGATGCCCGGACACCCACCTACGCCATGATCTATCAGCAGCAGGGAGGCAGCTGGCAGCCGCTGGAAGAGCGGCTCAGCTTTGCCGCTCAGGATGAGCAGCAGGAAGCGACCGGTTCGATGGGATACGGTTCCGGCGACAGCCTGCCCGATTTACGGGATCTGCCCGCCGAAGCGCGGGAACGCTGTGAACAGCACTGGCACGATCAGCGCGGCCAGTAAGCGAAAAGAGGAGAGTCGTGCGCTGTGACGGCCAGGACGCTGCGGCTTCAGTCGGCGTTCAGAGGCAAAGGAACCGCCATCTGCGCGCTCTTTTCCCGGCTATCCTTGCCTTTTTCCGTCATCGGCCAGAGAACGCCGCGATGAACACATCAGCTTCATCCGCTTACTCTGCGGCAGCATGCCTGCGGAGAAAGAGGAATCCAGCACGACTATTGTGCGTTCTTCCTCCCCGCGTCACCTTTTGGCTTATTTTGTGCTACTAAAATGTAACATATCCATCGATCTAACCAACCACAGCGATTGTTAAAGGTTTTCCCGCCAGGGGCGATAATTACCAGGCGCTGAGTGCGCCGGTTCAGTGATGAACATGGCATTCAGCAACGAGTTCTGAACGCGCATGGACCTGCTTTTAGCCCTCCTTCACACACCAGCAACCGCGATTTTATCGCAACCTATTAAAACTAAAGCGAAAATAATAATATGTCGATTTTTAAGGCGATCAAACAACGCCTGCCGGCTGCCGGTCTGCTGCGCCGCAGCCAGCCTGCCAACGGTACCTATGACTGTCGTGCATTGCCTGCATCCCTGACTGCACTGGGATTACCTCATCGCGCTGGCGGCATCCTGATGACCTTTGTTCCGCCTGAAGCAGATTTCAAACGGGTCAGCCACGCTTTTCAGCGTTTTAACGCCCCCGATCTGACGGTGCTGACGCTCTCCTCCAACGGGGCGCTGAGCAGCAGCCGAGCGCAGAGCACCTATTGTGACGGTAACGGCCCGGAGGGAAGCTATCTCTGGCTGCCCGACAGCCTGATCGCCCGCCATGAAACCCACATTGTCGATCTGCATGTCGACGATACCCACACCGCCAGCCAGCGCATCACGGCTATCCAGCAGGAGCTGGATCGTTTACCGCTGCGGATGCCCCTCTCCGCCGATCGCACTTTTGCCATGATCTATTGCGACGGGCTTTCCGCTTCAGAAGGATTTCTGATGCAGGCCTGGTACAACAGCGGGCGCTTCCCCTGTCTGGCGATTGGGGGTTCCGCGGGCGGTAAAATCACTTTTGATGGCACCTGGATTGGTGTGGGCGGCAGGGTATTGCAGGGCAAAGCGGTGATCGTTTTCTGTCAGATGGCGGCGGGAAAATCGTTTGCCCCTTTCAAGAGTCAGAACTTTACGCCGCGCGATCAGAGCTGGCTGATCGCCGAAGCCGATCCGATTGCCCGCACCGTGACCTCGGTGTTTAACCGTCAGGGGCAGCAGCAATCTTTTGTCGCGTCGCTGTGTGAACATCTGCACTGCAACGAAGCGCAGCTGACCGAGCGGCTGAAAGGGTTAACCTTCGGCGTAAAAGTGGGTGGCGAGTTCTTTATCCGCTCGATCGCTAAAATTGCATCGGGTGGCGTGCACTTTTTCTGCGACCTTGAGTTTGGCGATCGATTGTTCCTGATGGAGGAAAAGGATTTCAAACAGGCGACGCAGCAGGAGTGGCAGGCGTTTACCGCTCAGCATGGTAAACCGGCCGCTATTCTGATGAACGACTGTATCCTGCGTCGCGTCGGCAATGCCGATAAGCTGCACAATGCCCATTTCTTCAAAGGTATCGCCGCCGCCGGTTTTTCCAGCTTCGGTGAAATCCTGGGCGTGCCCATCAATCAGACGCTCTCTGCGCTGGTGTTCTTCAATCATGATGTCAAAGCGATGAGCCAGTTCCCGGTAGAGTATGCCGGCTACGCCGCACACTACGCGCAGCGCGCGTTGCGCCGCTGGGAAGCGCTGAACAGTGTTCAGACGCGGGTGCTGGATCGGGTTATTAACTATCAGCAGGCCCTGACGCCGCTGATGGAAGCGCTGCCGGTGCTGGAAACGGCCACCCAGAGTCAGGGTGAAACGCTGAGCCTCGCAGAGAGCAGTATCCGTAACATCAGCAACATCGCCACGGAGAGTCAGCAGGCCCAGGGTCGGCTGGATGACGGGCTGGACGATCTGGAAAAAATCTCTAACGGCATCAATGAGATTACGCATGGCATCAGCAATATTGCTTTCCAGACCAATATCCTGGCGCTGAATGCCGCCGTAGAAGCGGCGCGCGCAGGCGAAGCGGGGCGGGGATTTGCGGTGGTCGCCGGCGAAGTCCGTCGGCTGGCGCACTCTTCGAAAGAGCAGGCCGAAGCGACGGCCAGCAATATCAGCGATGCGGTCACGACTATCTCCCGTATCCGGCTGGTGGCCAGTGACTCGGCCCAGACCGCGGCGCAGATGGCGGAGCGCAGCATCAGTGCCGCCGACACGCTGGCGGCGATGAATCAGCAGACGCAACATGAGCGTGCTGATATTAACAAACATCTTGGCAGCCTGCGGGAACTGACTCAGGGCATGGACGCGATGCAGGAAGCTGTCGCCCAGCTCAAGGTGTTACAAACTCTTTCAGGTGCGCAGGTTAAGGGCTGATTTATCAGCATAAAAGACAAAAAAATGCGATATAAGCGCAGCGGCCAGGCAAGCCGGGCACGCAGTTGTTACACTTGTCGATGATTAACCACGCAGAGGTACCAATGAAAATTAAAAGTTATGCAGCCATGCAGGCTGGCCAGGCCCTTGAACTCTATGAGTACGATGCCGCCGAACTGGCAGCCGAAGAAGTTGAAGTCGAGGTCGAATATTGTGGCGTCTGCCATTCCGATCTGTCGATGATCGACAACGAATGGGGCATCTCTCAGTTCCCGGTGATTGCCGGACACGAAGTGATTGGCCGGGTTTCTGCACTGGGTGACGCGGCGAAAAACAAAGGTCTCTCAATCGGCCAGCGTGTCGGCATCGGCTGGACAGCCAAAAGCTGTCAGCACTGCGACGCCTGTATTAACGGCGAGCAGGTTAACTGCCAGCAGGGCAGCATTCCGACCATCATGAACAAAGGTGGTTTTGCCGAGAAGCTGCGCGCTGACTGGCAGTGGGTGATCCCGCTGCCGGAAAAACTGGATGTGGCGAGCGCCGGTCCGCTGCTGTGCGGAGGCATCACCGTATTTAAACCGCTGCTGATGAGCAACATTACCGCCACCAGCCGCGTCGGCGTCATCGGCATCGGTGGTCTGGGTCATATCGCGATTAAGATCCTGCACGCGATGGGCGCTGAAGTGGTGGCATTCAGCTCTACCCCGGACAAGAAGCAGTCGATTCTGGATATGGGCGCAGATGAAGTGGTTAACAGCCGTGACCCTGAGGCACTGAAACAGCAGGCTGGCCGCTTTGACCTGATCCTGAGCACCGTCGCGGTCGATCTCGACTGGAAACCCTATTTCGCCGCGCTGGCGCCGCAGGGTAAATTCCACACTGTGGGTGCAGTGATGAAGCCAATTGAAGTGAGTGCTTTTGAACTGATCATGGGTGATAAAGCGGTGACCGGTTCTTCAACCGGCTCACCGGGCCAGCTGCGTTCGCTGCTGCGCCTCGCCGCTCGTGCCGATATTGCGCCACAGGTTGAGTTCTTCCCGATGTCAGATATCAACAAAGCGCTGGATCATGTCCGCGCCGGTAAAGCCAATTACCGCGTAGTGCTGAAAGCCGATTTCTGATTGTTCTCTGAGTTATCATGCCGCAGTCCGCTGCGGCATTTTTTTATCTTCATTTTGCGGGAATCCTGAGGGCGACCGTGCTCACCTCTTTATCGGTTACGCTGCGCCATGTCGCCAGATAACTTCAAATCCTGATTCGGCGTCAGCCCCAGCAAGGGGGGATGGACCTTTCGCGTATCGCGCCAGACGCGAACCGGAAAGCGTCTGCTCTCACTTTCCGGTGCGCGGTCAGAATTAAAGCAGGAAATCATCCAGCGACTGGCCATTTTCCAGCGCGGTTTTAATCGGATTGGGTGTGCGGCCCTGGCCAGTCCAGTAACGAATTTCACCCTGCTCATCGGTATAACGGTATTTCGCCGGGCGCTTTGCGCGTTCCCGTTTGCGGGAGCTGGCGGAGAGGCTATTGGCCAGCTCGGCCGGGTCAACCCCTTCCTCCAGTAACAGCTCGCGATAAAACGCCAGTTTTTCCGCTTTCGCGCGCGCTTCGGCTGCCCGGGCCTGCTCTTCTTCACGCCGCTCGCTGACCACGATTTCCAGTTTCTGATGCATCTCTTCCAGCACATCCAGCGCAATATTGCGGGCCTGTGCCCGAAGGATACGGATATTATTCAGGCTGTTCAGTGGGGCATTCATTACAAAATCCTCAAATACTCAAGTTAATCAATAGCGTGCAAATAATTCAGCCGGTAAGGGTAACATTTACCGGCCAGAAAATTGAAGGGGCTGGCTAGCTTAATTCGCTATAAATTCTGCTTCTAGTACGTGGTTCAGGCGGATTAAGCCGGGTTTCTGAGCGGAATCTGCCGCAGATCGGCAAATTAACACTACCGTAACCGAATTGCGGGATTTGCATTTTTGCTTTGTATTAACTGTGCTTAAATCAGTTAACACAATCTGTTAAGGACGGGCATGAAGTTTCGCCGGAAAAATGATCGGGCATCGCCAAAAATTTCCCCGCTGCTCAGCAGCATTATGCTGTCAGGCGTACTTCTGACTGTCGCAGTGATTGGCATCAATCTGTGGACGCTGCGTGAAGACTGGAATGATACCGTCAATAAAGCTGAAGATATGGCGATTAACCTGTCGCTGTCACAGGCGCGTCAGGCGGATGATACGTTTCTGCAAACAGAACTTGCCCTGCACGAAGTACAGCGTGAGCTTGAGAAACAGATCGCTGCTAATAGTGTGAACGGTGAGGCACTGAGCCAGACCATGCGGCTGTTGCAAAATCATCTGCCGCAGCTGCACGGTTTGTTCTATTACGATGCACAGGGGAAGTGGATTGCGACATCCATGCGCACCACGCCAGCGGGCATTGATAATGCCGATCGGGAATATTTTAACTATCACCGCAACAGTCTGCGTGACAGCCTGCACTTCGGACCGGTGATCCGCAGCCGCACCACTCATGAACGGGTGATCCCGGTTACGCTTCGCGTTAATGATGCTTTTAACGGCTTCAGAGGGGTATTACTGGCCACCATAAAAGTCGACTATTTTCGCCGTTTCTATAGCTATTATGAAATCAGTGATGGCGACGTGCTGGTGCTGATGCTGGCCGACAGTACGGTACTTTACGCCCGTCCAATGCCGGATAGCTATATCGGTAAGAATCTCTCTATCAGCCCGCTGTTTCAGAAGATGCTGGCTCATTCCGATAAGGGGAGCGGTCAGTGGAGCGCGGCGCTGGATGGTAAGAAACGCATCTTTGGTTTTGTCCGATCCCAGCGTTATCCGCTGGTTGTTGCCGCCGGTTATGACAAGCGCGCACTGTTTAACCGCTGGGTCAAAAGCTGGGTGCAGGATCTGATTCTGAGCCTGGCTCTGCTGGCTGTTATCCTTTCACTGGGGGCTTATGTCCTGCGTCAGGCGCGGCATACACTGCGCTATCAGCGCGAGCTGACCCGCTTACGTGATGAGCTGACCGCTGCTAATCTCTCGCTGGAAAACCTGGCGCACAGTGACGGGCTGACGGGGGTGGCTAATCGTCGTCACTTTGATCGAATGCTGACAGAGAGTCTCAATAACGCGAAAAGCAACGGCCAGCCGGTATCCCTGATCCTGTTCGATATTGATTATTTCAAACGTTACAACGACACCTACGGGCACGTGGCCGGTGACGACTGCCTGAAAAAGATTGCCGCCGTTCTGAAAGGCGCCGCCCGGCGTAAAAATGAAATAACGGCTCGCTACGGCGGCGAAGAGTTTGCGATTATTCTGCCTGACCAGTCGCTGCCCGCTGCGCTGAGCCTTGCGAAAACGGTGATTGCCGCGGTTAATCAGCTTAATATTCCGCATGCCAGCAGCGAACTGTCTCCTAAGCGGGTCACGCTAAGCGCAGGCTGTGCTGTCCATCTGGCCACCGATTCGCAGGAAGGAGAACTGGCGCTGATTGAGCGGGCGGACGAAGCCCTTTACCGTGCGAAAGAGGAAGGGCGTAACCAGGCAAAGTGCGAAGAACGGACTGGCTGAGCCGCGGTGTGAATACGCGCTGACGTGACCATGTAACAATCTTTCCGATTATGTCATGTCTGCGGAGAGGGAGCTTTTAAGGGAGACAGGTTGAATGAGGTCGGTCATATAGCGTGCGAATAAAGCGTAGGCAGACAGAAACGCTATTATCGGATAATTCGGGAGGGGCGGGGAAACTGTTTGATAAAAAACCTGTCGGACCCGGCAGGTCAGACAGGTTTCATTTACGCATCGGTAATTAGATCAGGAAATCATCCAGCGATTTACCGTTATCAATGGCCGCTTTAATAGCAGAAGGGGTACGGCCCTGGCCGGTCCACTGCTTAACTTCACCATTTTCGTCGGTGTACTGATATTTAGCCGGGCGAGGTGCACGCTTTTTCTTCTCGGCGGGCGCGCTCTGCATACCATTTAACAGTTCGTTAGGATCGATACCTTCCTGCAACAGTAATTCACGGTATTTTGCCAGTTTTTCGGCTTTTTCACGGTTAGCTGCTTCAGAAGCCTGAGCCTCTTCACGTCGTTCACTGACAACGACCGTGAGTTTTTCCAGCATTTCTTCCAGGGCAGCAAGGTCAAGTTCGCGAGCATTGGCGCGAAGCGTACGGATATTATTCAAGCTGTTGAGAGTGTCACTCATCAAAGTCACCATAGTCATGTTCAGATAATAAAATACAGAGCGGGTTCACGCTGATGCTTTTCGTCAGACCTGCTTTTTAACGTGCTTGCCTTCGAAGAATCACAATACAGAACCGATAGTTCAACACTAGCATATTAATCGCTTTTAAAGAGAGTTGAAACTGTAATTAACGCGCCAGCGTTAAACAAGCGTAAATTTACTCAGGTTTTTCGCATTTCCACATCAAATTGTCAAAAGCCGGTTGTCATGAAAAGTCGATAATTGCCGGGACGTAGGGGCAAAACGGCTATGGATGTCAATTATTGTGCCCGCGATCTCCTGACAGATGCAGGTGCCGGGCGGATAAAAATCATCTAAATACTATATCAACTGCAACTCTATATGATCGTCGTGTTAAGGGGGTAGTGGTACGCATAACGTGGAGAAAATCAACCACATAAAATATATTCTGGCGGATAGCCATCAGAGCTGTTCTTTATAACTCACTGAATAATATCTGTTTTAAAAAAGAGGGATGTGTATTAAAAAATGCAGTACTTTGCCAATGCGCTGAGGGCGAGCCGGTTGGCTTAAAATAGCCAGCCTGGCTATTAAGCATGAATTGATAAATCCGACTTAAGCAAAGTCGTTATACGTCCTCACCCCATATTGATTATAAGAAGTAATAATAACCCCCGTTGTAGTCATGACCGGGGGCTATTAAGCGTGCAGTAAATCATCACTCTGGCGGTGATGAAATCATCTGTTTACCATACGTCTTTGATTCTCATGAACAGAGCATGTCAGAATTTTCGGACAGAATATGAGGGCGGCGGCGGAGATACCGCTTAGGCTGGCCTGGATTCGCCGTGGCAGACTGTTCACCAGCGAGCCTGATGGTCTCAATAATTCAGCAGGCACGGACAGGCGGTTTTCACTGAGTAAAATGGTTGCGTAACGTCATTAAAAATCAGGGTCGCTCGCTTCAGATGATCTACGGGGAGCTATCGCAATCTGTCACGTTAAGCGACAGAATCAGAACCGGTTCGGAGACATTATTATGCCGGGGTGGCATTCGTTTACATTCTGAACTAAAACCGTAGCAGTGGTGTGAACAATAGCTGACGGTTTTCGTCTCAAAGCAAAGCCACTTTTTTGCGCAGATGAAAAACGGTATCAGCGCGACTATTCACGGTTATTTTACCCGGAGGTCCTTCTGACCACCTTTAAAGGCAATAAAAAAGCATTACCCGTGCGCTACTGTAAAACGTGTAATAAGCCCATGACGTGGCGTAAAAAATGGGAGAAGTGTTGGGAAGAGGTTCAGTACTGTTCCGAACGCTGCCGGCGTCAGCGCCATAAAGCGCGGGAAGGCGAGACAGAAAATGAAGGATCATAACATCAGCAGACCGGCCAGGGGATTCGCTCCCCGGCCGCAGTCTGGCGTTATTGCTGAACCTGAATCTGTTGCCAGCCCTTTTTAAACATACAATCTTTCACCAGAATCTCTCGCTGGCTTTCATTAGCATCGCTGGTGGAATAGCTGGTGTCCGTGGTTTTGTACTTACGATCCTTCGACGTGTATCTGCCGCTAATCACATTATCCGGTGGTAAATCACGCAGCGCTTCTGCCTGGCAGGCTGTTTCCGCCACGGCTTCCTGCTGCTCAGAGGCATCAGGCTTGACCCACTTATATTGCACACAGCCGGTCAGAACGAGGGGGAATAACAGCAGAAGAAAAGGTCTCATAATCTGTTTCTCAGCACTATCCGCCGGCGAGCGGCGGATGATGGGGTAAGGGAACAGCCTGCTGATTCAGGCTGGGTTCCCTTACGGCATAACAGGTCAGCATTAAAATGTCAGGCCGCCACCAATATAGGGTCCATCAATCAGCGTGTGGCCCGGACGTCCATCTTTGCCATCCACGCCGGCATAGCGATAGCCCACTTTTACGATCAGGGGGCCCACGGGCGTCCAGCTGATGCCGCCATCGGCCTCAACAAAGTTCTTCACGCTATTGGTCAGCTGTTCCGGGGCGGAATAGCCCTCGCCATACACCGCCAGATCCCACGGCAGATTGAGTTTCACACCGCCGCCTACAGGAAACGCGACGCCGTTATCGCCTTTTTTGCCGCCGATATATGTCGCCTTAGCGCCGGCGGAGAGCGTGACCGGGCCGATTTCGAGGTTATAGCCCGTGCCAGCCTGTCCAATTTGGACACCATCTGCGGTGTTTTTGACCCACTGGCCATCGATATAGATCCCGCCGGATGAACGTCCCATTTCGGCGTCCAGGGTAGAGTAGTTTTTACCCTGCTCGACATTCAGACCCATCGCCATCGCAGAGGATGACGCACACAGCAGCAGGCTGAGGCTGATTAACGTTTTTTTCATTGCATAGATTTCCACGGTGTTGGTTTTTGTACCGCCCTTGCGGCACCTTTACTTCTGAACGATCTCTTTGACATCCTGCTGCTGTAGCTGATGTACATTCCCATCACTGTCTTTATAGGAGATCATCCCTGTCTCTTTATCTTTAGCGGGTTTGCCATGGGTGGTAATCATGTGACCATCATTCGTCGAGATGACATAGTTGCCTGAGCAGGCAGAAAGAGAGATCGCGGAAGCGATGATGGCGACGGCGAACACGGCTTTTTTGCTAAATAGTAAAGATGTCATTCTTTCTTCCTGTTTCTGCTATTTAAGAAAATGCCGCATTATTATTGTTGTTAGTTAAACGTCGTAATAACAGCCTGACATTGAGGCGGCTTAGCGGGAATGAAATGATCTGGATCAATCTATGCTGGGAAAGGTGGCGGCAGTCAGCACCATCTTCGCATAAGAAAACCTGCTAACCGGCAGAGTCGTGCATTTTTGACAGAGAGGGGGCTTTGCTGGGTGATTGCAGCTATTGTTAGCGCGCATGAATCATCGACATTAAATAATTTCCTGTTTCAATACACTTCTTGTTACTGACGCATTTTTCGCTATATTCGCCAGGTGAATGGCATTCCGCATGGATTATTTTAACAAGGATTTAATATAGCTATGAAAAAGACAATTTTAACGCTGCTGGTGATCTCTTCCCCTTTCACCGCATTGGCCGCCACAGATTCCTGTCAGGATCAGCTGGCCAACATTTCAGCGAAAACGGAAATGGCGAAAAAGTGGGGTAACAGCGCAGAGGTTGCGCGTTTAAATATCGCCCGGGATAACGTTGAGCGTTACTGTACCGATGAGCGTCAGGCAACACGTGCGAATCATGATGTCAGCAGGCGTGAAACGAAGGTTAAAAAAGCGGAGCTTGAACTTCAGGAAGCGCGGCAGGAACTCGACGAAGCCAGAGCTGATGGCCGGACAGACAGAATCAGCAAGAAAGCACGTCGGGTTGAAGAGAAAAAACGGAAGCTCGAGTCAGCGAAAATCGACCTGGAGCAGGCCAGGAAAGATGCGCAAAGATTGAATTAATACTCTCTTTTCTCTGAAGGCTCACCCTGGTGAGCTTTTTCAGCATTTCATTCGGGAAGTGTTCTCTGTTTAATTTGTGGAGCTGGCCGATAAAGCCTGCGGGTAAATACATAGCAGAGAGCTGAGCGGTTTTACCGAGCCAGAAAGTTAGCCAAA
Organism: Pantoea sp. C2G6; assembly: GCF_051336815.1. NCBI lineage: Bacteria > Pseudomonadati > Pseudomonadota > Gammaproteobacteria > Enterobacterales > Erwiniaceae > Pantoea > Pantoea sp. C2G6. The sequence goes on from NZ_JBGMNJ010000011.1 coordinate 52,073, forward strand.
AAAAACCACTCATGAGAGTGGTTATAAGTATTACAACATCTTTAATGAGCAAAGCTGCGATACAGAATAATTTTATGCTGGGATATATCTATGCCAGAAAATCATAAGCCTTAACGGGACTCAGGCTTAAGTAATTTGTGCGAAACGCTAAGGTGAAAAGTCACTTTACCTGCCACACTGTAATGGATGTTACAGGCTCGCGCCTGAATGGTGTGCAGGGTTATTTATTGCTGTAGCCTGTTATATGAATAGCTTTATTTTAACATGCATTATCATTATGGAATGTGTTTGCGGCTCGTGACGAGGTTAATAAAAAGGTAAAACAGTTAACGATAATTCTCTTTCTTAAGATCCCGTTAAGATAGGCGTTATAAATTAGCCCCATCATTTAACGGAGATAAAAATATGAAAAAGGTTCTTTTAGCTGCTCTCTTTGCGGGCTTAAGTTTCACCGGTTATGCACAGCAGGGTCTGATTATGCCTTCCGGGCAACCTGCTTCTCAGGGAGGATTCAAAGGACCAGTGCCGGGCGTGGTTTCTGTCGCTCAGGCTAAGACGCTGCGTGATGACGCCTGGGTGGTTCTGGAAGGTAATATCATCCGGCAGGTTGGTCATGAGCTGTATGAGTTTAAAGACGCAAGCGGGGTGATTAACGTCGATATTGACGATAAGCGCTGGATGGGACAGTCACTGTCACCGGCCGATAAAGTCCGTCTGGAAGGTGAAGTGGATAAAGACTGGAACAGCGTTGAAATCGATGTGAAAAACCTTCGCGTCATCAAATGATCCCACTCTGTTTAGCGGCGATCGGTTCTACCCGATCGCCGCTATCGTTATATGAACCCTGCCCGCCGTTTGTACGGCGTGAAATTCAGGGTGCAAGGCCAGGCTGTTTATCACACATCTAACGACGCAAAGAACGCAGGATCAACGCTTTGCGCTGATATGCAGCATAGTGAAATGCTCATAATGGCCTATGCCATGTTTAATCAGCGGATCCTGCGCTGTGAAGGCAGCAATATCTTCCTCATCGGCGATGCGGTAAAGCGCGACACCATATCCGCCCGCCTCATCCATTACCGGCCCGTGTGCAATGATCACGTCCTGCTCAAGCAACTCATTCAGGAATGCACCATGCTGACTCATCCACGCCTTTTCCTCATCTGACAGGGTAGACAGAAAATCCGCGCGAGGGGGTATCCATTTACATAAGTAGTTTTTCATTCGCTCTCCGATACAATTTTTAAAATCGTCAGTTACCGTTTCATCTGTCAGGCACTTTCTGCGCCTGTCAGCCAAATCACTTCACACTCTGTACGCTTTTATGGATCGCGTTTTCGAACATCTTAGGGGCGTAGCTTTGCAGGAAGAGGATCATGCCGGTCATTTTCCCCACCGGATTCCTGAATTTTGGCGCGCTGGTTTTAATGAGGCGGCTGATGGCAGAGACCACCGCGTCTGGTGCTTCCGCTTCATCGATCCCTTTTTGCGTCGCGGCCTGCACCCTGGGACGGTACGCATCATAATCAGCAATGTGTTGGCCCTCCGCTGCCACCGCATTATCGCCGAGGCGGGTTTTGAACCAGACGGGCTCCACCATGTTCACGTTGATGTTGAATTGAGCGAGTTCAAAGCGCAGGGATTTAAAGTAGCCCTCAACGGCATGTTTGGATGCGGTGTAATAGGCGAGGTTAGGCGGACCAATCAGACCAACAATCGAGCTGACTGTAATGATCTGGCCTTTTTTCTGCTGGCGAAAATAGGGGAGCAGGGCGTTAGTCAGGTTGACCGTCCCCCAGAAGTTGGTTTCAAACTGCCGGCGGCCGACATCCCCGGAGGTTTCTTCAGCAAGGCCGGTCACCATATATCCGGCGTTGTTAATCAGCACATCCAGCTGTCGGGTGTGGGTAAAGAGTTCGCTGATGAACGAGGTAATCGAACGATCATCAGCAATATCGAGGCGTAAAAGTTTAAAGGGTACCTGCCCGGCGTATTGCTCCGGTTTGCGACTGGTGCCGATGACGTTAAACCCCTCACGGTGAAGTTTATTCGCCAGCAGCAGGCCAAAGCCTGAAGATGCGCCGGTTATCAAAATTGTCTTTTTCATCGTCTTTACCCTGGTGACTGTCATGTGGTCTCTCAGCATCATTCTGCCTGGACCGCTGTTTTGCAGCACTAGCCAGACGCGCCAGGTTAACAGCGAATCACGCCATTGTGTCGGTTCTTAACCTGGCGCGTCTGGCTATTGAGGTGGCATGATCGGCGGATTAGACTGGCTGAATGAACAGAGAAAAAATGCCCCCTATAAATAGTCGCCATTTCAATATGCTGGATTATTCGATCTGGCCGGGATGGCGTCTGCTGATGCAGGATGCAGGGATAGAAGCGTCACCTGTACTGCGCCGCGCAGAGCTGCCGGGCGATCTCTTTGCCCGCCAGAATGTGCGGCTCAACCCGGATGATTTCTTTAAACTCTGGTCCGCCATTGAAGCGGAAGCGCTTTCAGGATCGCCTGATACGCCGGTGGCATTGCAGATAGCAAAGGTGATGTCGTCAGACTGGTTCGATCCTGAACTGTTTGCCGCACTTTGCAGCACTAATATGCGGTGTGCCCTGGAGAGAATGGCGAAATATGTCCGGCTGATTGCACCCATGATAATCCGGGCTGAGCGGCGTGGCTCACACACTGAAGTCGTAATCGATTTCATTGATAAAACCAGGCGTCCTCCTGAGCTGTTTTTGATCTTCAAACTGGTTTTTTTCGTTCAGCTGGTGCGGCTGGCGACACGGACGGCCGTTAAGCCCATAAAAGTCAGCTGGCCCCAGGCTGACGGGATCGAAGAATCAGAGGCGCTGGCCTATCAGGCGTTTTTTGGTACGCCAGTTACTGACAGCCCGCTGGCCACGGTCGTTTTTTCTGACGATGACATGCAAAGACCATTTCTGACGGAAAACCACAGAATGTGGGACTTCTTTGAACCCTCTCTGCGCCAGAGACTGGCTGACCTTGATAAAAGGGCCAGCATGACCGAAAGAGTGCACGCGCTTTTACTGGAAAGTTTACCGGCCGGAGAAACCTCAATGCAGAAGATAAGTCAGAAGCTCGCGGTGAGCACACGCACGCTTCAGCGCAGACTTCAGCAGGAAGGAACTTCATTCCAGCAAACGCTGGATAAGGTCAGGGAGTCTCTGGCTTTTCACTACCTGCGCAACACCACGATGTCTGGTGCACAAATTTCATTCCTGCTGGGGTTTGAAGATTCCAACTCCTTCGCTCGCGCTTTCCTTTTCTGGACGGGTAAAACGCCGCAGGCGGTACGTCAGGCATCGGGATCGCTGGAGTGAAATGACGGCGCGATTGCGGAATCGGGTTTTGATCTGCCCTGGCATGAAGGGGCAGAGGGATGCATTGATCTCTGCATGCTGGCATTAGTTACAACACACTAAAGGAGGAGCTGAGGTATGGAGAGAGATGCTGCTAACCCGTGCCGCTCCGGGCGCAACTTCAATCGAGCCGTTCTGAAACTCCGAGTGCTCATTGACAAGCCGCCCCCGCACGGCCCGAAGGGCCGTAACTGCTGTTTTCCAGCGAATGAATGATGTAACTAATGGCCGATTGTGTAACCTGTATTTTTATCTCTCCTCCATTGCCGTTCGGGGGAGGGCGATTTCATATCGCTGAGCAACCAGGCACCGCCAGTGTTCTGTTTCAGCCCTGCGCCTGATGGTCGGATAGCAATAAATCAAATCCATAGAAGGATTGTTTATCTAACTCTGGTGCCGGCAGCAAATCGCTGCTGAAGTTGCTTTATAGAGAGAGTAGGATATGACCCGCTTTAAAACTCCTGCTTCTGCACCTTGATGACAGAAGAAAAGGGTGAATCACTGAAAGAGAGCAGAAAGCCGGATGAAAACCAGACAACCCGAATGCCGTCACAGAAGCGTGCCTTCATCGCGCAGCACGCCATGGGCACATAGCCACTCCCGGCAGAGATTATGGCTGGAAACATCCGTTGTGAACCGATCAGTTCAGGAGCAGGAATAATGAGGTTCAGATATATCGCCCTGACGGGCATGATCATGCTTGCCATCGCTTCCGCGGTGTTACTTCCGGGGATATTTGCGCAGCTGAAAAATTCACCCGACGCTGCCTATTATAAAAATCATCCTGATCTGGCTTATAACGTGTTCAGCGGCTGTAAGTCCCACCCGGACAACGTCGGCAACTGCTACGCGGCTTACAACGCGGCGGTGGATCTGGCCGACTCGGATGACTGTAGCCCGGCGGGTAGAGTAATAAAGCACCGGTTTAAGCGGCTTGTTGAACACGCGAAAGAAGAATATATTAACGAAGAAATCATTTCTGACTGCGAAACAAACAGCAAGCCATCCCTGTTTGAAAAAATAATGGGATACAACAGCTGAACTTTGCAGATAAAATATCAACAGCCAAAACCCACGCAGGAGAGCATTCCGCTGATTCAGCTAAGCTGGCATCCTGAATAAAATCGCACTACTGCTGTCAGTTATCTCTGGCTTTTCAGTCGCAATCTGAAGGGCGCTGAACAGCGCAGATAGTTTTTATATCAACCCGATTGCACTAAAATCATTGTTAACGCTCATTACCTTCACTGGACACTATGAAAAAAATCTTCGTTATCACATCAATCCTGGTAAGTCTGACGGGTTGCGTTGAGTATCAGTGGGTTAAGCCTGGTACGGACAAACGGCAGGAAGATATGGCCGAGACCCAGTGCAAAGCGCAGGCGCTCAGGGATTTGCCGCCAGATAATCAAATCATCGGCAAGTACACGTCGAAAGATAAAAAACGGAAAACGACAGATACCAGCTACTCAACCACTGATGAAAATGAAAGTAAGCGCGATATTCTGGTGAAGGACTGCATGTATCGTCAAGGCTGGACGCAGATTAAAGTCCAGCAGTAGGCCGGCGGAAAAAGTCCCACATTCAGATGTGGGACTTAACGCACAATAATTTATTTTTCAACCATGTTAGTGATCTGATCGCGGTTTATTTCATGTCTGAAGCCGCCCGCATCCTTATAGGTCACCAGCCCGGTAGATTTATCGATCTCCGGTTTCCCTTTGGTGATAATCATTTTACCCGATTTAGTCTGCATAACATAGTCGCTGGAGCAGCCGGTCAGAAGAGCTGTCGCGGCAAAAACTGCCAGAAATAGATATTTGCTCATTATTTCTTTCCTGTGATTGGATATGTTCAGAACATAACGCACCATTATCTTATGAGCTTCCATTATAAAAATCCACGGCCTGCGCGGAATAACCTCACCATTGTTTGATTTTTTCATGGTAACGGAGAGAGGAGCGATCAATGCAGACCCACTGACCGCGGTGGTGGAAAGAATCAGCTAATAGGGAAAGCCTGACTCACACGCTTCGCACCAGAGTCACTCGCCTGCACGCGGAGCAGGGTGCCGCGCGTTCACCACAGACGGCCCCATTCTCAACCAATCCTCTGTGACCCATCGCAGCGACCGGCTACTCAATATCCAGCAGATTTCTGATATGCATAATCAGTCCCTGGGTGGTCACGCCATGACAGGGGATCACAAAGATGGTGTCATCGCCGGCAATGGTCCCCATGATGCCTTCCGGCTTGCCGAAAGAGTCCAGAATACGGGCGACCAGCGAGGCCGCCCCAGGCGAAGTGTTAACCACAATCAGCGTCTCGTTGTAGTCCATCATCTGAACCAGATTATTCACCCTGCTGCTAATATCCGGCACATTCAGCTCCGCAGGAAAGGAGTAGACCAGCTCCCCTTTGGCATTGCGGCGACGGATGGCGCCAAATTTTGTCAGCAGCCGCGAGACCTTGGACTGATTGATATTCTTGTAGCCAAGATCCTGAAGGTAATGAACGATCTCGTTTTGCGAAGTGAAGTTTTCTGACTGTAGCAGCCGTTTGAAATTACGTTGCAGACGGGGTTTTTCCATTTTAGCGATCATCCTTTGTCTACATGCGCTCAACGGTTTTAATGCCCAGCATGGTCAGGCCGGTTTGCAGGGTACGCGCCGTGATAGCGGTGAGCTTCAGGCGACTTTGCTGCTGGGGTAGCGGGGCGGTGAGAATCGGGCAGCTTTCATAAAAACGTGAGAAGAGGCTGGCCAGCTCAAACAGATAGTGCGTCATCAGGTGGGGATACCCCTCCTGAGCCACCGCGCAGACCACCTCTTCAAAGCGCAAAAGCTGTTTACCCAGCTGCTGTTCGGCCTGCGCATCCAGCAGCAGCGCGCCGGTGAGCTGCGTCTGATCTAACGCAGCGCGATTAAACAGGGAGGTAATGCGCGAGCAGGCGTATTGCAGATAGGGCGCGGTATTGCCCTCGAACGAGAGCATATTGTCCCAGTCGAAAACATAATCGGTGGTGCGTTTTTTTGACAGGTCAGCATACTTAATCGCACCGATACCAATCGCCTCGGCCAGCCACTCCAGAGACGCCTCATCCAGATCGGGCTGTTTCTGCCGAATCAGGTTGCGGGCGCGGATCACCGCCTCATCCAGCAGATCCGACAGCCGGATAGTGCCGCCCTCGCGCGTTTTGAAGGGCCTGCCATCCTTGCCCATCATCATGCCAAACATATGATGCTCCAGGGGCACCGACTCCGGCACGTAACCCGCTTTACGCACGATGCTCCAGGCCTGCATCAGATGTTGATGCTGACGCGAATCAACGTAATAGAGCACGCGATCGGCGTGGAGAACCTGGTAGCGATACTTCGCACAGGCAATATCGGTGGTGGTGTAGAGGTAGCCGCCATCTTTCTTACGGATGATCACCCCCATCGGCTCGCCATCTTTGTTGAGATAGTCATCCAGCATCACCACGATGGCACCATCGCTTTCGCGCGCCAGCCCGCGCGCCAGCAGATCGTCGACAATCTCCGGCAGCATGGCGTTATAGGTGCTTTCACCCATAATGCAGTCGTCGTTCAGCGTCACGTTCAGGCGGTCATAGTTGCGCTGATTCTGCACCATGGTGATCTCCACCAGCCGTCGCCACATCGCCAGGCACCAGGCGTCTCCCTGCTGGAGCATCACCACATAGCGCCGCGCTCGTTCGGAAAATTCGGCATCGCTCTCATAGCGCTTTTTGGCTGCGCGATAAAAGGCTTCCAGATCGGCCAGCTCCAGCGTCTGCGACGCCTGCTGCTGGTTATACTCCAGCCAGGCAATCAGCATGCCGAACTGCGTTCCCCAGTCGCCGATATGGTTGGCGCGGATCACCTTATGCCCCAGAAACTCCAGCGTCCGCACCATCGCATCGCCGATGATGGTGGAGCGCAGATGCCCGACATGCATCTCTTTGGCCACGTTGGGCGCGGAGTAATCCACCACAATGCACTGCGGTTCCACTCTGGCAATGCCCAGCCGTTCGTCACGGTAGAGGTGCTCCAGCTGCTGGCTCAGCCAGCGACGATCCAGAAAAATATTGATAAAACCGGGACCGGCCACTTCGATTTTCCCGGCAATGCCCTCCAGCGACATCGCATCGAGCAGCCGGTTGGCCAGCGCATGAGGCGGGCATTGCAGGGTGCGGGCCAGCGCCATCACCCCATCAATCTGGTAGTCACCGAACCGGAGCTGTTCGGCATAGCGAACCTGTAGTTTCCCGGCATCTTCAATCTGTAGGGATGCCAGCGCGTTGTGGATTTTCTGCGTCAGTAGCGCTTTGATATTCACCTGATTACCTCCTGCTGTGAAAAGGGCAGCGCGACAGCCCGCTGGCGCACCGCCTGAAAGGGGATGTCCTCTGTTGCCCGAAAAGTAGCAAGCCCGGCAATCATCCGGGCCTGGGGTGTCAGCGCTTAAGACACATGACGTGATAGATACCCTGCTCTTTTTCTGCGCCTTCGGTCTCATGTTCAAAGCCGGGGAAGGTTTCATCCCAGCACTGAAGCGCCTGAAGGTAACCAATCAGCGGGCTATGTTTATCACCAAAATTTTCACCCGAGATCATCATCGGAATGCCTGGTGGGTAAGGGATCACCGAGTTCGCGGCGGTACGTCCCTCCAGCTCATAAATGGAAACCGGTTCAACCTCGTTGGTGACCAGTTTGCGGAAGGCATCGCGCGGCAGCATGTCAGCCTGCGGCAGCGATTCGTAGGCCAGGTTGAGCTTAGCGCTGGGGTTATGTTCTCTGAGGAAGGCGATCATCCTGTCGCCCAGGTCGCGCATACCAAGCGTGCCATAAATCCCGGGCGCACTGTTCACCAGACCCGGCATCACATCCCTGATCGGCGCGTTCTGATCATAATGCTTTTTAAACGCCATCAGGCTGTTCATCAGCGTGACCCATTTGCCGCGGGTGACACCCATTGAGAACAGAAACATGATCTGAAAATCGGTGGTGCGGGTAGGCACAATGCCGAGGTTATAGAGATAAGCCGTCACCAGCGCGGCGGGCACACCCTGTTCCTGAAGGGAGCCATCATCGTTCAGGCCAGGCGTCAGCAGGCTGACTTTCACCGGATCGAGCATCACCCAGTTTTCATCGAGATCGCTGAAACCGTGCCACTTATCTTTCGGATCGAGTATCCAGCAGCACTGCTGGGTAGTCAGCAGACGTTTTGGCGCATCGGCAAAGCTGTAGCGCTCGCCATTGGCGGGATCGGTCACGCTTTCCGGGTTCCAGGGTTTGAAAAACCAGTCGTTCTCCTGCCGCGTCTGGTTATACATCCGGGCGACGGCCTGACGGAAATCGACCGCTTCCTCAATCACCTCGTTGGTCAGGCTGATCCCCTGTTTACCGTCCATCATTGCCGCCGCCACGTCGTTTGATGCGGCGATGGAGTAGAGCGGCGAGGTGGTGGCGTGCATCATGTATGACTGGTTGAACTGCGCATGCTGGACGTTGCCGCGACCTTCACGAATATGAATATAGGAAGCCTGCGACAGCGCATTGAGCAGTTTATGTGTCGAGTGGGTGGCAAACAGCGTCGGTGCATCTTTACTGTGGCTGGCTTTGTCACCGCGCATCGCATGGAAGCCGCTGTAGATCGGATTAAAACGGGAGTATCCGAACCAGGCTTCATCATAATGAATACGGTCGCAGCTCTCGCCCAGCATCTGCTGGATGCTATCCCCGTTATAGATCAGGCCATCATAGGTGCAGTTGGTGACAATGCTGTAAGCCGGACGTTTCTCCTCCAGCGCCGACACAAAGCGGTTTTCTGCTATCTGACCGCGCAGCCAGGCGGCTGACATCTGCTTTTTCGGGATCGGGCCGATAATGCTGTAGGCGTTGCGGGTGGGCGTCATATAAACCGGCGTCGCACCGGTCAGTATCAGACCCTGCTCAATCGATTTGTGGCTGTTGCGGTCACAGATGGCGATACTTTTATCCGTCAGACAGGCCTGCATAATGGTGCGGTTGGAACCTGAAGAACCGACCACCAGCGAATAGGAGCGGTGAGCGCCAAAGACGCGCGCAATATACTTTTCACTTTCGCCAAAGGCGCCGGTGTGATCCAGCATGGAGCCGAGAGAGGCGCGCTCTATCCCCATATCGGTACGGAAGATGTTTTCGCCGTAAAAGTCATAAAATTTACGGCCTACCGCGGTTTTACAGAAGCCAATCCCGCCCTGATGGCCCGGCGCGGACCAGGAGTACTCTTTCTCTTTGGCGTACTGCATCATCGCCGCCATCAGCGGTGGCATCATCGCTTTTTCATAGCGGTTGACCGCCGCCTGTAGCCGACCGACGATAAAGTCGGTGGTGTCATCCATCACCAGGAAGGTTTCGGTAATGTGATTCATCATCTGCGCGTCAATGGTGCTGTTATCGTTGGCAGATTTGATCATCAGGAATACCGGTACCCGATCGTGTCGCAGACTCAGGCGTTCAATCAGGCTGCGGATTTCGGCAACGTCGGCGGCGACCCACTCCAGCAGAATACAGTCGATGCCCACGGTAGAGACCACATAGGCGGTGGCATACTCCCAGGAGTAGGCAAAGTGGACATTTTCACCTTTGCTTTTCAGCACGCTGGCGACGTGAGAAATCGCATCATCGGGTTGCTGCCTGTCGGCGCGATTATTGCTGACGATTAGATAATTTTTATCGCTCATATTCGTTTCACTAATCCCTGAATTTATCAGTTAATGGTCCAGGATAACGCTCTGTGCTGGCCGGTGACCGGCAACAAAGATAATCTCTGGCTCTTCGTTGATTATGCTTTTCCACGGCAGGGCCGCATTACGCATAAGGGTTTAAGCACTGAGTTCAGTGCGCACGGATGAATTAATGAAATAGTCATCATATTTACGGTGAGGGCTATTTTATTCGGACTCGAACTTCAGCATGACCAATATACATAATATGGAAAAGCAGGACCACTGACGGATGTGTGGATATATTTCACGATGCGGCGTAATTCATTTTTAATGAATTACCAACCATATTCAGGAATGAATAGCGCATAAAATGACATTGATTATATTTTCTGAAGCATTTATCCCGGAACAAAAATATTTATAAATCACTGTTATTAAAGAATATTTATTTTTATTTAATTGATAAATATCAATTTACCCTTCAGCGCTAATAGCCGGAAAATATCACCTTACAAATCGCACGATGATAAAAAAAGCCAACCGTTTGACTTGCCTTAATGGGGTGTATATCGTTTTTATAAATTAACACCCTCACCGGAAAGCCATCTGAATATATAACTTTGGCCATAAGACATCCTTTGCCGTTATGTCGCCACAACGCTTTCCTGTCGCTCTGAGGAAAATAGAGAGAATAAATTTAATATTAACAAATGATGCTGCTCAGCGGGTAGCTGAAATAATTATTCAAACAGGAGATGATTAATGGGAACCGAAAGCAAAAAAATGGGGGTCGTTGGGCTCACTATTCTTGTCGCGGTAAATATGATGGGGTCGGGAATTATTATGTTACCGGCGAGCCTGGCACACACCGGGACGATCTCTGTTCTGTCCTGGCTGGTTACCGCGCTGGGGGCAATGTGCATCGCTTATGCTTTTGCTAAATGTGGTCGCTTCTGTAAAAACGACGGCGGGATGTCCGCTTATTCACAGGAGGCGCATGGTAAGTCATCTTACTTTATCGCCTCCTACAGCTATTACATCTGCCTGGTCATCAGCTGCGTCGCCATCGCGGTTTCGGCGGTGGGCTACCTCGCGCCGTTTCTGCCGTGGGTAAAATCCACGCCGCTCCACACTTTCTTTGCGGTGGTGGTGATTCTGGCGCTGACAATGGTCGCCAACTTTAAAGGGCCGAAAATCACTGAACGGATCTCCTCTGTCACCATCTGGGGCATCATTATTCCGGTGGTCGGGCTGTCGATCATTGGCTGGTTCTGGTTCGATAGCCAGATTTTCGTCGATGCGTGGAATCCTCAGCACCTCTCCAATGGCGGAGCGGTCTCTTCAGGTATTTCGTTAACCCTGTGGGCTTTTCTGGGGATTGAGTCTGCCGGCGCCAACTCCGGTGCCGTGGAAAACCCGGAGAAGAACGTGCCGCTCGCCTGCCTGTTCGGAACCGCCTTTGCGGCGATTGTTTATATCGCCTCTACCTCGGTGATCCAGGGTATCGTGCCTAACGCCGAGCTGATGCAGTCAAACGCGCCATTCGGCCTGGTGTTCACCATGATGTTCAGCCCCTTTGTGGGCAAATTCATCACGCTGCTGGCGGTGATTGCCTGCATCGGCTCGCTGCTGGGCTGGCAGTTTACCAACGCTCAGGTCTCTAAATCCGCCGCAGACAGTGAACTGTTCCCGAAGATCTTTGCGAAAGTCACCAAAGATGACGCGCCCATTATGGGCATGTTGATTATGCTGATTCTGGAGCTGTTACTGGCCTCCATGACTATCTCACCTGACCTGCTTAATCAGTTTAATGCGCTGCTGAATCTGGCCGTCTTTATCAATATGGTGCCTTACGTGCTGGCGATGACCGGCCTTCAGGTGATGCTGCGCAAGAACAGGGTATCCAACCGCGAGTTTCGTATCTCTTCAATCATCAGCACGCTCGGCGTGATCTACAGCATTTATGGGGTCTATGCCTGCGGCAGTGATGCGGTGTTTGGCGGCTCAATCATCGTGCTGTTTGGGTATATCTTCTACGGATTTCTGGCTGGCCGGGATACCCAGCGGATGATGACCGGTAAAATGTAAGTCGCCGGGTGGGTGAAGCGATCGTCCGCCACAGAATCAGGCCGTGGTGTTAACGCCCATAAGGTAAGCCTGCCACCGCCGGTTTTCGTTATGGGCGTCAGCATCTGTAATGTTCCTGCCGGCAGATTCCCTTCATCACATCGCGCAGAAAAGAACCCGTTTACTGCGCCGATGCGCGTTCATTTATTGACCTGCACGCCAGCTAATTTAGCTGGCGTTTTTTTATCTCCACCAGCGGGTCACCGGTAATAAACCGGTGCGCGGTAATTTAATGCTGAGCGCTGAATAAAAAAGGGGACGGAGTCAGTTCCGGTACTAATGAACAAATAATAGCCACTATTCTGCCCCGCCGGACTATTCCCACCTGGTAATTTTGATATTTATCAAGAATACGCCCCCTGTGGCTCTCACAATAACCGTTAAAAAATCATCACTTGTTTTCTTAACAATGGTTTTCCAACACAGGAACAGTTATATGGGAACGGTTAGCGCAGGCTCAGCAAATAAAATGGGCGTGGTTGCCCTCACGCTGGTTACCGCATCTAACATGATGGGGTCTGGTGTATTTATGTTACCGACAAACCTGGCCGGAGTCGGTTATATCTCGCTATGGGGATGGCTATTTACCATTATCGGCGTCATCGCCCTGGCTCTGGTATTTTCTAAAACCAGTCTTTTAACACCGCGTACCGGCGGGATCGTTGCCTATGCCAGCGATGCATTTGGCCCTTTTATTGGTTTTCAGACCACGGTCTGTTACTGGATCAGCGCCTGGGTAGGGAATGTCGCCCTGCTGGTGGCGGGGATTGGCTATCTGAGTTACTTCTTTCCTGAATTAAAAAACCCAATCTATGGCTGCATTACCGCCATCGTTATTCTCTGGGCGTTTATCGGGCTGGCCAGTTTAGGCGCCAATGTCGCCGGACGGGCGCAGTCATTTACCGCCAGCTGTATGCTGATTGTGGTGTTGGGAATTGGGCTGGTCGGCTGGTTCTGGTTTAAACCGCAGCTGTTTACAGAGGTCTATAACGGCACCGGACGCAGCAGCAGCTCCGCGATTATCTCTGCCGCCTCGATTGCGCTATGGGGATTCCTCGGCGTCGAGTCGGCGGTGGTCTCAACCGGGCAGGTTAAAAACCCGGAGAAAACGGTCCCGCAGGCGACTGTCTATGGGCTGCTGATCGCCGCGGTCTGCTATGTTGGCAGCTGTAGCGTGATTATGGGTCTGGTGCCGCATAACGAACTGGTCCACTCGGCCGCTCCCTTCGCTGACGCGGCCCGCTATATGTTCGGCGATCTGGCCGGGAACATCGTTTCCGCGTTAAGCATCATCGCCTGTTTCGGCTCTATTTCCGGCTGGCTGATCCTGCAATCTGAAGGACCGCGGGCCGGTGCCCAGCAGGGACTGTTCCCGAAATTTTTCTCTGACACCAATAAAAATGATGTCCCGGTTAAAAGCCTGATTTTTACCGGCGTCCTGATGAGTCTGGTATTACTGCTTACCGCGTCACCAGATTTAGCCAAACAGTTTGAAGTGGTCATTTTAATGTCGGTTTTCGCTTCATTACTGCCTTATATGTATGCACTTATTTCACTGCCGATCATCATGGTGTCCAGAAAATTAAACCACGGAAAAGGCTTTATGTTTTACTGCACGATGGTGGTGATTGGGGTTATTTACAGTATCTTTGCGCTGCTCGGTTCAGGCAATGATTCCCTCTACTGGGGGATCGCGATGCTGATGGTCACCATTCCCTTATTCTCCTTCGTGGCAGCAGGCAGAAATAAAAACGGCAAAAGCATTCTTTATTTAGATAAGTAATTCATCACACACACTGCTTTAAAGGAGTTTACTATGACGTTATCTATTGCCGATCAGAATAAACTGGATAAATTCTGGTCATACTGTGTCAAAAATCAATATTTCAATATTGGCTATCCTGAATCCGCTGACTTTGATTACACCATTCTGGAACGTTTTATGCGTTTCTCCATCAATAACTGCGGTGACTGGGCAGAATATTGCAACTATCTGCTCAACTCTTTTGAATTTGAAAAAGAGGTGATGGAGTACTTCGCCGATCTGTTCAACATCCCGTTTGAAGAGAGCTGGGGCTATGTCACCAACGGCGGCACCGAGAGCAATATGTTTGGTTGCTATCTGGGGCGTGAGCTGTTCCCGGATGGCACCCTTTACTACTCGAAAGATACCCACTATTCGGTCGCCAAAATCGTCAACCTGCTGCGGATTAAATCCCGGGTCGTCAACTCGTTACCCAATGGTGAAATCGACTACGACGATCTGATGAAAAAGATCGCTGCCGACAATGAACCGCATCCGATAATTTTTGCCAATATCGGCACCACCGTGCGCGGGGCGGTCGACAACATCGCCGAGATCCAGCAGCGGCTGCACCAGGCGGGTATAGCCCGCGACGATTACTATCTGCACGCGGACGCCGCGCTGAGCGGGATGATCCTGCCATTTGTTGAGGAGGCGCAGCCGTTCAGTTTTTCCGATGGCATTGATTCGATTGGCGTGTCAGGACACAAAATGATCGGTTCGCCGATCCCCTGCGGCATCGTGGTCGCCCGGCGTAAAAATGTTGACCGGATTTCGGTCGAAATCGACTACATCTCGGCGCACGACAAAACGATCACCGGTTCACGTAACGGCCACACGCCGCTGATGATGTGGGAAGCGATCCGCAGCCACAGCTTTGCCGACTGGCAGCGGCGCGTTAAACATAGCCTTGAGATGGCGGAGTACGCGGTAAGACGTTTCAATCTGGCTGGCATCAACGCCTGGCGCAATAAAAACTCCATTACGGTGGTCTTTCCCTGTCCTTCAGAAGTGGTCTGGAAAAAACATTGTCTGGCGACATCCGGCGATATTGCTCACCTGATCACCACCGCACACCATCTGGACAGCAGCAAGATTGATGCGCTGATTGATGATGTCATCGCTGATTTCAACGCTCACGCGGCATAAAAAAGAGGGTAGTGAATAACTACCCTCCCGGAAAGCGCGCCACTGGCCTCAGGACCAACCGACACCGGTGGCGTGCGAATAACCACGCTAAACGCTTTGCCGGGATAAAGCAATCACGCTTCCGGCAAAACGCTGCACTGCGCAACACCCTTACCCTTAATCCGCCGGGACACAATGCCATGGATAAAAACCCCGCTCGCCCCCATCGCATGGGATTAATTGCCCTTACGGCGATGACGGCTTCCAACATGATGGGAAGTGGTGTTTTCATGCTGCCCGCCACGCTGGCGCATATCGGTTCGATCTCGGTCTGGGGCTGGGCTGCGACCTTTCTGGTGGTGCTGGGGATGGCGCTTATCTTCAACAAAACCAACGCACTCTACCCGCGCAGCGGTGGCATCATCGCCACTATTCACGCCTGTTTTGGTCCCTTTATCGGGTTGCAGATGACGCTTTTTTACTGGCTGTCGACCTGGACCGGGAACTGCGCTCTGCTGCTGGCCAGTGTGGGTTATCTCAGCGTCTTTTTTCCTGTCTTACACACGCCGCTGTATGCCACCTTAACCAGCATCGTGCTGCTGTGGATCTCGGTCTTCTTTGGCCTGCGCGGTGCAAGGCTGGTTGGCCGTACGCAGCTGGTGACCGGCGGCTGCATGATCCTGGTGATCCTGAGCGTCGGCCTGCTGGGATGGGGACACTTTGACATCCGGCTCTACCAGGCGAGCTGGAACGTCAGCGGTCAGTCTGACCGTCACGCCATCGTTGCGGCAGCGGTTATTTCGATGTGGGGCTTTCTCGGCATTGAATCGGGCTCAGTTTCCTTCAGTCAGGTCGTTAATCCCCGCCGGACCATCCCGCTGGCCACACTGCTGGGACTGAGCATTACCGGTTTATGTTATGTCAGCTCGGTCAGCGTGATTATGGGCATTCTGCCCCACAGCGCACTGGAGAGCTCCGCGTCGCCCTTCGCTGATTGTGCCCGCCTGCTGTGGGGAACCATGGCGGGCAGGATGCTTTCGGCAGCGGTGGTTATCGCCTGTCTGGGTGCGGTGCCTGGCTGGCAGATCTTACAGACTGAAGTGCCGCGCGCGGCCGCCGGATCGGGACTGCTGCCGGCGATATTCGCCCGCACCAATCGCTTTGGCGTCCCCTGGGTAGCGCTGCTGTTTACCGCCGGGCTGATGACGCTGGTTTTGCTGATGACGCTCTCTGCAAACCTGCAAAGCCAGTTTACGACCATCATTACGCTGGCCATCACCGCCAGCCTGTTTCCCTACGCCTTCAGTGTACTGTCGCTGCCGGGCCTGATGCTGATCACCCGCTATCCGAGACTGACGGCGGTCTATGCCTATAGCGCGCTGAGCGGCGTTATCTTTGTTTTTATCGCCATTGCGCTCCTTTCGGGACAGTCACAGGCACTGCTTTGCGGCATGCTGCTGCAACTCATCACCCTGCCTCTTTATCTCTTTTCACTTGTTCGCCGCCGCCGGCTGGGGAATGCAACACCTCAGCAGGGCGGTGACGCGCACCTTTCAACTCTCACTAAGGAACTGTTATGACCAAACTCCAGGCAATACGCGGGATGCGGGATGTGCTGCCCGATGAAACGCCGATGTGGCAGTGGCTGGAAAGCAAATTTCGCCACATGGCCTTCCGCTACGGTTATCAGGAGATGCGCCTGCCGCTGCTGGAGCCAGTCTCGCTGTTTGAGCGGGCCGTGGGGGAGAGCACCGATATTGTCTCGAAAGAGATGTACAACTTCCTCGATAAAAGCGGAGAACACATTACCCTGCGGCCGGAAGGCACCAGCGGCTGTATGCGCGCGGTGCTGGAAAACAACATGTGCTACAACAAAACCCAGCGCCTGTGGTACCAGGGGCCGATGTTCCGTTATGAGCGTCCGCAAAAGGGCCGTCTGCGCCAGTTCACCCAGTTTGGTATTGAAGCCTTTGGCATGTCCGGGGCGGATATTGATGCGGAGCTGATTTTTATGGTTCGGGATCTGTTCCGGGAACTGGGTATCCAGCATCACGTCCGGCTGGAAATCAACTCCCTCGGCACCCCTGACGAGCGCAGACAGCATCGCACTAAGCTGGTGGAGTGGTTCGGGCAGCATCGCGCCCTGCTTGACGAAGAGAGTCTGAAACGACTTGAGCAGAACCCGCTGCGCATCCTCGACAGTAAAAATCCGGCGATGCAGGAGATGATTGAGCAGGCACCGCGGCTGCTCGATTTTCTTGAACAGGATTCGCGTCATCATTTCGAGATTCTGTGTGAGCTTCTGGATAAAGCCGGCATTGAATATCGTGTCAATCCGCGCCTGGTGCGCGGGCTGGACTACTACACGCGCACCGTTTTTGAGTGGGTAACCGATGCGCTGGGTGCTCAGGGCACAGTGTGCGGCGGAGGCCGTTATGATGGACTGGCCACGCTTTTCAGCGATAAAACCCTGCCGGCCTGTGGGTTCGCGATTGGTATGGAGCGGCTGCTGCTGCTGATCCAGACGGTGTGCGACACCACCCATCCTCAGTGGCGCGATGCCCCGGATGCGATTATCACCAGTGAACGGAATGACAGCGGCGTTCAGAGCCTGCTGCTGGCCGATTTCCTGCGCCAGAACCTTCCCGATTTGCATATTCTTGTCGACTGTAGCGGCGCGAAGCTCAAGCGCCAGCACCAGACGGCGTTAAGCAGTGGCTGCCGCTACATCATTACCCTGAACAGTAATGGTGAGACCCGCCTGTGGGAACCCCTGAATAACCGGCAGCTGACGCTGACGCAGTCTCAGCTGATTGAACAGATAAAAGCCTCCAGCCTCAGCAAACTATAACCACGCCGATAAGCGCGACCCGCAGGCGCGTCGGTCAAACAACAGAACGCGCCTGCTTTAACTGATTGATTTAATTGCCACACACAGGGAAACCGCCGATGCCCAGGAAAAATAGACTGTTTGTACCGGGTCTTCCTCATCTTATTGAGCTACGCGGACACAATTATGAGCAGCTGTTCAGAGCGCCAGATGACTATCACTCCTTTCTTGAGCGGCTCGACAAAGCGATGTCGCTTTACCAGGTGCGGCTCTATGCCTATACGCTGACGCCTGAGCATATTCTGCTGTTTCTTGAGGTTGCGGATAAGGCGCTGATGGGCCGCTTTATTCAGTATATCGGCCGGAGCTATGTCCCCTGGTATAACAACCGGTATCACCGGCGCGGTGCACTGTGGGAAAGCCGCTACTGGAGCAGCCCGGTAGAGCCGGAAGCCTATTTCCTGCTGGTGAAGCAATACACTGAGCACGCCTGCCACGCCGACGAGGGCTTTCACAGTTTCGCTGACATGCCGCCATCGCGCATCAGCGACCATCCCTGCTGGCTCTGCCTGGGTCCGACGGCGGAATCACGAAGGCGGCAGTATCGCCAGTTTTGCCAGCGCGCCCTGAGTCCTGCGCTGCGCGATCGCATCAGCACCGCGCTGAAGCAAAATTGTCTGCTGGCGACGCCAGGCTATTCTCAGCGGCTGGAAGTGACGCTGGCCCGCTCGCTGAGTCCTCATCTCCCCGGACGGCCGCGCAAGCATTACGATAATCCGGTGGCCGCCTGGACCTGGCTGGAGAAGCAGGCTGGCCGACTGTTGCAGCACTACTGTTACCGTGAGATTCGGATGCCTTTGCTGGAACGCTGGGAAAGGGAGCTTCTTCCTGCGCTCTTTTCCGACGGCTATCGCGAAGAGCCGCTGAATCACCAGGCGTTGCTGAGCGGTGACGGTACCCGTGGCTGTCTGCGCGCCATCGCGCAGAATCAGGATCTGCAACAGACCAGCAAGCTCTGGTATCAGGGCACCCTGTTTCGCCGCGACCAGAGAGAAAGTGAGACGCTTAAACCGGTCTACCAGCTGGGCGTCGAAGCCTTTGGCTATCCCGGCATCGATATCGAGCTTGAATTTCTTTCGCTTCAGGCCCGGTTTTTCCAGTTACTCAACATCGCTAGTCACGTTGAACTCAGGCTCAATGTGCTTGGTACCCCCGAGACGTTAAGTGCGTTTCGCGATGCGCTACACGCCTATTATCAGCCGCTGAGCCATCTGCTCTCACCCGCCGATCGCCGGCATCTCGCTCACTGCCCGGAAAAGCTGCTGCTCAGTCATGAGCCATTGCTTAAATACCTGGCTGACAGCGCACCGAAATATACCTCATTTATTTCCGCTCAGGCTCAGCAACGCTTTGCCGCGCTGTGTGACGGGCTGACGCAGATGGGATTACCCTTTACGCATGATCCGACGCTGTTTCCCGCCAACGACTATTGTCATCTGGTTTTTGAGTGGCACAGCCCGGCACTGACCTCATCAACCCTGCTTTGCCGGGGCGGACGCTATGACAGCAGCGCCAGCCTGCTGCTGGGGCGTCCGCTCTATGCGTGTGGCTTTGCTTTTATGATGGAGCCGATCCTTCAGCTGCTGCACGCAAGCAAACAGCTTCAGTCGCTGACCAGGGAGATCGACGTCGCGGTTATCCCGACGCATCAGCGCGTGCATCACCGCGCCTTCCTGCTCAGCCAGTCTCTGCGCCAGCGTTATCCCTCACTCAGCATCACCAGCGATTTTTCCGGCTTAAAGAGCAGCGTCAGCCAGAAGAACGCGCAGCGGCAGGGTGCCCGATTTATTATTCTGATTGACGATGATGAATCTGAAATAACCCTGATTGACCAGCGCAGCCAGCATTTACGACGAATGACACAGGATCGGCTAAGCGAGGTGCTCAGCGCCTCATTAAATGGCGCGTGATCGGGCGGAAGCCGTCCATCTTTTATTCGCCAGTTAACCGCCTGTTGACCTGCCGTTGACCTTAACGGCGGCTTTTCACGCACATCTCCGATGTCAGATCAAAAACCGAAACGCTTATCATTTATAAAATCACTCCCTGTTACTCAGATGCAGAGCGTTCTATGACTATTAAAATGCGCAGCACTTACCGCATCCTCGGCTATCAGCCAACAGTGAATCCCGCCTGGCGCCAGAAATTACTGACAATGGGAATGCTGCCGGGTGCAGTCATTGAGGTCGTTCGTGTGGCACCCATGGGCGATCCGATAGAGATCCGTACCCGGCGTGTCAGTCTTGCGGTGCGGCAGCGTGACCTCTCCGCCATCATTCTTGAGGAGGTCACCGGATGAAAAAGCTCACCATTGGGTTGATCGGTAATCCTAATACCGGCAAAACCACGCTGTTTAATCAGCTTACCGGTGCCCGCCAGCGAGTCGGCAACTGGGCGGGCGTCACGGTTGAGCGCAAAGAAGGGCAGTTTTTCACCGCGCAGTCCGATGTCCGGCTGATCGACCTGCCAGGTACCCGCTCGCTTACCACACTCTCGGCTGAGAGTTCCATCGATGAGAGCATCGCCTGTCAGTATCTCTACAACGATCAGGCTGATGTGGTAATCAACGTCGTGGATGCATCCAGCCTGGAAAGCAATCTGTTCCTGACGCTACAGCTGCTGGAGCTGGGCGTGCCCTGTATTATCGCCCTGAATATGCAGGATATTGCGGCCAGCCAGAACATCACCATTGATATTGCCGCGCTGTCGGCCAGGCTGGGATGTCCGGTGGTTCCACTGACCTCGACCAAAGGTGACGGCATCGCCCAGCTTAAAGCGCTGATCGACCAGCCGCATCACTACCAGGCCCCGGAACGTGTGCACTATCCGGCTGCCATTGAGACCGCGATTGAGCAGCTCTGCGAGAAGATGCCCGCCGGCATCGCGCCGCAGAAACGCTACTGGCTGGCATTGCAGCTGCTGGAAGGGGATATTAACAGTCAGAAGCTCTGTGCCGATCTGCTGCCAAACCTGCCTGAGATCATGCAGCAGGCTGGCGGAGACACCGGCATACAGATTGCCGATTACCGCTACCGGGCTATCAACGCCATCTGCGCTGCCGTCAGTAATCTCCATAACGCGAAACCCGGCATCCTGACCAGCCAGATTGATAAAATTGTGCTTAACCGCTGGCTCGGCGTTCCCATCTTTCTGGCGGTGATGTACGTGATGTTTGTCCTGTCGATCAACATCGGTGCCGCGTTGCAGCCGCTGTTCGACAGCAGCTCGGTGGCCATATTTATCCACGGAGCCCAATGGCTGGGATATGTCTGCCACTTCCCGGACTGGCTGACGGTTTTTCTGGCGCAGGGCGTCGGCGCAGGTATCAATACCGTGCTGCCCATCATCCCGCAGATTGGCCTGATGTTTCTGTTTCTCTCGTTCCTGGAAGATTCCGGCTATATGGCACGCGCCGCCTTTGTTATGGATCGGCTGATGCAGTCGCTGGGACTGCCGGGTAAATCCTTTGTGCCACTGATTGTCGGCTTTGGCTGCAATGTTCCCGCCGTAATGGCGGCCCGTACGCTGGATACGCCGCGGGAACGCCTGCTGACCATCCTGATCACCCCCTTTATGTCGTGCGGCGCACGCCTGGCGATCTTTGCGGTTTTCGCCGCCACCTTCTTTGGGGTCCACAGTTCCAGCCTGGTTTTCTCACTCTACCTGTTAGGGATTGTGGTCGCGATCGTCAGTGGTCTGATACTCAAGCACACCCTGCTGGGTGGCGAAGCGTCGCCGTTTATTATGGAGCTGCCGGTCTATCATCGGCCCTACCTTAAAAGCCTGCTGCTTCAGACCTGGCAGCGGCTGAAGATGTTTGTCGTGCGGGCCGGACAGGTGATTATCCTGGTGAGTATGCTGATTGGCGTACTGAGCAGCTTCACCTTTCACGGCAGGCTGGTTGATAACATCAACCACTCCGCGCTGGCGACGACCAGCAAGGTGATCACCCCCGTGCTGTTGCCGATTGGCGTGACGCAGGATAACTGGCAGGCCACGGTGGGACTGGTGAGCGGCATTATGGCGAAGGAGGTGGTGGTGGGAACACTCAACAGCCTCTATACCAGCGAAGCTATCCAGAACACGCCGTTTGATCCGCAGGCTTTTGATTTGCCCGGCGAGCTCAAAGATGCCCTGAGTGAGACCTGGACTGGCTTAGTCGCCGCGTTCAGAATTGATGCGCTGGCTCACCCGATTGATGCCAGCAAAGGCGACGGCGAGATGGCTGCCGGTCAGATGAGCGTGATGTCAGCAAAATTTGGCAGCGGCGTGGCCGCCTACAGCTACTTAATCTTCGTTCTGCTCTACATTCCCTGCGTCTCGGTGATGGGTGCGATTGCGCGCGAAGTAGGTAAAAGCTGGATGCTGTTCTCCTTCTTCTGGGGACTGAACATCGCCTATTCCACTGCCACCCTGTTTTATCAGAGCGTCACCTTTGCCGCGCATCCTGGCTTTAGCTCCCTCTGCCTGATAAGCGTGCTGCTGGTGAACGTCATCATCCTGCTGCTACTGCGCAGAGCGGGGAACCGGGTGCAGTTATTACCGATGATGGTCAGCGATGAGCAGGGCGGCTGCAAGGGCTGCCACGGCGGATGTCATAAACAGGACGGTTACGCACAGTAATCACAATCGCGGGACGTTTCCTGAAACGGTAACAGGGAGACGTCCCGTGATGGATTGTCTGTTCAGGATTTCAGCATCCGCAACCGGCAAACATCAAGAATTTCGTCCGACAGGGGATCGTCATCCGGGCAGGCGCGTGATAACACCATGCTGCCTACCAGCTGCGCAATCATGTTGATGATCTCCGCGCGGCTGCTGCCATCTGCCGTTAATGCCGCAATCTGACGCTCAAGTCCGGCGGCAAACGCGCTTTTAACCTCATCAGACTGACGCGCACTATCCGCACCCAGTGCAGCCATCATGCAGCCCTGAGCCATTCCATCACGATGCTGACGAGAGAGATAATTTTTCACAAAGTCAGACCTATCGGCAGCCGCAACCTGCGCCGCCGCCTGCGAAAAACCGCAGGTCATCGCCTCCGCCATTAAATCCGCTTTTGAGCGGAAGTGTTTATAAAATCCGCCGTGAGTCAGGCCCGCCGCTGACATCAAATCTGCGATTCCCACACCATCATATCCTCTGGCCCGAAACAACTCCGAAGCGGTTTCAACGATGCGGGCACGGTTCTCCTGAACCTGCTGTTTAGACACTTTCATAGTGGGCAACCTCTTAACGCTGTAGCCGTCATCATACATATATGATGATCGTAATCAAACCAGTTGACTTTAATGATTACGATCATCATCATTAATTCCTCAGTTCTGTCATGGCGTTGCTCATCGTCAACACACCGCAAACCAACAGACCGGCTGCTAACGACTAAACACAGCCGGGAACGCATACGTTCCCGCTGCTACAGCTGAATGTCACGGATGATAATTCGGTAACCACAGCCGTCGATGAACGGTTGCGGCGGGAAGGGAGAGCCGATCTGTGGGTAAATAATGCCGGATTTGGCGTTACGCCTGCCACTGCGTCCATCCGCTGGAAGAGTTTGCGCTGATAGGTGCCAGACTGACAAAAGTGGTAAGCCAGCGAGCGGCGCTGAGTGAGTGGCCAAAGTGCGCTATACGGCCGGGAAATTAGCCAGCTGGCTGGCTTTTCTGCACAGGTTTTCGCCAATCACGCTGCTTGATAACGCAGTACGCAACAGCCTTCAGCCCGACGGTAAACGGAATCGCGGAGAAACGCATGAACACTAAAACAATCAGCGCATACCAGTTCAGACGCTATGGAAAATCGCCTCAGTGCGGGATGCAGTCGATCACTATGCCTGAACCGGGCCCACACCAGCTGCTGGTTGAAGTTTACGCGGCTGGGCTGAACCCAATCGATAACATGATCCCAACCGGGATGTTTAAACCGGTTCTCTCTTTTACCCTGCCTGCCACGCTGGGCAGCGATCTTTCCGGCGTTGTCGTTGCGACAGGAAGTGAAGTCACACGCTTCCGGCCTGGCGATGCCATCTATGCCAGCACCTTTGACAGCGGCAGCGGTTCGCTGGCGGACTATGTGGTAGTCAATGAAAGCGCCGCGGCATTAAAACCGGATAATCTGGATTTTATAGAGGCGGCCTCGCTGCCGATGGTCAGCCTGACGGCGTGGCAGGCTCTGGTGGAAAAAGCGGACGTGCAGCCGGGACAAAAGGTGTTTATCCCGGCCGGTTCCGGCGGTATTGGTACCTTCGCGATTCAACTGGCAAAACAGTTGGGGGCAACGGTCGCGACCACAACCAGCAAGGGCAACAGCGGATGGGTCAGCGAACTGGGTGCGGATAGGGTGCTGGACTATAAAAGCTCTTCGCCTGGCGCGCTGTTACACGATTACGACCTGGTTCTGGCCACACTGAGAGGCAAGGTGCTGACAGAGTATCCCGCGATGCTCCGTCCCGGCGGCAAGCTAATATCGCTTACCGGCCCGCTGGATGCCCGTTTCGCCCGCGAGCGGGGCTTAAATCCGGTCATTACCCTGATCGTAAAATGGCTTAGCTGGCGGGTTCAGCGGCTATCGAAGAGACAGGGGGTTGATTATACCTTTATGTTTATGCGCCCGGATGGTCGTCAACTGGCGCAGATCACACACTACCTTGAGGTGGGAAAGATCAAGCCGGTGATCGACAGCGTTTACCCTTTTGCTGAAACCGCTAAAGCGCTGGCTTATCTGGAGCAGGGGCACGCCAGAGGGAAGGTGGTTGTCAGGATAAAGGCGGAGAGGTGAACAGGCAGCAGACTCCGATGCAAAATCACGAAAGGCAAATTCCCGCGGTATAGCCCAGGAGTGACAGGATATGGGGAGGGTAATGCTGGACGGAAAAATCGCTACTCCCCGATAAAAGCGGAACAGTTTTCTGATATTTTTTATCCGGTAATCGCCCCAATGTTAACCCGTTGTACTTTCAGGGTTTCAGAATATTCATTATCGAATAAAAAATACGCATACTTATCCAGGCAGGCATCACCATTATTATAAATAAAAACCACTACCTTTCTGATTATCTCAGTTATTTCAGTGAGATACGCATCAACCCATAACATACGAAATAAATCTATTCATGATAGCGACATTTTCCTGACCAAAATTTTCATCGCATTTTTGGTCTCTATGCCAGAGTGCATTTCACCTATCATTTCGGCCCGAAAAAAGTCATACGGACATATTTAATTATTCAATGGAGTTGTTGATGAATCCTAAGTTTCTGGCCTTGCTTGCTGTTTTCTCGTTTGCAGCCACAGCTGACACCGTTGGCTATCGCGGTGAAATCCTCTATTTCAACGCTAATCCGGCGAAAGACAAAAACGCGACGATTCACTACAAAGATGGCTATCTCATTGTTAAAGATGGATATATAGCTGAATCAGGTGACTACGCAGCGCTTAAAGATCGACCCGTTGACAGTACAGTTGATTACCGGGGAAAGATTATTACACCCGGATTTGTTGATACCCATGTTCATTATCCGCAGATTACGATGATCAGCGAGTATGGCGAACAGCTTATTGGCTGGTTAAATACCTATACCTTCCCCACTGAAATAAAATACAGCAACCATCAGTATGCCTCTCAGGAAGCGGCGGTCTTTCTGGATCAGTTGATCGGTAACGGCACCACCACCGCACTGGTATTTGCCACCAGCTCGCCAGTTTCGGTTGATGCATTTTTCGAGCAGGCGTTAAAACGCAATATGCGCATGATCAGCGGGAAAGTATTGATGGATCGAAATGCGCCTGCGGAACTGCTCGATACCCCGCAATCAGCCTATGACGACAGTAAAGCGCTGATTGAAAAATGGCAGCATAAAGGCCGGCTCGATTATGCGGTGACGCCCCGTTTCGCCCCGACCTCTACTGAAGCAGAACTCAAAATAGCGGGCAGGCTGCTCAGGGAGTTCCCGGACGTCTATCTGCACACCCACCTGGCGGAAAACAACCAGGAAGTGGCCTGGGTGAAAGAGTTGTTTCCGGCGAGCCGCAGTTATCTGGATGTCTACGCGCAAAACGGACTGGTAACGAAAAAATCGGTTTTTGCCCACTCTATCCATCTGGACGAGACGGATTACAAAGTCATGGCCGGGAAGGGGGCGAATATCGCGTTTTGCCCGACCTCCAATCTGTTTCTCGGCAGCGGCTTATTCAACCTGGATAAAGCCAATCAGTACAATATTGCGGTGGGATTAGGTACCGACGTCGGCGCAGGCACCAGCCTGTCGGTGCTGCAAACCATGGATGAAGCCTATAAAGTGACGCAGATGCGTAAGGCGTTTACCGATAAACCTGAAGCAGTAACCTCGCTTACGCCGCTGGAAAATCTCTACCTGGCGACGCTGGGCGGGGCGACGGTACTGTCATTGCAGGACAAAATCGGCACTCTGGCTCCCGGTAAAGAGGCTGACTTCGTGGTACTCGACCCGCTGGCCGGGAAGCTGCTGACCGGACGTAACAGCGAGTCCAAAAGCATCGAAGAGACGCTGTTTGGCATCGAGATGCTGGGTGACGATCGCACCGTCGCTCATACCTATGTCATGGGTAATAAAATGAAGTAAAGCTGGCTGGTGCAGAGTCAGACAGGCCGGCTGTGACAGCCGGCCTTTTTCATTCTGGCGGGTTGTAGCTGCCGTAAAGGGAGACGACCACCTTGCGTCAGGAGGCGTTAGTGCGGGGATATTGCTCCCGGAGGTTCTTAACAGGGTTCCGGCTTTTAGCCGGTCAGGAAAGTCATAAAAATCAGTCTGAAAGCCGGGCATATCATTGTCGCGGCGTCAGTGAACGTTAGCTTACACACAGGCTGTCCACTTTTTCTGTGGATAACTCCAGCCCGACAGAAACCGGGCACTTAATCGGAGTGCTGCTCCATAAACTCCACCATCGCCCCTTTATGGGCATCCACATGGCGGATGTAACGCATTAACGTTTCTGGTTTTTTCCAGGTGCCTTCCTGCATGATGCGGGCTATCGGGTAGCCTTTTTCCGCCATATCCTGCGCAGCGCCCACCCTGGCGCTGTGACCACTCCAGCCGGTATAACGGTTTTTATTGGCTTTTATCTTTTCCTGCTGACCGGCGACATCCCATGCCCGGCTAAAGATCTGCTCCAGGGCGCGCGTGCTGAGCGGCGCTTCCGCCACCAATGCGCGTCCCGACCGATGCACCGCGCTAAACAGGTAGGCGTCCGGCTGGCTGGCGAGCCCGGAAGCCCGGATCCACTCCTCCAGCCGCTGCGTTGATTGGGCGCTCAGCGCCTTGATTAAGCCGCCGGTCTGCACCAGCGTCTTGGTCCAGGCGACATCGAGAATGATGCGGCCATCCCCGGCGCGCATCACATCCCGCACCCGCAGTCGTGACAGCTCACTGATGCGCAGCAGCGTCGCATAAGCCACATGCAGAAAAGCTAAATCGCGCAGCTCCTGCAAGCGCTGAGAGCCAGACCACTGTTTATCCAGCGCCAGCAGATCGGCCAGCCTGAATGGCACAGCCTGCCCGGCGCGTTCGCCGTTAATCACTGCCACACGGTTTATCTTTTTCATGGTACGAAAAACCAGCGGCGAATGGTTGGGGACGGGCAGACCTGCGTTACGGTGTAACATTGAGATCAGGGCAGCATGGGAGTTTACGGTCGATGACGCCCGGCCACTTTCAGCCAGAAACGAAAGATAGTCGCGTAGATCCTCACCGCTCATCGGCAAAAAGCTGCGCTGGTTAGCTTCTGTCCATTGATTGCAGATGCGCATCACGCTCAGTAGCTGTCGCCAGGTATTAGGCGAGAACGCCTCTTTATCCTGAACAAACTGCCTGAGCCGCTCACCGATCTGCTGATTTTCTGTCGCCGTCAGCGTTGGCAGCGAGACTGATGTTGTCTTTTTGCTCACTTATTAACCCGCTCCGGTTTTGATCGCGCTACGTGAATTCTGAAGGTTTAGCAGGGGGATTACCGGCCAGAATTGTCGTAGCGTTGTCATTTGTTGCAGTCTCTTTTTTGAAGCAATCATGAGTCACTATAACATTACTGATATAACTTCGTATAAGTATAATTATACGAAGTCAGCATGTAACCCGTTATGCGGGCCTGATGTCCCCTGAAAGGGCGGTGTCAGCGAAAGGGTTCTGACCTGGCTGATGTCGTTCGGGAATAGCGTGATAGCGGATAACCTTAAAGCAGAACAGACCGATAACCCATACAGGCTACAGCCAGCCTTGCTGGATGCGAAGAAGGTAATGACCGTTAAAATAAAAGAGTCGCGCTCCGCAAAACAGAACGCAGATATTTCAGATTGAATTTGAGGAGGTTAAACCAGCGGCAGGTATTTCGAACAATCTCACTCTCAGTTAAAGAACCACCTCATGAAAATAAGGCCAATCAAGATAAAAAAGAGAGTGGATATTATCATGTTAATACCTCATTCCCTCCTCAAAGGCTCTTACCGTCAGGATAGAAATGGATAAAGCTTTCATGTCATGAATTTAAAAATGCTTTATCTTTGGGGAGATGCATTTTTACGCCCCAAAGACAGAGCTTATAAAAAGACTAATCGGTTTTCTTTTCAAAAATAGTATTGTGCAAGGAGAAGTTTTTCACACAATGTTGCAGCCGGGCCCTCTCTTTTTTCATTGAGGCTTCGTCGGGATAAAGTGAAGTGAAATTGATGGTCTCATCTTTCGAAAGCAGGCATGCATAGGTGACCTGCCAGACCCGCTTACCTGTGCCCGCGGCGGATAAAAAGGTATATATCACCTCAATGGTATCAGCAAACAGATCATCTCCGATCATCTCCTCCATTTTCACAAAGTTAAACTGGTTGAAAATTTTTTCTGCATTACTTATCTGCCGTGAAATATGGTCCGAAAAGGTAAGTCCCTCGGGCAGTCGGTCACGGTTAATGGTGATCTGCTGGCCGGTATTGAACGCCACCACATCAACGGTTTGCGTTCTGATCTCCTCATCAAAAATAACGCTTCCTTCCATGCACAAGAATTTGTTGTTCATTTTCACTCCTTATTTTAAAATTCGGACAGCGCAGGGCGCCGCCCATTATCTCAGACAGCCTCTAAAGTAACCTGTGAGGCGTTAATTAAGGCAACGAAATCACTTTTAGATATTTCGGTGACCCCATGAATGTTGATCTGAATAATGCGGTCTGCACTCATAATCGTTTCTGGTCGGTGCGCAATAATGACCCGGGTAACGTTCATATGTTTGATCGCGTCATTAATCGCGCTTTCTCTGGCTACATCCAGATGGCTGGTCGCTTCATCAAGTATCAGCACCCGCGGCTGGCGATAGAGCGCACGGGCGAGGATTATCCGCTGCACCTGCCCCCCAGAGAGCGACGAGCCCATGTCGCCGACCATGCTGTTATAACCCATCGGCATAGCCATAATGTCGTTATGGATCTGGGCGATGCGAGCAGCTTTCTCGACCCGTCCTTTGTCCAGGTTGGTGTCAAAGAAACTGATGTTATCCATAATGGAACCGGCAAACATCATGTCGCTTTGCATCACGCTGCCGATTAAATCCCGGTAATAGATCATCCCCAGTTTGGTCTGATCGATACCGTTGATTGTGATAGAGCCGGAGTTCGGTTTGAGCAGCCCGAGCAGCAGTTTTACCAGTGTAGTTTTTCCCTGTCCTGATGGACCGATGATGGCCACCGACTCACCGGCCGCGATACTCATATTAAAGCGGGAAAAAATGTCAGGATCGCTGTCAGAGTAGCGAAAGGAGAGGTTACTGATGTCGAGGCGTACCGGACCTTTCTCCTCCTGTAGCGCGACATTGCTTTCCATATTTTGCTCTTTCTCTGTCAGCACAATGTCAGACAGACGCTCACCATGTAAACGCAGCATTTTGAATTCGATTAAGGCGTTAATCAGCCCGGCAGAGCGTGAGATGAATTGATCCGAGAAGGAGATAAAGGCCACCAGCATCCCGCTGGTGAAATTGCCGTCCAGCACCTGCGCCGCAGCCAGCCAGATCAGTACCACTTTCCCCACGCCAGAAATGACGCCCTGTAATGTACTGAAACCTATAGAGAGTTTCTGGGTTTTGATCCCTTTATTCGTCGACTCCACTGACTCATTGGTATAGGTGGAAACCCGCAAATCCTGTTTGTTATTCAGTTTGATTGCCTGTACGCCACGGATCGATTCCAGCAGTTGTGACTGCACCACGGCGGACGCCAGCAGCTGATCTTCATTGGCCTGACGGAAGGGTTCAAACGAGATCCAGCGAATCAGCGCATAGAGCAGAAACAGGCCGATCACGATGAAAGTCAGGGTCGCGTTATAGGTGAAAATCACGCCCAACGTCACCAGCGCCATTACGCCGTCGAAAATAGAGGAGATGAAGCGTCCCGTCAGCGTACTCTGAATATTACTGATGGAGCCAAAGCGCGAAAGAATGTCGCCAACATGTCGTTCTTCGAAGTATTTCAGCGGCAGTCCCAGCAAATGGGCGCACAAATTCGACGACCACTGAACGCTCAGCATACTGGAGAACCAGGTCGTCACCCAGCTGCGCAGCGCTGAAATCAGGTTCTGAAACAGCGTAATCGCGATAAACGCCACGCCGAGCAGCGTCAGTAAATCGCGATCCGATGAAACCAGCACCTGATCTATCACCCACTGCATATAAAACGGCGTGATGATGCCGAAGAACTCCAGCGCCAGCGATAACAACGCCACCTGCGTAAAGGCTGATCCAATCCCGGAAACATTACGGATCAGCCCCAGCATGGAGATCGATTTCTTTTCGTTCTTCTTCTCAAATGTCGCCGCCGGGTATAACTCCAGCGCTACGCCGGTGAAGGAGCCAGAGACTTCATCCATCGACACTCTGCGTACGCCACGCGCCGGGTCATGGATGACAATCTTGTTTTTCGCGATGCTTTTAAGAACCACGAAATGATTCATGTCCCAGTGCAGCACACAGGGCAGGTTGAGCTTATCCAGCTCCTCCAGTTCGAGGCGAACCGCGCGGCATCCCAGCCCTAAACTCTGTGCAAATGACATCACATTCGCCAGCGTGCTGCCTTTGAGCGAACTCGGGAACCGGTGGCGCAGTGAAACCATATCAATATGATGACCGTAAAAGCCGGCGATCATGCCGATGCAGGTCAGGCCACATTCAGCCGCCTGGGTCTGACGTAAAACGGGCAGCTTCTGGCGAAAAGACAAATTGAGTTTATGAAATAAATCCATGATAAACCTGATGAAATGATGAGAATTATAGGGATGTCATTTTGCCCAGTGCATTGAGTGGCTCAAGAACCCATTCGTAGATGCGACGTTTATCGATAATAAAATCCGCTTCCAGCCCGGTACCGGGACGCAGGCTGGTCTGCTTGCCATAGGCCATCACCGCCTGCTTATCCAGCGTGACTTTCACCTGATACATCGATTCTTTAATCTGATTGTCGCCAGTGATGGTTGCGACTTCCTGCGGCGAAAGCGCCGATTTAGAGATTTCCAGCACCGTGCCGTACTGCTGGCCAAACTTCTGCCAGGGGAAAGACTGATAGCGCAGCACCACACGTTGTCCTGCCCGGATAAAACCGATCGCCCGGCTGCTGAGCATAATTCGCGCCTGTAGCCGTGCATCATCCGGCAGCATCATCGCCAGCGTCTGGCCCGAGTTAACAACCTGTCCCTGCTTGACCAGTACGGCGCTGACAATGCCTTTTTCTGGCGCGCGCAGTTCAACCGAACGGCGTGATTCGTTTTCCATCAACGACTGGGTAATCTCAGAGAGTTTCTGCTGAAGGTCGTTCTTCTGCTGGTAATAGGTAATCGGCTGTTCGCGTAGCTGCTGTCGCGCCTGGGCCAGTTGCTGGCGAACGTCAATGCGCTGGCGTGCCACATCCTGTAAGCGCACGCTGGCGTCGAGCAGTTCATTCTGCTGCTGTTCTACCTGCGTATTAGAGGCATAGCCTTCCTTGCGCATCGCAATCATTTTATTGAGCTGGGTTTTCGACAGCTCAATCTGCTGCGTGCGCTGACGGTAAATGGTGTCCAGCTCCACCGTTTGCTGCCCGAGTAAACTGACCTTCTCCTGCAAAGATTTCAGGGTTTCACTGTTCAGTTGCTCCAGATTGAGCAGCTGGTTACTCACCCCCTGCTTCTGAAGATCAAGCTGGCGGGCGATGGCCTCGCGCGTCTGGCCGTAGCGGGTGGAGATCTCTGAAGAGACCGTGGCGATCTGGCTCCCTTTCTGTAAGCTGTCACCTTCGTGCACGGGCAGGGCGATGACCGTTCCGGCGCTCATGGCGGTAATCGTCATCATGCCACTTTCAGGCACCAGCACGCCCTGGGCGGTCTCGCGTTTGGTGTAACTGCCAAAAATACAGAAGGCGATCATGACTGCCACCAGCAGGCAAACCAGTGCAATGATCACCCAGCGAAACGGCGGGCAATAGAGTGCGACAGAACCTAATACTTTGGTCTTTTTCGCCTCCAGCAATTCTTTACGAAATAAGTCGTTATTCATGAGTTCCTTCCCGGTCATGCCGCACCACAGTTGAAACTTTTCATCGCAGCATAATCGAGCGAACCTGTGGCTGTTTTTAATTTGATGATCGACTGAATAAGCATGTTTTGCGCGTGAGCCAGATCCTGAACCGCCTGGAAATAGTCTTTCTCAGCATTAAACTCATCAATTAGCGTTCGCTGGCCAATCTCCCGGCCATACCGGGTGGCATCCAGACGTTTCTGCGCGGAGGCGATGGCCCGCTCATAAGCTTTGATTTGCGACCGGCTGTTCTCTACGCCGGATGCGGCCTGAATGACCTGCTGTTCAGATTTACGTCGTGCATCAATCAGCAAATCCTTGCTCTGTTCGAAGCGATGCGCGGCTTCCAGACTTTGTGAAATGTGACTGCCACCGGCAAACAGGGGAACCGAGACGTTTACGCTGATCTGGGTATTGTCGGTTTTGGAGGTCGTGCCAAAAAGCGTGTCGAGATAGTTACCATCTTCAGCGCGGCTCCAGTTCTTGCCGTATCCAGCCTGAAAGGTGACTACCGGCATATGGCTGGAAGTTGCGGTGAGAATGTCAGACTCACTGGCTTTGAGGGTCTGAATGGCGGACAGCACATCAAGATTATTGGCCGCAGCATTGCGTTTTAACTGTTCAGGAATGAGTTTGTCCTGAAAACGCACACAGCTCATGCTTGTGGTGCCAATGCTCTGCGCATCGAGGCCGGTAAGCTGGCGAAAAGCGATGTTGGCATCGTTCAGATCGTTTTCTGCCGCCAGTTCGTCGGCGACGGCTTTATCGAAGTTGGCCTGGGCTTCAGCTTCATCGAGCCGGGTACCATCGCCCACTTCCAGCGCCTTCTGCGACTGTTTCAGTTTGGCGCTGAACGCGGCGAGGATCCGCTGATTCGTTTGCAGCACGCTGCGCTGATAGACGACGTTGTAAAAGGCGGTCGTCACATCGCTAATCAGCTTCTGTTGAGCAACCAGCAGTTTCACATCAGCCAGATCGCTGATCACCACGGTTCTGCGCCAGCTGGCATATTTCGACATGTCAAAAACCGGCTGGGTCAGGTTAAAGCTGTAGTTGTGGCGGGTCACACCGGCAGAATAGGTGGCATCCGGCTGATCGGATTTGCTCCATGAGCCATCCAGTGAGATTGTCGGTAACAATCCCGCAAATCCCTGATACTTTTTCTGACTATCGGCATCGTGTACGCTGCGGGCGGCATTAATTTCCGCATTGTAGGTATTCGCCGCAATCAGCGCTTCCTGAAGTGACAGGGCGCAGGCCTGGCTGGACAGCAATACCCCTCCCAGCAGCGGGGCAATATATTTTATAAGCATGGCTTTCCGAAAATAGTGGCTATTAGAAAAAAGCGTTCTGATGCAAAAAGCACATTAATTCGTTCTCATTTCGCAAATGAAGTTTATTCATGGCATTTCTTTTTTGTGTTGAAATGGTGCTTATGGCACGGCAATTTTTTCTGGCTATTTCCGACAGTGAATATCCCTCCTGAATAAGATTGATGACTTCCCACTCCTTTATCGTCAGATCAGCGCAATCCTGCTGTAAATGTTCCCGTAAGGAGTGAGAAACATAGCTCTTTTCTGTGGAAGACATCATGACACTCTTCAGTGCTGTGATCAGTTCCTGCGGCGTGTCCTGCCAGTTCATCATAATATTTACGCCGGAATTGAGCATTTTCTTTAACAGTGCTGCTTTCATATTTTGAGCAAAAAGCACCGTAATAATTTTCCTGTTCTCACTGAGCACAGCCAGTATTTTCCTGATTTCTGCTTTTCGGAACGAACCGTCAAATAAACAGGAGGAGTTAATAAAAATGACATCAAGGCTATTTTCGGCCACCGCCGTTAACAGACTTTGCTGATCGGCATAATGGCGCAGACAAAGATCATCGATATTCATTTCCTGCTGGATGAATGAAGCAATCAAATCATAAGACATGTGATATTTGTGAAAATAGGTCATATTCACTGTCGTGAGCGTATTCATTTTCACGGGCTGCTTAACTCTCTTTTATAGGGCGTCTGCGTGCCATAATCATCAATCACGCTCCAGCTTAATGTACGGCTATTCTCCATACCCGCAGCCGGAACCGTGATGGACGAAAAGGGCGCGATCATCTCCGCTTTCAGGGACTTTGACCCAAGGCGGAGATTTCCGATACTCATGTAGTAGGGGGTTGGGTTATTCACATTCAATACGGCATCTTTTGTTCCCGGCTCACTGAGTGTGAATCGCAGTTTTTCGCCGATGGTCTCTTCCGGTGCTCTCAGCCCAATCGGGCGGATAAAGACTTTCAGGCGGATGCGCAACGGCAGGATCACTTTCTTTTCCTGCGCGGTTTGCTGCTGCGTGTTCGGCGGAATCTGATAAATATTCAGCCAGTACACACGCTCGCGATCTTTCGGTAATCCATCCCGCGACAGCAGCATCACCCGCACGTTACGCGATTCAGCGGGTGCCAGTTTGAACAGTGGCGGCACCACGATTAACGGTGTAATGAGATGATCAGGCGGGCTGAGTGGATCGTTATCATCGGTCCACATCTGCACCAGTGCCGGAGCACTGACCGAGTTCACCACGGTCAGCGATTCCGCCATACTCTCTTCATTAAACACCAGCCGGCTTTGGGTCGAGTTGACAACCGCGCTGGCGGTGGCGCTGCTCAGAATCAGCGCACCGCACAGCAACAACTTACTGGAGGCTGACAATAATCTGTGCTTGCGCATTGACTGATCCTGCCTGTGCGGTTGCTCCCGGAAGTTGTTCAAGCGATGCCGTAAAGGTACCGGCGTAAGATTTGCCCCCGGACTCCGTCGTGCCTGTTTCATTCATCAGCTCGGTATAGCCATACCAGCCTGCACCTGAACCGGTGCCGGTGGTCGTACTGCTGGACAACAGATTCAGTGCTTTACTCGCCGACGAGTAAAGGCGGATGCCCACACCTGACGCAACGCCGCTGGCGCCGTAATTATCGTCCAGTAAGTAGCTGATACCGCCCGAACTGGTTTGTAAACCGAGCGTGCTTGCCTGTGAGAGCGCGGCAGGCTGTGTGACCAGGAAGCCTAATGCCACTGGTGCATTGATGTCGTTTGAGACGGTGCCGGAAATGGCGCCCGACTCACAATTAATCGCGACATTGAAGGTGTTACTACTGGTCTCACCGTTACGCAGATTGCTGGCACTGATAGGCGGCAGTTTCACCACCTGGTCAAAATCGCCCAGGGTGCAGGTATTACCGCGAATCACAATGGTTGTCCCGCCATACATACTCCAGACGGCGGAGGTCTCGAGCGGCGACGGAGAAGTCGCCAATGTTCCAGTTGTAAGATTGACGTTCATCCCGTTGCCTTTAAAGGCGATGAACCCCTGCGGAGAAGTAACCTGCTTGAAGGCGTCGCGTGCTATCACGCCATAAAAATCATCAGTTTTGAGCAGCTCAAATCGCGTATCGCTGAAAGCCGACGCCGGAATATAGATATTCGACCCATAGGTGATGTAATCCGCGCTGGTTAACTGGCGCTGCTGCCAGTAACCGGTGTAATAATTGCCGGTTTTCATATTGGTAATGCGATACGCAATGTTCGTTATCGGCGTCTGGTAAGCGCCTGTCACGTCGGTCACCGCTTTACCCCCATAAAATGCCCCCATAGACCCATACAGGGCATACATTTCATACAACGAGTCGGCATCACTAAGCGCGCACTTAAAGACAATCTGATTCGCGGTATAGGGCACTTTGAGCGCTTTATCGAGGAAGGGCAGATCGGCGCTGGCCAGCAACGTACCTGCTTTTGCAAGCGACTGTGCACCGGTTCCCATAATGATCGTACCGAAGGCAATCGATGCCGTCGCGTCACCCAGTACCCCGCCCCATTTGTTCGCGGTATAGCCCTGATTCGCCAATTCCTGCGGAATCATTGAGGTGGAGGTCCCGATACCGGTGACTTTGTAGCAGGTCGCCTGGGCCCCGACGCTACTGGCCATTAAAGCTGCCGCGATCAGCCAGGATTTCAGTTCAGAAGTTTTGCCATTCATGTTCATTCTCACTGGATACAGGTGCCATTTAAACGGGCGAAGCTGTTGTCACCGGCTTTCTGGAAAGGTAACTGGTAATTGATGCGGCATTTTCTGCTGCTTCCCCAGTTCACGAACAACGTGCCGGACGCATCAGGCAGGCGAGCGTAAATCTGCCCGTTCTGTCCGGCCATTCCGATACTGTTGCCTTTACTGTCTTTAACTTCCGCACCCATCGGTACCGGTGTTCCGTCTGGCAGCATGG
Source organism: Pantoea sp. C2G6 (assembly GCF_051336815.1). Taxonomy (NCBI): domain Bacteria; kingdom Pseudomonadati; phylum Pseudomonadota; class Gammaproteobacteria; order Enterobacterales; family Erwiniaceae; genus Pantoea; species Pantoea sp. C2G6. The sequence continues at coordinate 88,952 of NZ_JBGMNJ010000011.1, forward strand.
CTAAAATCAGTGCCGGGGTGCCGCTCAGGGTTTTAAACGACACCTTCGGCACACCGCCGAGGATCGGTACCACACGCACGTTGCCGCCCTCCAGTTCAACGTTCTGATTCATAGAGTTGCCGTCAATGCTGATAGTGTTGTAGCGGTAAGGTGCCAGAGACGGCACGATGGCGTAGCCGAAGGGATCGATTTTCGCCCCCTGGGCATTATTGACGCGCGCACCGCTCGCGCCTTTAGCCTCAACCAGCGCAAAGGTATCGCTGGCGTAAGGCCCGTACGTGATGCCGCCGCCATGAATGGCCAGCGTGCCTGACGCACCTAAGCCAAGCTGATGATAATCATCACTGTGGGCATAGGAGGCGCGGACCGTCCCCATTCGGGTTCGTTCCTGCACGTTTGATCCCCAGCGCACGTCATGATTTCTGCCCTGATCGACATCGCGGTATTTGCTATAACTGGAATAGAGGGAATAGGTGAAATCGCTCTCCTGACCTGCGGAGCCGGACAGGGTGGTCATCGCCGACGTAGTACTTTTATCCCGGGTTGTGTCGAAGGAGACAGACGAGCGGTTGTCACGCCAGTCGAGTGGCATGGAGATGCCGATGGAGATGATGTTTTCAGTATATTTCTGATAACGGCTTGAGTCGTAATCGCTGTCGTCCACACTGTACATGTAGGCATTGTTACTGCTCCAGCTGGAGCGCTGCCTGCCGACACTGATGTTGTAGCTCAGCTTCTTCCACATATTGTTGTAAGAGAGCTGCATCTCACTGATGCGCGAGCGATTGTTATAATAGTCGGTGCTGCTGCCACTGAGAGAGAGCGTGCCATACTCTGCCATATTCTGGCTGACGGTCGCCGTGAAGCGGTTACGCTGTTTAAGCGTATCGGAATAGTAATTCGTTCCACCTCTCTCCTGACGCCGCACGCCCAATACATCTTCCAGTTCGCGATACCCCGACGTGGAGTAACGGTAGGCTGCCAGCACCAGGTTGGTATTGGTAGGAAAGGTTTTACTGTATGAGGCTTCAGCACGCCAACCGCTTTTGGTCAGGTTGTTTTCCACCCGGGCATGTGACCAGGTGGTATTGAGCGACAGCGCGCCAAGTTCAGAGGCGTAAACTCCCCCCATCAACAGGGCCTGATAGTTATTGGCGAGACGCGCGCCGGTATTAGAGGTAATGCTGTTGTTGAGTCCATACTGCAATACACCTTCAGTGAAGGCGTTCGGGACAGAGTAATAATTCCTGACTTTACCCGCGGCGAACTGATAGCTCAGATTGCCCGGACGCATAGAGTCTGGTACTGCGGCGTAAGGCACGGTAAAAAATGAAGATTTACCATCGGCTTCAATGATCTGCACTTTCAAATCACCCTGACTGCGAGTGTTGTACAAATCGTTAATCAAAAATGGGCCAGGCGGCACCTGGGTCTCATAAATCACATTGCCGGCCTGGCTTATCAGCACCCTGGCGTTAGTCGTGGCGACGCCCCGTACTTCAGGCGCATAACCGCGGCGACTCTGCGGCCACATGCGCTGATCGGTGGCGAGTTTTACGCCGTTGAAGGAGATTGAGCCGAACATTGAGCTATCGGTAAAGGTATCCCCGACCATCAACTCGCTGGATATGACGGGCAGCGGACGCTGGACCCATGTGCGCACGGCGTTCCATTTATAATGATCACCGCCGGTACTGCTTTCCATATAACGCAGGTTAGCCTGATGGCGTAGCTGCCACATGCCAAGATTGCTGCCTGCGTTGACCATGCTCCACCAATAGTTATAGTGAGAGTTACGCAGAATATTGCGGGTAAAGCTGGTGTTATGGCGCAAAAATATCAGCGGTGCACCCGCATCCCATTCAGAAACCGGGATGTAATCGCGCGGCTGGCGGTTGAGTAAGATTTGGGGAATCAGAAAATCGAGCGTCAGTGTAGACTGCTTAATGTTCCATCTTCCCTGCTTCGTGATATCCGACAGGAATACACACTGATTCTTAGCCGCGGCGGGCAGGCCCGCTTTCAGCTGCAACAGTTTCACCATATCAGCGTCGACACAAGGCTGTGCGCTCTTATCAGCCACATTTTTTTTACGGAAGTTGACCGGCACTTCACTTTTAATTTTGATGCCATTCAGGCTGATATCCAGAACCTGCTTACCCTCAGGAACCAGCGTCTCTTTTTCATTAAACTTCGTCAGATCAACCCCTTCTGCAAAGCCTGAACCGGCCAGCAGGCGGCTGTCGAACTGATAATCGTCAGCATAAGCCGCCTGTGAAAACAGCGCGGCTTTAACGAGGCACGTCATCACCGCCAGACGAAAGCTCGCTTTCTTATTTTTGGATTGGATACTCATGTGTCACCACCGCCCCATAATCATTAACTAAACCGATTTCTATTCCCTGGACATGACCGATCGCTTTCCCTGCGGTGAGTGCCACATCAACGGTTGCAAAGGGCGCAACCATTGGAACTTCTTTTGCAACTGAATTTCTGACAGTCACTGTGCTTAACGAAATATAATAGGGAGAGGTATTTGTCACCCGGATACCGGAAGAAGAGATATTGCTGAACGTTAAATAATCAAATATTTTCTTAGTATTGGTTTTCAGCGTGGCCGGGCGATAAAAGAGTTTTAACCTGTTTTTTAACAGCACCACCATCTGATTGCCTTTATCACCACTGATGTTTCCGGGAGGAACCTGTAGGAAGTTAAAGTAAAAAACAGACTCGCGGTCCTGCGGCAGTGTCTTTCCGCCGGTGAAAAAAATACGCAATATCTGGCCATCTTTTGGCGCAATTCTGAATGTAGGCGGCGTCACCACAAATGGCGCTTTACCCGTAGCGGGCGTCGAGTCTTTATCGCCACTATCAAACCATGCCTGGATAACATAGGGGAAATCGTCATTATTTCTTAATTGTGCATCTACTGACTTTGCATCTGAAGGATAGATAATGCGTGACCCTGTCATTACGACGCTGGCAGAGGCGGCCTGACAAATAAATAGTGAAAATGCAAAGAATAGAGCGTTACGCCATAATGAATGATTGATCGTTAAGCGAGACATACCAGCCTTCCGTTATAGTTAACTACCAGATCCCAAAAAATAAAGCAGGCCATCCATGGCCTGGTTTAATCCAGATGATGTTCTGAATTAACGTCCCATCCCTGTTGTTTATTATTAGTTGTAGCTCACAGCATATTGCATGGTCGCTTCAACCGCACCGGCGGTTGCTGCACCAGTCGCGTAATATTGCGCAGTATAGGTTGCAGAAGCACTTGTATCTCCCGCTTTCAGAGAGAGATCGCCAGCGCCATTAAAAGGTGAGGTGAAGTCGATGGTTTTACTTGCAGTATCCAGGATCTGGACTTCAACGTTTGAAGCGGCATCTGTGGCTGCGACGTTGCTCAGGTTACCCGCTGTGCTCACGCTATTACCTACGAACACGCTGGAAATAGTAGTGGCGTTTTCAGTAGTTCCTGTACAGCCGGTTACACCGATGTCAAAGGTCGCCTGACCAGCAGTATTACCCGATGCCGCCAGTTCTGAAGCATTTACACTTGGCAGCAGTACGATAGGTTTAACACTGTTACCATTAATAGTGACAGAGCAGGTTTCAGAGGTGACTTCACCCTGAAACGTAACGGTGTTATCTGAAGCAGCAAATGCCTGCGATGCGAACAGAACAGACATCACTGATGCGGATAAAAACGCGAGTTTTTTCATTTGAAAATTTCCCTATTTCTCGATGAGTGCATATTAAGAATTTACTTCATTGGTTAGTCCGAACCAGCCTGGGCCAGAACAGAACACGGTTTGGTTGCCAGGAAAAATCCCGCTCCAATTCCCGACGACAGAAGGTTAAATTGCGACAAGCGTCGGTGCTTGTGAAGTAATCTTAATAACACTTAATTCAGCTCATCACCCCACCTTATAGTTTTATATTGGAACAATAGTTAAACCACACGCTTTAATTGTTAACCGAAAAATAATTTCTGTTGTTATTTCACATTCTTATATTGCAACTGACGTAACATTATGAGCGACAACACCTTCATTACATAAGTAAATTCTAACCTTCGTTGTAATATTCCAGTAGCTGTTAGCGGAGACATCTTATCGTGTGACCAATATGGGATGGAAATTCTTTCTCTGATAGCGGCTCCGTTCTGATAAAAACAATCCTCCTCTTTCAAAGTATGAAAGTTATCAATCTGCCATTTTTCCTTAACCCGCAAAATCATCCCCTTCTGCTGGCACATATAGCGCAACAGGATAAATACAGCCCTGTACAACAGCGTTTTTTGTAAAGATAAAGCCCATGAGATATCGCGATTTTTGATAAAAAAACATATGAATAGCCCAGCCACTCAGTGAGCAGCTGGATTAAGATTGCAGATAAAGAAAAGATGAGATAAATTTAGATTAGTAATTTTAAATTTTTACGATCATTACTCTCTATTTGTTTACATAAAATTAACTTTTTGCCAGCTGACTTTTCCGTCTCTGATAGGGTTTTTTTTATGTCTTCAGTGGATGTGCTCTCTTCTGTTTCTGTCAATTAAACTGCGGCGTTACCTTTGTAGTTAAGAAATTGTATGGGTAATAAGAGTCAATCGTCAGGATCTGATGAGGATGTCGGCAGGAACAAGAGTGAGTAAATTATATTTTTTTCCCATTTGGTGCTCCCATGTAAAATCGGGCGAAGGAAATTTAACCTTTGATATTGGCATTTTATGCTGGTTAAAATTAAAATATCAGAGTATAAAACTATATATGTAGCTTATTTTAATTTAAATGTCCGAATTGATATTGCTGTGGTTTAATTGCTGTCAGTTGAGGCTGTTCAGTGGTTTTATTAAATCCCTGGGGAGTTAACAATGAGGCTAATTTGATTTAAAGGTTTTCGACAATGAAATAGACCGACGCTTTTTATTACACTTATATTGTTGATATGGCGTTTTTATAACATTCATCTTCAAATGGTAATGATATATTCCTTTTTTAAGAAAAAAGTTATAACACTATCAGCAAGCCACCACTTGCCAGGGTGATTTGCTAATCAAACGGTTTTTTAACGGTTGAATATCTGGCTGTAGGGCCAATAACTGGTCTTATGCTCTTTCTTTTCGCATGTTTATGGTATTGAATTTTATCGTGACAGTTTTACTATAATAGTGGAACTCTTAATAAATTTTTTGTGACGTGATCCAGGGAGGTGATCAGGAAGTAGCAGTACACCAGGCGAAATTAAAAGAGATTATAACAAACGGATATTTACTCATTTTTTTCTAATCACTAACCCTGTGTTAGTTAGATTGAGCCAATTATTATGTATAGAGTGACTGAAAATCATGAACGAATCATCGATGCATTAGCAGGTTATACACAGGTTGCTAATCCAGACGAGATTTCACGTGGCAAGCGTCGTTATCATCTCACTAAGGATAATGTACGGCGGGTTATGTTCATTCTTGATGGTGATTTTTTACTCAAGCTAAAGAGCGAGAATAAGGTATTGAATATCTTGTCGGCTCCTTTTGTTGTCGGCGTCACCCCGGCACTCGATGAACCGCCGGTTTATCTGGAGAGAATAGACTATGGAAAAGTCAGTTTTGTAGATTATGATGTATTCTGGCGACTGGTATTCGAAAAGGATCTTTTCAATGATGCCATGTCGATTTTATCGGGCCAATATTCTGACCTGATGAACTACATCCAGCTGCCGAAAAGTAACTCCTATGATGAAGTTATCTCTTTGATTGGCCGTTGGGAAAAGCTGCCGCCGCATCTTAAGAAACGCTTTTCCGCGCTTTATCTGATTGAACACAGTTCGCACCTGTCAAAAAGCTCAATTTGCAGAGTGTTAAAAGAATTAAAAGAGAAAGGTGAGCTTACCCTGATTAACGGGAAGTTTACCTGATAGCAATTTTATCTTAAATTTTGAGATGCTGAAGGGAAAAATGGATTTTAACGTTGTTTGTACCAGTGAGGATTACTTCTTCCGGCTAGGCATCTCAAAAATTATTGAGGAAGCCTTATCAGTTGATACCAAAGTGAAATTTTTATCAGGTTTTGACAGTTATAGCCTGCGTCAGGCAGATATTATCCTGGTCAATGTTTCACAATGGCGTCTCTATATGTGTCAGCCCGCTTACCGCGATCGCAAACCCGGTAGCATCATATTAGCGTTTGCGGATAGCGTTGATGACATCATTATGGGACAGCTTCCTGTTTGCTATCGATCTTTGATCGTGATTTCGCGTACAGATTCTATCTATAGCATATCCAGAAAGATAACCCGGTCGTGGCTGGAAAATCAGGAGAACGTAACCGGGTTTTTAGCTTCGGACTGTTTACGCTGTGAGTTTGCTCACATTACTGTGGTTCAGTTACAGGTGCTGAGTTTTTTAAAAAAAGGCTATAGCGTGGGACAAACAGCAAAACGCCTGAATCTTTCCGTGAAAACGGTCTATGCGCACAAATACAATGTCATGAAAAAGTTCGCGTTGAGTGGCGATAAGGAGTTTAACGCCTTTATCAATGATTTATCACTGCTTGAGCTTTATAAAGGAGTTATTAACTCTACAGAAGGATAGTCGTTCAGGCAGCCCATTTTCGCCTCGCATTCATGTAATGGCCTTATTAGCGGACCGACGAGGGGTGACAGCATGACCCATAAATGCCTTATCTGTAGACAGTACATCGAGAAATTTTATGAAAAAAGATCCGAAAAATAAGAACAAACATTTGAAAGTCCCCTTCAGCATGGTGACAGGGATAATGTTAGGGATCATCGTTTTACTCTTTTGTTATATTTATAGTAACTATGTTGTTGCGGCTCCAGGGCGGGCTCTGACTGCTCCTTATAAAACTGACGTGGAGTTAAGTCATCACTGCGCGCCAGAGGCGAAAATATCCGCTTTTGTCTCAGGATAGGTCGCCTTGGGTTTGTCTGAACCGGAAACTGGCGATTTCGCCATGAGCCTAGAGGCACACTGCTTGCACCATAAACAGAAGGTCAGGATGGTTTGCTGAAAGCCAGCTCCTGCAATGAAGGGGTTGGTTGACAGAAGGGACGTATAAAGCATTCATTAAAAAAGCCAGCTTAATCACTGGCTTTATGCTTCTTCATTATCCTTTTATTTCAGGATAAAGATCCGATCAACATCAATTTCACTGTGCCCATCGTCGCGATCTACTTCACCGGTTATCCGCACTTTTTTGCCAATCAGATAGCTATCGTCTTCATCATCGTCGTCATCAATGTCAATACGGATGCGACCGGTCGAATCCTTCAGCCAGTAGTGGTCATCGTCAGCCCGGCCAGTTATCGTGCCGGTCAGCGTCACATGGCGATCGTCACGCATATTTTTTGCCTCTGCAACCGTCACTGTCTGACTGGCATAAGCTACACCCGTGCTGAGTAAGGCCAGCATCATCCATAGTGCTTTTTTCATTTATCTCTCCTTTTTTGCCAATACGGGCACTGAGCTTACCCGCGAATAATCACAACCGTTGTGGTTTATCTCCAGAACATTATCACTTGCTGATGATTAAAAGCAGTCGCAAGGTAACATTACTAATTAGCAGTCAGGTTTTTTATCCATATGTGTCCTTTCGTTTTTATTTCAAATCCATTTGACCATTCCATTATAATAAATAATTTATCATTTTTCATATAAATATCAATGTTTGCTCTATTTTGGCAATGATTTTATATAGTCTTTAAATACAGTAGCTTAGCTAGCATTTAACGCTAATCTTCCGTTCTTTTTTGATCCTGGTCAATGAAATAACCCACATCAGATTTAATCACAGATTATTGTAATGATAGTATTTATTAAGTCAGGGAAGTTTTCTTAAATAAAAATAGCCTCATGAGGATAATCCATTGAAATATTTTAGAAGCGCAGCGTTGTGCTGCACCTTCTTTATCTGTACTAAATCTTATGCGGGTATAATGCTGAACGATATTGATGTACAGGAATATCGTGATTTTGGTGAAAATCTGGGCAATTTTACCGCCGGCACGATGAATGCGCCCGTGTATAAAAAAGAGGGTTCGCTCTCTGCTTATCTTGGCTTCCCGATGCCTGACTTTGGCGGCGTCTCCTCAATGGGCTATGCGACGCTTATCTCACCCTCCTATATTGTCAGCGTAAAGCATAACAGCGGTTATAAAACGGTTTCATTTGGCAACGGTGCGCAGTATGCCGCCACTTATAATCTTATCAATCGCAACGAACTCAGTACGGATGATTTCCATGCGCCACGACTCGATAAAGTCGTGACCGACGCGGCCCCCTATACCTTTGTGACCCGATCCGATTTTCTGGCCAACTACCTGTCACGCTACTCCTGGTATACCCGGGTCGGCACAGGTACACAGACTCAGATCAATGATGAGCAGACCGAGCGCATCACCCTTACCGGCGCATACGACTGGAAGACCGGCGGGACAATCAGTGCGGAGAATGTGCGGGAAATCTCCTATGGCTCTTATCTGCGCTATTACAATCTTGGCCCGGACGATGCCAACACAACGCCGCTTTCCATCGGTGCCAATGCCGGAGACAGCGGCAGCCCGGTGTTTGCCTGGGATGATGTCGATCAGCAATGGAAACTGGTGGCGGTTCACGTCGGCTATGACTCTGACAGCGGCCTCTACAGAAAACGCTCGATTGCCGACTATATCCCTGGCGATTTTATCGCGTCAGTTCAGGCCGCGAATATCTCGCCAGATGTCACTGACAGCGATCAGAGCACGCCCATTTACTGGGATCAGACGCAAATCAGTCAGGGGAGCAGCCTCTGGTCCTGGCAGGGTCTGGATGCGAAATATCAGAGCGTCGCGCCCTCAGCCGCCAGCAGCGCAGAGCTGGATGCGACTAAAGATCTGCATTTCAACGGGGTTGGTGGCGTCATCACGCTGAATACGCCGGTTAACATGGGGGCGGGCAAACTTCAGTTTTCCAGTGATTACACTGTCACTTCAGCGACCGGTGTCAATGCAACCTGGGCAGGAGGCGGAATTGAGGTTGACGCCGATAAAGATGTGTTGTGGCAGGTGAATGGAGTCGCCAACGACGCCCTGCATAAGATCGGTGCGGGTACCCTGCATGTTAATGCTGAGGGCGTAAATCCAGGTTCACTGAATGTGGGTGACGGGACGGTTATTCTCGATCAGCAGGCAGATGCCGCAGGCAACAAACAGGCTTTCTCTTCCGTCACGCTGGTCAGCGGCCGGCCGACCGTCACGCTAAATGACGGGAAACAGGTCGCTGCTGACCAGATCTATTTTGGCTATCGTGGCGGTCGGTTAGATTTAAACGGCAATGCGCTGAGTTTCAAAAAGATTAACCATACTGACAGCGGTGCGACCCTGGTTAACCACAGTAACAAAGACGCTACGCTCAACCTCACGGGCTATACCGCAGCAGACGTTCCCTTTTACACCTTTAGCGAAAGCAATTCAGAGGGGACGCCCGGTAACATCTACGTCTACAAAAATCCCTATACGAAAGATACTGAATATTTTCAGTTAAATACCGAGTCATACTGGTATTTCCCCACCGATAAAAGCTCAACTTCAACCTGGACTTACCTGGGAACAGATGCGGATGCCGCGATTAACCATCGCCTGACACAGCTGAACATGCAGGTATTCCGCGGCTTTTTGGGAGAGACCCTGGAAAACGCGGTTAACGGGGTGATGAATGTCAATGTTCTGCCGCAAAACGCCACGTCGATAATGGCGCTGACAGGCGGGATGAACCTGAATGGCAACCTTAACGTTGAGAATAACACCGTGATCCTCTCCGGGCAGCCGGTCGCCCATGCGGGCGGGGTAGTGATTGATGATGACTGGAATACCTCCTTATTCAAGGCGGATCAGATCACTGTCAGCCAGGGCGCGCATTTTCAGGTGGGTGAATATGCGGCGGTCAACGCCAGCATTGTCGCTGCTGACGGGGCAACCCTCTCGTTCGGCTATAACGACAGCCAGCAGGCAGCGGAGAAGAGCTGGCGTTGCTACTCCGCGATCTACTCCGATGATGTGACCTGTAGCCAGCCGGTGCGCAGCGCGGAGGCGCTGGCGCTGCTGCCCGCCAGTGAAGTTGAAGGGGATGTTCAGCTGGCTGAGAATGCATCACTCTATCTGGGGAAGGTGAATTATCAGGGGGCGGTGACCTCAACCGGCAGCAGTCGTATGACGCTGGATGCCAATGCGACATGGAATATGACCGGCGACAGTCACGTCACCTCGTTGCTGGCAGAAAATGGGTCGACGCTTTCCATGGTGCCAGCGACCGACTGGAGCGCGAAAACGCTGAATGTTGATTCACTGGATGCAACGGGTCTGAACCTGATGTTAGGAGTGAAACCGTCCACGCTGGAAAGCGATAAGCTGATTGTGAAAAATTCGGCGAGCGGCGGCGATAACCTGCTGGATGTGAGCCTGCTGGTAAGCAACGATGAGCAGGTCGCACTGACCCAGGATCTGGTTATGGTTGACGCCCCTGCCGGGACATCGCACAGCTATTTCTCTTTTGCGGACAGTTATAGCGGCTTCAGCGTTTATACCCCAAATTATCAGGTGAAGGAGGATAACGACCGGGTGCTGTGGGTGCTCGAACGAAACCAGTCGGCAGAGCCGGAAGTGCCCCCTGAGCCGGAACCGACGCCTGCGCCAGAAGTCACCCCTGAGCCAGAACCGACGCCTGCGCCGGAAGTCACCCCTGAGCCAGATCCGACGCCTGCGCCGGAAGTCACCCCTGAGCCAGACCCGACGCCTGCGCCGGAAGTCACCCCTGAGCCAGACCCGACGCCTGCGCCGGAAGTGACCCCTGAGCCAGACCCGACGCCTGCGCCGGAAGTCACCCCTGAGCCGGAACCGACGCCTGCGCCGGAAGTGACCCCTGAACCAGAACCGACGCCTGCGCCGGAAGTCACCCCTGAGCCAGAACCGACGCCTGCGCCGGAAGTGACCCCTGCACCGGAAGCCCCCGCTGAGGATAATGCCGCTGAGCAGGCGGAAGAGAAAGCCGAAGCCGAAGCACAGGAGCAAGCCGAAGAAGCCGAAGAGGCAGCAAAACAACCGGCGTTTAACCCGGATGAGTGGTTCACCGTTTACGATAACCTGCCACTGATCCAGCGGACACGCGCCCTGATCGCTTCGCGTCAGTACATCTTCAGTGAAGCGGTCAGTCAGCTACACGATCGGAGCGACAGCCTGCGCGCATCCCCGGAAAGCAGCGGCTCCTGGGCGACAATCGAGCAGCGAAAAGGGCATTTCCTCGGTCTGGATAGCCATCAGCAGACGCTGAATGTGGGCTGGGACAGGCACAGCAACGGGCAAACGGCGGGCATCAGCGCCAGCTATAGCCAGGGCGAAGTTAAAGGCGAGGGCAGGGAACAGCATCGTCTGGCCACTATGGGTATCTACTACGCCTGGCAGTCTGAGGCGGGATGGTTTTTCGACGCGGCCAGCCGTTACATGTACCTGAACCAGGAGATCACGCTCGATCCTGCACTGCGCATCAACGGTGTGAAAAAAGAGAGTCAGATGCTGGCTGGCAGTCTGCGCAGCGGCTATCAGTTCGGGCTGGCTGACGACACGCTGTTTATCTCGCCTTACATCGGCATCAGCGGCGGGGTGATGTCGGGCTACCGGCTGAAAGGTGAAGATGCAGAAGTCTCACTAAGCTCAGCGACGCCTTACTTCACCACCAGCGGAATCCGGGTAGAGAAACGCGGTCTGGGAGCCGGATTGCCGAATCTGAATCTCAGCACCAGCATTGAATATCAATATTCGCCCGGAACAAAGGGCTCGGTGACAACGCTGTCCGATCGTCAGTCAAACCGGCACTACAGCGCCTGGTCGGATAACCGTTATCGCGGCAGTGTGGGGCTGGAAGGGGTGATCACCCCCGATCTCTCACTGAATGCGAAGGTCGACACCAGTTTTGGTGGCGTCTTTAAAACCGATTACAGCGGTCAGATCGGCTTCTCCTATCATTTCTGACAGCCATTTGCTGTCTTCATCGCTGAAGTAAAACAGAGCATCACGGCAGGATAAGTGATGCTCTGCTTTTATCTCTGCATCAAGATTGTCCGGCCCGCATCAGATACTCCGAATGCTCAGCAGACCAGCCTCCAGACTTCGACAGGCACCTCGCTGTAAGTCTCATTCATAATCAGCTCAGCTTTACGATGATCGTAGGCCCCTTCGAATGACGAGAGATCGTCAGACGGCAGTTTTTTCCGCATATAACTGGTCACGATGTCGAGAATATCTTTTGACGGGCAGTTTCTTAACTTATTCAGATAGTAGACTTTGTCCATAATTTTTCTTGCTAACGTTAGCCTGTAAAAATGAGCCTGGGCGCAATCAATCCTGTGCTCAGCGCCAATTCACTCCCTCACCAGAATCTCCTGATAAGCGACAGGAATAGTAACGGCCACCAGGTATATTGGAACTTTAAAACTAAAAAATGATTTAATATAGGTTTATATTTTAATATTTAGATTTATTCTGGTTTATCTGACTAATGAGAGGGCAGGTTATCTGATCTCAGGGTCGGGTGAGGGTCAGCGGAACCAGCCCGCCGTGCTCGCTCCGGCAACCTTTCAGCCGCAGCGGGGCGGCTGGGCGCAAAAAATTTTCTGGTTTTGAGCGAATAGAAACCGGCGCTGAAGTGTTTACTCCACAGCGCCGTGATGCCGATCGCTTCCGGCTGGTTTTATTCCCTGCCTCATCTGACCCGAGAAGGAAAAATCATGAATAAGCATTCTGCTTTCCCGCTGTTTGCCACGTCTGCACTGCTGCTGATGCTGCACGCTCCGCTGAGCATGGCGATGGGCGATAATGACAGTGATAAAAAGATACCCGACTGTCCCACGGGACAGGTCTATGACAGCCAGACTAAAAGCTGTGTGCCGGAGAAGAGCAGCAAGCTCAGTGATGGCGATAAAACCGGCTACGCCTATCACCTGGCGAAAAAAGGCGAATACCAGGCCGCACTGAACTTACTCGATACGCTGAAAAACCCGGATACCCGTGAAGCCTGGAATTATCGCGGTTATGCCACCCGTAAGCTGGGCCGCACCGATGAGGGCATCGGCTATTATCAGCGCGCCATTGCGCTCGATCCCCGTTACGCTAAAGTGCGTGAATATCTGGGCGAAGCCTGGATGATCAAAGGGCGTCCTGACCTGGCCCGCGAACAGCTAAAAACCATTGCCGGCATCTGCGGAACCGATTGCGAAGAATATCGCGATCTCCAGTCGGCGATTAATGGCCATCCCGAGGCCTGATGCGGCAGCGAGGATCACAACATTACTTACCGTGATATTCGTCAGCAGCTTGCTGAGCACCTGACCCGACTCTGGCGTTATGGCTACGTGCTGTCGCACAACCGTGACCTGGCCGAAGAGCTGGTGCAGTCAACCTGCGTGCGTGCGCTCGAAAGGAGCGCGCAGTTTACGCCGGGGACGCGCATCGACAGATGGCTGTTTTCAATCCTCCACTCCATCTGGATCAGCGAGTTGCGGGCGCGCAAAGTGCGGCAGGGACAGGGCTTTGTCGATCCTGACGCGCTGCTGGCGTCAGACCGACACGCCGCTGATGACGACAGCCGGCACTTTCAGCGCATCATGCAACAGGTCCATGCACTGCCGGAGGCGCAGCGCAACGCGCTGTTTTTAGTTTACGTTGAAGGACTGACCTATCAGGAGGCGGCAGAAACGCTGGCGGTGCCGATCGGCACCATTATGAGCCGTCTGGCCGCGGCCCGCGCCACGCTGGCCAGGCTGTCAGCAACAGCGTCAGCACCGCAGGAGAATCACAAATGAGCAGGGAAACCTTTAGCCCACCGTGGCGTGATGAGGCGATTGTGGCCTGGCTGGATGGTGAGATGTCTCCCCAGGAGGCGGCTCAGTTTACGCGAGCGCTCAGTGACGATCCTGAACTGGCGCGTCGGGTTGAGCTGTTCCGTGCCAGCAGCCTCGATTTTGAGTCGGCCTTTGCGCCGCTTCTGCAACAGGCCCCGCAGGCGAGAATGGCGCAGCGGCTGGCTGCCATCCCCGCAGCGGATCCGGTGCCGGTGGCGGGCTACAGCCGTCGTGCGCTGCTTGCCGCGTCAGTGAGCTTTTTACTGGTGGGTGCCGGTATCGGGTTTGTCGCGCGGCCGGAAGAGGAGGAGGCTGATGAGAATCAGACTATCCGCGATCTGGAGGCGCGTTATATGTCGCTCTACAGCGCCGAAACCCTGGCCGACATCCCGGATGATGGCGTCACGCTGCAACGGGGATTGGCGCGGGCCCGGCTCGACCTGGGATTGCAGATCAACCCGCAGCAACTGACGCTGCCGGGCGCTGAACTGAAGATAGTGCGCATTCTGCGCTACGATCGCACCTCGATTGCTCAGATTGCCTGGCTGCATGCCGATTATGGTCCGATGGCGCTCTGCATCTCTCCGGCGCAGCATGAAGACGACAGCACCGGACGTGAACAGCGTCACGGCATGCATCTTGCCTGGTGGCAGCGTAACGGCTATCAGTATGTGCTGATTGGCCGTAATCCCCCGTCACAGCTGAGCGACACCGCAGATAAATTGCGATCAGCGCTGAGCTGATCGCAACGGCAGAGGGCGTCCGGCCTGCCGCTACAGCGGCGACGACGCCCTGGCGGCAATGGTCAGCGCAATCTCTACCCGGTCATCCACCACGCCGACCAGCCGGTCTACCCGGAAGGCGGTGCGGGAGATGGCCGTTGAGGCATGCAGCGCCAGCGCCGGTGACGCGGGATCGATCGCCTGTCCGCTGTCCAGCGACGCCAGCATGATGATTGGGCGGCTGACATCTTTAACCGATAGCGTACCAAAAATCCGGTACTTCCCCGCGCCCAGCGAAACCACCCGGGTGCTGATAAAATGGATCTCAGGATAGTGCTGCGCATCAAAGAACAGATCACTTTTCAGCTGCCAGGTTAACAGCGTATTGGACGCCACCAGCGTCGCGACCGGAATTTTTACCTCGATATGGTCGTCACGATCTTCGGCAGGATTGAGCGTGACCGTGCCGGTCACGCCCTGTAAACGCGCCTGCGAAAACGCATGACCAAAAGCGCGCCAGGAGAGTCCTATCGAGGTTTTATCAGGCGCTATCGCGTAGGTTTTCGCTGCGGCGTGCAACATCGGGCTGAAAGCAATTATCAGGCTGAGCAGGCAGGTAACAGGCTTCATCAGAATTATTCTCTTTATGGCGCAGGCCAGACGTTAACGCCTGACGTGGCGAATTTATTCATCCTTTTAGCACTATTTTTACCTGCGATGCACAGATATTCTGAGGAATATTAACTATTGATGACAAATGGGAGCGTCGCGTTGTAATGATGAGTATCAAGTCATGTTTGCGGCCGCGATTATTATTAAGATTACCTTAAGGCCCGCCATATTGACTTGCTTTAAACGGCGCGCTGGCCCGGTGCGGTTTATTCCGTCCCGTCCCCGTTAAAAACCACTCTTTTTTAACTATTAATATTCAATGAGTTGCAATTAAATTACCTGTAGCGCTGGTTTATTTTATCTGACATGCCCGCTATTGCGATCTGCGCACTACGTCGGTGATTTTTAAACAGAGCATCAATAAAGTAAAAAGAGTGACGAACAGCGCAAATATTAATATTCAGAAATGAACTTTTTCAAAGATCATTAAATGAATCCGCTTTGATTTTATTGAAAATAATCCTCTCCATTTAATGTTCAGTTAACATTCATACGCTAATTTGTATTCGCAACCCGGTAAATAGTATTCCCGAAGGGGAGCGGTGGCGCTATTCCCCCGCTGACCGGACGCTGATAAACCGCTATTTCGATTTCGTTTCTGGCGTTGTGCCCGATTAACAACGCGCGATCGCTTATGGGTATGATTTGCAGGAGTTTTAGCATGGATTTTTTGCCTTTTTCCCGCCCCTCGTTTGGTGATGAGGAGCTGGCCGCTGTAAAAGCGGTATTTGACTCTGGCTGGATAACCACCGGTGCCCGATGTGCCGAGCTGGAGCAGGCCTTTATCCAGCTCACCGGCAATCAGCACGCGATTGCTGTCAGCTCGGCCACGGCAGGTATGCATGTCACGCTGCTGGCGATGGGGATCAAACCGGGAGATGAGGTGATCACGCCATCGCTGACCTGGGTCTCTACCCTGAATCTGATTACGCTGCTGGGCGCGACGCCGGTGATGATTGATGTGGACCCTGACAACCTGATGGTGACAGCGGAACAGGTCGCCCGGGCGATTACGCCGCGCACCCGTGCCATCATACCGGTGCATTATGCCGGTGCGCCCGCCGATCTCGCCCCGCTCTATCAGCTGGCGGATCAACATGGCATCGCCATTATTGAAGACGCGGCCCATGCGGTAGGCACCACCTATCGGGGAGAGCCGATCGGCGTCCGTGGCACCGCAATTTTCTCTTTCCACGCCATCAAAAACATCACCTGTGCAGAAGGCGGACTGGTAGTGACCGATGATGCCGCGCTGGCCGACCGTATCCGCAGCCTGAAGTTTCACGGCCTGGCGGTGGATGCGTTTGATCGCCAGACCCAGGGGCGTCTGCCGCAGGCGGAAGTGATGATGCCGGGCTTTAAATACAATCTGCCCGACATCAGCGCCGCCATTGCGCTGGTACAGCTGCAAAAGCTGCCGGGCTTTATCGCCCGCCGCCGTGAGATTGCTGAACGCTATCTTGCGGCGTTGCCTGACCTGCCATTTACGCCGCTGTCACTGCCCGCCTGGCCGCACCAGCACGCCTGGCATCTGTTTATTCTGCGCGTCGATGAACAGCGTTGCGGGCTGTCGCGGGATGCGTTTATGCAGGCGCTGAAAGAACGCAATATCGGCAGTGGCCTGCACTTCCGCGCCGCCCATACCCACAAGTACTACCGCGAGCGCTATCCCGATTTGCGTCTGCCGGTGAGTGAACGTAACAGTCAGCAGATGTGTTCCATTCCGCTGTTTCCGTCGATGACGGATCAGGATGTCGAACGGGTGATTGCAGCTTTACATGACATTGCCGGAGCCTGAGATGCGCGATAGTAAACCGATCAACATGCTCTCAGTGGTCATTCCGGTCTACAACGAGCAGGAGAGCCTGCCGGAGCTGCTTCAGCGCACCGTCGCCGCCTGTGAACCCTTACAGCTTGAGTATGAAATTCTGCTGGTGGATGACGGCAGCAGCGATCGCTCCGCGGAGCTGATTGAGCAGGCCGCCACCGTGCCTGGCAGCCGGATAACCGGCGTGCTGCTCAACCGTAACTATGGCCAGCACTCCGCCATTATGGCGGGTTTCAGCCAGGTGCAGGGTGATCTGATCATCACGCTGGATGCCGATCTGCAAAACCCACCGGAAGAGATCCCGCGGCTGGTTGAAGCCGCGCGTCAGGGGTATGACGTGGTGGGAACGGTGCGTCAGCAGCGCCAGGATAGCTGGTTCCGGCGTACTGCCTCGCGCACCCTTAACCGGCTGATCCAGCGGGTGACCGGCAAAGCGATGGGCGACTACGGCTGCATGCTGCGCGCCTATCGTCGGCACATTGTCGAGGCGATGCTCAACTGTCACGAACGCAGCACCTTCATTCCGATTCTGGCTAACACCTTTGCCCGAAACACCATTGAACTGCCGGTGATCCACGCCGAGCGGGCCTTTGGCGACTCGAAATACAGCTTTATGCGGCTGATCAACCTGATGTACGACCTGGTGACCTGCCTGACCACTACGCCGCTGCGTCTGCTCAGCGTGGTCGGCAGCCTGATTGCCCTCTCCGGCTTCGCCTTTTCGCTGGTGCTGATCGTGCTGCGGCTCTTTTTCGGCGCGGCCTGGGCGGGTGACGGCGTCTTCGTGCTGTTCGCCGTGCTGTTCATGTTTATCGGTGCCCAGTTTGTGGGTATGGGACTGCTCGGAGAGTACATCGGGCGTATTTATAACGACGTCCGGGCGCGTCCGCGCTATTTCGTTCAACGCATTGTTCAGGCTCCAGAAGAGCCTTCAGTACAGGATAATCAATCATGAAGACCGTTGTTTTCGCCTATCACGACATGGGCTGTGTCGGCATCAATGCGCTGCTGAGCGCAGGCTATGAGATCACCGCCATTTTTACTCACAACGATGTGGCGACCGAAAATCACTTTTTCGGCTCAGTAGCGCGGCTGGCGGCGGAGCATGGTATCCCGGTCTATGCCCCGGACGAGGCGAACCACCCGATCTGGCTCGACCGCATCCGCAGCATGGCGCCAGAGATGATTTTCTCCTTCTACTATCGCCATCTGCTGAGCGATGAGATCCTGCAATGTGCTGAAAAGGGGGCCTTTAACCTGCATGGCTCGCTGCTGCCCAAATACCGGGGTCGCGCGCCGCTTAACTGGGCGCTGATCAACGGCGAGCGTGAAACCGGCGTCACGCTGCATCGCATGGTGAAGCGCGCCGATGCCGGCAATATTCTGGCACAGCAGAAGGTCGCCATTGAGGATCAGGACAACGCGCTGACGCTGCACCGCAAACTGACCCAGGCCGCAGAGCAGCTGCTTGGCGACGTGCTGCCGCGTCTGCGTCAGGGTGAAGTGACGGAGTGGGCGCAGGATGAGAGCCAGGCGACCCGAGTGGGCCGTCGCACGGCGGAAGATGGCCGCATCGACTGGCATCAGCCTGCCGAAGCGATTCACAACCTGGTCCGGGCGGTCACCGATCCCTGGCCTGGCGCTTATGCCTTTGCGGGCTCGGTCAGATTCATCGTCTGGAAAAGCCGGGTTCATCCGCAGCAGCATCATGCGAAGCCGGGCACGGTCATCTCTAAGCAGCCGTTCCTGATCGCCTGTGGCGAGGGCGCGCTTGAGATCCTGACCGGCCAGTCTGAGCATGGCGTCTATATGAATGGCAGTCAGCTGGCGCAGAGTCTGGGCATGGTGCCAGGCGCACTGCTTTACTCACAGCCGCAGTCTGCGCTGCAACGCCGCACCCGCGTGCTGATCCTCGGCGTTAACGGCTTTATCGGCAATCACCTTACCGAGCGCCTGTTGCAGGATGAGCATTTTGAGGTCTATGGGCTGGACATCAGCTCAGACGCCATCAGTCGCTTCCTCGATCATCCGCGCTTCCATTTCGTCGAAGGGGACATCGCCATCCACTCCGAATGGATTGAGTATCACATCAAAAAATGTGACGTCATCCTGCCGCTGGTGGCGATCGCTACGCCGATTGAATACACCCGCAATCCACTGCGCGTATTTGAACTCGATTTCGAAGAGAACCTGAAAATCATTCGCGACTGCGTGAAGTATCAGAAGCGCATCATTTTCCCATCCACTTCTGAGGTCTACGGCATGTGTACCGATGCCAGCTTCGACGAGGATAGCTCTAATCTGGTGGTCGGACCGATTAACAAACAGCGCTGGATCTACTCGGTCTCTAAACAGCTGCTGGACCGGGTGATCTGGGCCTATGGCGAAAAAGAGGGGCTGCGTTTTACCCTGTTCCGTCCCTTCAACTGGATGGGGCCGCGCCTCGACAATCTCAATGCGGCACGCATCGGCAGCTCACGCGCCATTACCCAGCTGATCCTCAACCTGGTGGAAGGCTCGCCCATCAAGCTGATCGACGGCGGCAAGCAGAAGCGCTGCTTTACCGATATTCAGGATGGCGTGGAAGCACTGTTCCGCATTATCGAAAACAAACAGCAGAATTGTGATGGTCAGATCATCAATATCGGTAACCCGGACAACGAAGCGAGTATCAAAGAGCTGGCCGAGCAGCTGCTGGCCAGCTTCGAGCGCCATCCGCTGCGCAGTCAGTTCCCGCCGTTTGCCGGTTTCCGCGAAGTGGAGAGCAGCAGCTACTACGGTAAAGGTTACCAGGATGTGGAGCACCGTAAACCCGCCATCCGTAATGCGCGTCGCTTACTCGGCTGGACGCCGACCGTGACGATGGATGTCACCATCGACAACACGCTCGATTTCTTCCTGCGCACCCTTGAGAAACAGGCTGATTAGTGATGAAGAAGATCGGTCTGCGGATTGACGTGGATACCTGGCGCGGCACGCAGCGGGGCGTGCCGGCGCTGCTTGAGCTGTTCCGGCTCCATGGGGTGCGGGCCAGTTTTTTCTTCAGCGTCGGGCCGGACAACATGGGACGTCATCTCTGGCGGCTGATAAAGCCCGCCTTTCTCTGGAAGATGCTGCGATCCCGCGCCGCCTCACTCTATGGCTGGGATATTCTGCTCGCCGGAACGGCCTGGCCGGGCAGACAGATGGGTCGCGGTTTGCGGCAGATTATGCAGCAGACCGCCCGGCAGCATGAGGTGGGCCTGCACGCCTGGGATCACTTCGCCTGGCAGACCTGGGCGGGCGTCTGGCCGGAAGAGAAGCTGGTCAGTCAGATAGCGCGCGGCATCGAGACACTCAGTGCGATCCTCGGTCAGCCAGTCAGCTGCTCAGCGGTGGCGGGCTGGCGCGCCGATGGTCGGGTGATCGCCGCGAAACAGCGTTTTGGCTTTCACTACAACAGCGACTGCCGCGGCAGCGGTCCTTTCCGGCCGCTGCTGCCGGATGGCACGATCGGCACGGTGCAGATCCCGGTGACGCTGCCTACCTGGGATGAAGTGGTGGGCCGCGAAGTCAGCGCGGAAGAGTACAACGACTACATTCTGGCGAAGATGCTCGCGGCGGACGACGGAGCGGTTTACACCGTTCACGCCGAAGTCGAGGGGATCATCGGTTGCCCCGATTTTAACCTGCTTCTCAGCGCGGCAGCCCGCCACGGTATTCAGTTCTGTCCGTTAAGCGAGCTGCTGCCTGCGGATCTCACCACGCTGCCGGTGGGCAAAGTGGTCAGAGGGGAGATCGCCGGGCGGGAAGGGTGGCTCGGCTGTCAGAAAACAATGGAAGAGGCGAAATAGTGCAGATACGTAACACCACCCGATGGCTGCTGTTGTTCAGCTTTTTTACGCTCTACTATCTGATCCCGCCGGTGTTCCGTGACCTCTGGCAGCCGGATGAGACCCGCTATGCGGAGATCAGCCGGGAGATGCTGGCCACCGGCAACTGGGTTACACCGCACTTCTTTGGCCTGCGCTATTTTGAAAAACCGATTGCAGGCTACTGGGTCAACTCGCTGGGTCAGTGGCTGTTTGGTCACAACAATTTTGGCGTGCGGGCCGGATCGATATTCTCGACGGCGCTGACCGCCGCGCTGATCTACTGGCTTGGCCGGCGGCTGTTTGGTTCGGCCCGCACCGCCGCTGTCGGTAGTCTGATTTTCCTCAGTTCACTGCTGGTCTATGGCGTCGGCACCTATGCGGTGCTCGACCCGATGCTGATGCTCTGGCTGGCGGCCGCAATGTGCAGCTTCTGGCTGGCGACGGAAGCGAAGGGCGGTGCCTCGCGCGCCGGTGGCTATCTGCTGCTGGGGCTCGCCTGCGGCATGGGCTTTATGACCAAAGGCTTTCTGGCGCTGGCGCTGCCGGTGCTGGCGATCCTGCCCTGGGCGATCTGGCGGCAGCGGCTGCGCGAACTGCTCTGCTTCGGGCCGCTGGCGCTGCTCTCCGCGGCGGCGATCAGCTTACCCTGGGTGCTGGCGATCGCGCGTCAGGCCCCCGATTTCTGGCACTACTTCTTCTGGGTTGAGCATATCCAGCGCTTCGCGGAAGATAATGCCCAGCACAAAGCGCCTTTCTGGTACTACCTGCCGGTGTTGCTGCTGGGGACATTGCCCTGGATGGCGTTGCTGCCCGGCGCGCTGATCAGCGGCTGGCGTGAACGTCAGCGCCATCCCGGCGCGCTCTATCTGCTGAGCTGGACGGTAATGCCGCTGCTGTTTTTCAGCCTGGCAAAAGGCAAGCTGCCAACCTACATCCTGCCCTGTTTTGTGCCGCTGTCGCTGCTGATGGCGCACTACGGCCTGAACGCCGCGCAGCGGGCAGGGCGCGCGTTAGCCATAAATGGCTGGCTGAACCTGCTCTTTGGCGTGATCGGGCTGGCCGCCCTGCTGCTGGTGCTGGCTCCCTGGAGCCTGACCCATCATCCGCTGTTTGCCGCGCACGAGATGCTGAAGCTGGCGCTGGCTGCGCTGGCGTTTCTCGGCTGGGCGCTGACCGGCGCGTTCAGTTGCCGGGGGTCTCAGCGCCGCTGGCTGGCAGCGGCGCTCTGTCCGCTGATCCTCGCGCTGACAGTGGGTTCAGCCATCCCCGATAAAATACGCGACGCCAAACAGCCGCAACATTTTGTCGCGGCGATCGGGCAGCGGCTGGCCGCCAGTCGCTATATTCTGGCGGACAATCCCGGCGTGGCGTCGGCGGTGGCCTGGCATCTGCAACGCAGCGACATCGGTTTCTATGACACCAAAGGTGAGCTGGAGTATGGGCTGAGCTACCCGGATGCGCAGTCCCGCTTTGTCAGCAGCGCGGCTTTTAGCGGCTGGCTGGCTGAGCATCGCCGCAGCGGCAGTGTCTCGCTGCTGCTACTGGTGGATTCGGCGCATAGCGACATCGGGGAGAATGTGCCGGTGCCGGATGCGGTTTATCGCCAGGGCAGACTGGTCTGCCTCTATTACAGCCAGCAACCCTGATGCTGCTGCTGATTATCGTGGTAAGTCTGCTCAGCTGTAGCGCGCAGCTCTGCCAGAAGCAGGCGACGCGCGCCGCCACACGCCGCAGTACGATGCGCTGGATTATGGTGAGCATGCTGCTGTTAGGCTTCGCGATGCTTATCTGGCTGGTGGTGTTGCAGCGCGTGCCGGTCAGCCAGGCCTATCCGATGCTGAGCCTCAACTTTATTTTTGTGGCGCTGGCCGGACGGATGCTGTGGCGCGAGCGGTTAACCCTGCGCCAGATCGTGGGTACGCTGCTGGTGGTCACGGGCGTCGCGCTGATGGCCAGCCAGCTATGAGGGGCTACGGATGGGTCGCGTGTAGCGTGCTGTTAGTTTCGGCGGCGCAGCTGATGATGCGCTGGGCGATGCCGCGGCTGCCGGACGTCAGCAGCATGATGTCGCTGCCCGCTGTCGCCCCGCTGCCCGTGCTGCTGCTGCTGTGCGGACTGGGGGCTTACGGCCTCTCGATGCTCTGCTGGATCCGGGCGCTGCACTCTTTTCCGCTGAACCGGGTCTATCCGCTGCTCAGCCTCAGTTACGTGCTGGTGTGGCTGGTCGCGGTCTGCCTGCCAGTGTTTCATGAGGCTTTCAGCTGGCATAGCCTGGCGGGAGTAATAATGATCGTCATCGGCCTGCTGTGCATCGTGGTTAAACCCTGAATTTATCTTTTTAGCGCTGAACGGCTGATTTATTATCATTTTCGGGCAAAGATTAATGTCTTAAGCCTGGCGAAATTACTGTTTTCATGTTAGATCTGGCTCCTGTTATCTTTTTAAGGCTTCTGATAAAGGATTCGCCATGCTGGTCGGCTTCAGCGCACTCTGTGAACGTTATTCCCTTCAGCTGGTGCAGCCGCTGCGGGTAACATCCGCCATCGGCACGGTCCGCTCCCGCCATGAGAGTCAGGGACGGCTGGAGAATCACTATCCGCCAGGCTATCAGCCGGAAGATGATTTCGCCGGTCATTTCGCCTTTGGCCTCAAATATGAAGAGATCCATCTGGAATTTTTTGCCCGCCTGTTCGCCGCCATCGGTCCTGAACCGCTGGAGAGCTGGTGCCGCCGCGAGCCGTTCGGACAGTATGCGCGCCGCGCTGGCTTTCTCTATGAGTGGCTGACCGGTGAGAGGCTACAGGTGCCGGATGTCAGCAATGGCGGCTACATAGAGGCGATCTCATCCAAAGCGTACCTGACCCGCACCACGGTCAGGCGCGCCAGACGCTGGCGCATCAATGATAACCTGCCGGGAACGGTGGACTTCTGCCCGCTGGTACGCCGCACTGCGGCGGTTGAACAGGCGCTGGCGTTTGATCTCAACAGCGCCTTTACCGAGCTGGATAACACCTTTGGCGCAGATATTCTGATGCGCACCGCCAGCTGGCTCACCTTTAAAGAGTCGCGGGCCAGCTTCCTGATTGAGAAAGAGGCCGATCAGGGCGATCGCATTCAGCGCTTCGCCCACGTAATTGCGCAATATTGCGGTCAGCTTGACGATCCACTCAGCGATGCCAGTCTGCACACCATCCAGCAGGGCATTCTGGGCAGGGAGGCGCTGGGACTGGGTCTGCGACGCTCGCCGGTGTTTGTTGGCCAGTCGACGATGCGCGAGGACATCGTCCACTATATTGCGCCGCACTATGAAGATGTTCCGCGCTTTATGCAGGGACTGAAAGCCTTTGAGCAGGCGACGCAGGGCGCCGCGCCGCTGGCCCGTGCCGGGGTCATCGCGTTCGGCTTCGTCTATATCCATCCGATGCGTGACGGCAATGGCCGCATCCATCGCTTTCTCATCAACGACACGCTGATCCGCGACGGCGCGATACCGGATGGGGTGATCCTGCCGGTCTCAGCCACCATTACCAGCTCCATGGATTTTCGGGTCGGTTACGATCGCACATTGGATATTTTTTCAAAACAGCTGATGCGGCGCTATGCCGGCTGCTATCGCTTTGGCGAGCTGAAAACCTATGAAGATGGCACGCTGAGTAACTTCAGCTTCAGCGAATACAACGATGCCCGGTTTGCCTGGCGCTATCCCGATTTAACCGGGCATGTGCTCTACACCGCCAGAGTGGTTGAACATACGGTGCTGACCGGGATGGCCGATGAAGCGCGGGTGCTGGTGATCTTTCAGCGCGCGCAGCAGGCGCTGAAAGAGGTGATTGAGATGCCCGATCAGGACGCCAGCCGAATCATCCGATCGCTGAAGGAGAATGGCTGGCAGATCTCCGGCAAGCTGAAAAAAACCTTCCCGCTGCTGGATGACGCAGCGACCGCGCAGCGGGTGGTGGAGGCGGTCAGATCCGCATTCGACGATCAGGAAACCTGAGTGACCGGGTCACGTCACTTTTCTGACCTGATTCAGCAGAGCGGTTTAATCTCTTCTGCCAGGGCAGCGATGTCGCTGACGATCAGATCGGGAGCAGGAGCCAGCGGAAAGAGCGCCTGCCCTTTGCGGGAGATAAAAGCGGTTTTCATACCTGCGCGCTTGGCGCCGCCGACATCCCAGCCGTGGGCTGCCACCATCATGCACGCAGCCACAGGCTTATCCATCTCTTCCATCGCCCAGCGATAGACTCTCAGATCGGGCTTATAAATCTGCGGCTGCTCAACGCTGAGGATGCGACTGAACAGCGGCGCAAGCCCGGCAGAGCTGAGCTGTTTCTCCGCCAGCGCCGCCGAGGAGTTGGTCAGCGCAACCAGCGTATAACCCTGCTGTCGCAGCGCCGCTAAGCCTGCCGCAACATCAGGATGCGCGGGCATGGATGCGATAATATCCGCCAGCGGTGTGGCATTCTCCGGCAAAGTCACGCCATAACGCGCGGCGGTCATCGCCAGTACCGCTTCTGCGATCTCGCCAAAATTGTGCCAGCTGCCGCTCACCGACTCGACCAGCGAATGATGCAGAACAGAAGTAAACCAGGCCTCGGCCCGTTCTGGTCTGTCGCCCAGCCGCTGTGCTACCGCCTGGTTCAGTACGGCGGTGTCCAGCAGGGTTTCGTTAACATCAAAAAACAGGGTGCCCCTGTAGGCGGCGGTATTATGAACGTCTGTCATCGGGCCTCCGGTAAATGTCATGGGATTAACGTACCGGTCTGAAGGTAGAACAGAGAGGGGAATTGCTCAAATCAGGGTGAAAGTTAACCTGGTTAAGCTTGTCACCCATCCGTCAGGATAACGGGATAATCTATTGGTTTTGCTATCTGACAGCTTCAGCTTGATGATCATTTCTCCCCGGGAGAGGGATTATTATCGTCCGATGTAATAGAGAACTGCGTCCAGCTCGGAGGCAAACTCTCTGAGGCCGATAAAATATTCGCTGCCGTCGTCATTATGATCAAGGCATGAGCCCACTTTATTGCGGATATAAGTAAAGTCAATCAGATCAGGAGGCGATGAGCAAACCAGCTTTATGAACCGCAGAATATCCGCAACTTCAGAAAAGCCGTAATAGCTCAACCTTTTTATCATTTCTTCTTTTGACAATAATTCATATCCGACATCCTGAGTATTTCGAAAATAAGGTGTCAAAACTGATTTGCCCTGATTCTATTTAACTGAGGAAAATTATACCCCCGCCATTATGATCGGCAATAGCGATCGGAATGGAGATTTCAATTGTTAAAACCTATACCAAAAGATAGCACTTCAACTGAAGAAATAACAGTCAATAGATTTTCTCGGTTAATTATAATTCAATATCAACGGCTTATTGACGTTGAAAGAACATCGCCAGCCTGGAAAAATCAGTCTGAATCCTGAATTAACCTAACATCTATTTTATTTAAACATAATTATAACGTGCCTCGTGTAGGTCTTATTTAAGAATGTTTATTAAAACATAAACAGATCTGAAACGAAATATATTGCTGAATGTAATATTTTACATTTAACTTTCATGGAAACTGCATTAAAAATTAAATTATTAGCTGGTTTATACCTTTCAGAAATAACAGATTTATGCCTGATAAGATCCAGATGTCTGTGCATGTTCAGCCAGAATATGGCTCTGGTATAAGATGCCGGAGATTCTGCTATAGCGGCATAGAGATAGTGTGCATCAATGACAGGCCAGACACAGAAAGCCGTGGATGCCATGTACAAGGTAACAGTGCTGTCGCAGTGTTGTGATGGCAGCCTGCCAGGTTTGTGCCTGTCAGATTGCTGTTATGCGTCTCAGCATTCCGTTGCTGACGCTGGTCTGAACTGACGCTTTGATTAAGGCTAATCTGGCAGCTTCTGCCGCCCTAAGGTTTTTGCTTACATCCGTGAGATAACATCTTTTCTTCAAATCCAAAGTTGTTAAATCGTTCTGATCTCAGAGATCATATAAATAACCTCAGGTGTATTCGTTTCGTATAAGGGGGGTTATGGTAAATGCCGCTACGCCGGTTTTGTTGTGAACCCGCACGGCCAGTACCCTCTGGCCCGGTAACATATTGCGACACTTAGGGAAATTTTGGTTAAGTTCCCGCCGGTGTATGATGGGGCGATATTTAACCAGAGAAATTAAAAGGATTTGCTATGTCGAAGCCGGAAAACGGCCCGCAGTTCCCGGCCATCCGTTGGCCGGTGCCGAAGAATAACCGGGGCAGGGAGTTCAGTAACCTGGAGGAGATGCTGGCGCATCTGGAAGGAGAAGCTATCGGACACTGGCTGATTGGCCGTAACGGTATGTGGCACGGTGGTATTCACATCACTGACACCACGACCCCGTGGTGTGCGCTCAGTGGTCAGGCGATGAATGAGGCCGTGGATTTTCCGGTGCCGTTTAAGGGGGAGCAGGCCGTGCGCTTCATGGCGGACGGTGAAGTGGTGGCGTACCGGATAAACCGGGATTACCTCAGCGTGCCGTGGTACTGGGGGGATTTACGCTACTCCGGGTCTTTTGTGCTGGTCCGGCACCATATTCAGCCAGGGAAAACGGCAGAGAGCGGACTGACCTTTTACACCCTATACATGCACCTTGCGCCCTGGCTGGCCTACCCGGAGCAGGACAGCACAGCGTTCAAAGTGGCAGACGGCCAGCACCTGAATGCGTATGTGGACGCGTCCCGGCAGTGGGTGGCGGCGGATCTGCCATCCGGCACGCGGGTGACATGGGACAGGGCGGTGAGCGCCGACACGATGACCGGGAGCAACGGGCGACAGTATGCGCATGTCACACTGTCGGAAGCGGTTTCGGGCTGCATGAGCCTTAACGCCGGGGACCGGGTCTGGTTAGTATGCGACAAAGGGAATCTGGTTCCGGCCCGCGACAGCGTCACCCGTCCGGCGTGGTGGTCGCCGTTCCTGCCGCCGTCACGCGAAACAGTACAGTTTGATACGGTGGTGTGTCCTGACCCCTATCCGATTAAGGCCGGGGATCCGGTGGGACATCTGGGCTACTTTCAGGTGCCCAGCGAGGACGGTCATGAAAAACGCTATCAGGTGCATATCGAATGTCTGACCACGGACGACCTGCCGCGCTTCCTGAGCAACCCGGAAGGCGTGGGGCGTGATACGCCCGCCTTTGCCCGCTGTCCGAAGGACATTCCGGTGTACCTGCAATTCAGCGGCGGGGAAATACAGAAGGGGCTGATAACCATGCAGACCGAAACGGTGATGGCGCTGTCCGGGCGGGCGGTAACGGACAAAGTGGGAAAACGCTACTGGCCGGGCGGGTCATCGCGCGTGCTGCTGGCGGAGTCGGATGTGCAGCTTCTGTCCCGGTACGATCTGGCCGGTCGGGGTTTTGAGACCACGGAGGACAGTCCGGCGAGCTTTGATCATCTTGACGGGAAAACGCAGCCTAAAGGGCTGGTGAAGACGATTTTTGAGCGTTTTTTCAGCGTGGCGGACAACGACGGGAAGCCATACAGCAAGGGGGTTGCGTTCAACTACCAGCAGCTTCTGGATAAGATTGACGGTATGAAATCCACTTGGTATTACCCGGAACAGTACCGGCGTGCGGTGCAGAACCCGTCAATGCGCGCTCACCTGTACAGATTGTGCGTGAAGCACCCCAGTGACTGGTATTACTCATCGGAGGCTCCGATCTGGAAATCGTATCTGTCCCCTACGATGAAGAAGGAATCACCGGAATGGTACGCCTACACGGTGAAGGTTCTGACGGACACGCGCTGGATGTACCGTGTGGCGGGGATGGTGGAAAATCCGTGGCATATGCACCCACTGGTGTTTCTCGATGCTATTAAATGCGGGGGATATAATTTTTCTACGAGAGCAGGGACGATTAGAGCGATTATCGAGGAGAGCAGAAAGCAAGGATTTAGCCTTAACTCACAGATTGCTTATATTCTCGCCACGGTTAAACGAGAGACTGGCGATACGTTTCAACCAGTGAGAGAGGGCGATTGGGTTGGTCATACTTCGACGGATGAGTACCGGAAAAAGCACTATCGATATTATCCATATTATGGGCGAGGTTATGTCCAAATTACTTGGGACTATAACTATAAAGCATATTCAGAAAAGCTTGGTGTTGATTTGGTTTCGGAACCTGATAAAGCTTTAGAGCCTAATAAATCCTTGTTTATTCTTATTGATGGATTCAAAAATGGAGTCTTCACAGGGAAGAAACTGACTGATTATGTAAGCAAAGACAGAGTAGATTTCCTTAATGCAAGACGGTGTATTAACGGTTTAGATCACGCAGAACAAATCAAAGGATTTGCAGAGGATTTTTTGAGTAAGCTGGATGCAGGGGAGCTAATTTGAGGATGAAATCACTATTTATAACTGTAGTTTTATTGGTTCTTAGCTTCTCTTCTGTGGGGAGTGAATTAAGGTGTGGTTGGTTACAAAATCCTAGCCCAGCCAATCAATGGATTAGTGATAAAGACGGAACGTGGGATATATCAATTCAAGGGCGATTTACTTCAAGTGGCATTGAAAAGCTGAAAGATTTTCCAGACAAAGAGTTTGTAAAAACAAACGGGAATTATGGGTATGGGTGTGCCTGTATTAGGGCCGATGTAGATCTTAATGAGAAAAAGGTAATCAAAATCTACAGTTCCAAAATACTGCCGCTTTCCCGTTGTCAGAGGGATCGAACTCTTAGCGAACCTTGAGTTGGATCCTTTTATAAAAAGGATCTTCTTGAGATCCCTTTTATCTGAGCGTAATCTCTTGCTCTGTAAACGAAAAAACCGCCTTGCAGGGCGGTTTGATCGAAGGTTAGGTCAGCTTGCAGGCTGCTTAACCGGGCAACTGGTTCTTCGCGGGAATAGTCACCAAATAAGTTTAGTCAGCTTAGCCCTTATAAACTGATTTGTCGCCAAACGGCACACCATGCACCTGACTGCATAGCCATGCATACCCCGCAAAATTCATCAGCGCGTTTCTGGCGGGTTTTCGCTGGGTAAGCTGTGGTTTTCATCTGCTTCGCGCCAAAATCGCGTTGAGCGCTTTTAGAGGTGCGCATAATATAAATTATGTTAAATAATGGCAATTTTCCTCATTCTGACCTCTATCGTAGTTGCTGGCTACCTCACTTTTTAGTCAATCTCTGATCCAGCAACCATCGCACACTGCCCGCGGGTGACACCGGGTTAACTATCGCGTTAGCAGTGATACAACTGTACAGACCGCAATGAAAACCGGACGGGTTGATTTCAGCAGAGAATTATTCACCGATATAATTAACTTTAATCTTATACTGCATTT
Source organism: Pantoea sp. C2G6 (assembly GCF_051336815.1). Taxonomy (NCBI): domain Bacteria; kingdom Pseudomonadati; phylum Pseudomonadota; class Gammaproteobacteria; order Enterobacterales; family Erwiniaceae; genus Pantoea; species Pantoea sp. C2G6. Next base: position 119,262 of record NZ_JBGMNJ010000011.1, read on the forward strand.
TCTTTCGGATTTATCCCGTTAAGCTTTTACGGCTACTGAAGGATTTATCTGAACCTGGTATAAATAAAACGATAAAGTTAAGGTGATACGCAGCAATTATCACAACAAACAAAAATTAATACACCCTGCAAAGCAACAACATATTTCATCCTGCTGTTACTTATGGTGTCAAATAAAAGACATTCATGCTGTTATCAGAAACTTCAGTAAAGAAATCGTATAAACCACGCTTAATTCATCCATTAATTATCAATAAATAGATCGGTAAAGCAAAGGTTATTGTTTTATCATGTCGCCCCCACCGCCATCAGTTTAGATACTGATGGCGGTTAGCGTTTGGTATTAAATCGGGTTTATTGTGAATGGATTTTTAAAGAGGTGCGTTAATGGAAAATAACACCCAGTCTTTACTGCTGGTTTTTGCAATCGCAATGACACCAACCCCCCAGGCTAACGCAGCCTATTCCGCTGTTGTCGATGCAGGACAGACCGTGGATGGTGAAACTGTCGAGGGAAAAGATGGTCAGCAATTTTTAAATGGCACAGCGAATAATACAACGATTCTTAAAGGCACCCAGTTTGTTTTTGGCACTGCTAATAACACGACATTAGTCGATGGAACCCAATACATTGTTTATGACGGTGTGACTAATGTTGTTAATATGACCGGTGGCAAGTTACCGGTTAACGGCGTGGCAAATGATGTTGTCGCCTCAGGCGGTATGTTGTCTATCAACATAGGTCTTAACGGAACAGAAGACCCCACCACAGGCGGGGTGATCAACCGGGCTATCCTCAGCGGTACGGCATTGCTGGAAAACCGTTTCGGTATTGATAACGATACCGTGGTCAATTCAGGTGGACACTTACAAACAGGCTCCGATTTTGATAATGGATGGATTGATACCGGTATAAGCAAAAACGCCGTTATTAACGATGGCGGCTTACAGACCGTGGATAATCACGGAACCAGTATCGGTTCTGTCGTGAATAAAGGCGGGATGTTAAAGGTTTTGTATTTCCTTCATAATGTGACCGACATGGATAAAGTGGGTACGCAGTTCGGTACCGCCAATAACTCGGTTATTTATGGTGAAATGCAAAACACCGGCGGTATAGATAATAATACCCATATTATGTCTGGCGGTACTTTTCTCCTGCAAGGCAGCATTGCTGACAACATTGTGGCCATTTCCAATAATGCCACTCTGGAAAACGACAGTCAGGCGACTCTCTATGAGAATGCGCAAGCTAATAACTGGCTCATTAATGGTGGCACTGATGGCGCGGTGACACTGGAAGATGACACTTCAGCCATTAACGACAGCACAGTTAACAGTGGCAGCCTGGTGATCCTGAAAGGAACCGCCACTAACACTATTATAAATGATGGCCAGATGAAGAATAGTGGCGGTGCCGATATTGATACCGTCATCAATGGCGGTATATACAGTCTTGGTGATAGCGAAGCGGCCACCTCTTCGAATCTGCTGATTGAAAATGGCGCACTCGCCAATATCTATTCTGGCACCGTCTCCGACAGCACCATCAACGGCAGCATGTTTGTGTACAGCAACAGCTCTGACAGTGAGACAACTTCCACACTTCAGGGTAACGTTGCCGTTAATGAGGGCGGGCAATTAACGCTGTTCAGCGGTGTTAACACCCAGAATGCAGACCTGACATTAGCGGGAACCGGAAATCTCTATCTGGCTGAAAGCGCAGCAGCCAGCGGGGGTTATAACTTTGCATTAGGCGCTGTCAACATGAATGGCGGCAGCATTTACTTTGGCACACCAGAAAGCCGGAGCTCGATAGCCAGCTATTCCTCTTTGACCATGAAAAGCCTGGATGGCACTGGTTCGTTTTATATGAACAGTGATTTATCCAGCTTATCCGGTAATTTCCTGACGGTTCAGGGAGAGGCGAACGGGGATTTTAATGTTTATGTCGCTGACACCGGCATCAGCCCGACCGCCGCAGCGGACTTAAAAATGGTCCAGACTGGCGGAGGGACGGCCGATTTTACGCTGGCCAACAGCGGTAACGTTGTTGATCTCGGAACTTATCAATATTTTCTGGTGGCCGATGGCAATGGAGGCTGGGCACTCTCTCCAGCTGCGCAGCAGGATACCACGCCACAAGTCGACCCGACCGATCCCGTTACACCGCAGGAACCTACAGTAGACCCGGTTTTGCCTGATGCGCCATCAGACACCGATACACCTTCATCTGACGATGCAGGCACCGACACGGCTGCACCGGGTGATACAGGCACCGATACAGCGGCACCAGGTGATGCAGGCACTGACACCGCTACACCGGGTGATACAGGTACCGACCCGGCTACACCGGGTGATGCAGGCACCGATACGGCTGCACCGGATGATGCAGGCACCGACACGGCTGCACCGGATGATGCAGGCACTGACACGGCTGCTCCGGGTGATGCAGGCACTGACCCGGCTGCACCGGATGATGCAGGCACTGACCCGGCTACACCGGATGATGCAGACACCGATACGGCTGCCGGTGACACAGTACCCGCTGCTGAGCAGCCTGCCAATACACCGACTCTGCCTGCGACACCGATGATTACCCCAAGTGCTCGCGCCGTATTATCCATGGCTGCGGTTGATCCGCTGATATTCCGTACTGAGCTGAATGCTGTCCGTAACCGTCTGGATCAGGTCCGTTCATATAGCCATGACGCCAATGTATGGGGGCACTATACAACCAGCCGTCTTAAAGTGAATAATTCCGCTGGTGCCAATTTTAATCTGGATATAAACGGTGTCACTATCGGAGCCGATCAGGCTCAGGATAGCGGTAATGGCATTCTGTCCAGCGGCCTGTTCTTTTCATACAGCCGTTCTGACATCGATTTTTATCATAGCGGCAGTGGCAAAGCTGACTCCTATTCAGTCGGCGCATATGCAGGCTATCGGGATAATTCAGGCTACTATGTTGATGGCATAGTGAAACTGAATCGCTTCAGAAATGATGTCAATGCCCGCATGACAAGCGGCGCGGCGGCTGATGGTAATTATCATGCCTCTGGTCTGGGAATGAATCTTGAGGCGGGTAAATATTTCACTATCGATAAAACCTATATTGCTCCTTATGCTGCTGTTATGGGATACACCGGTACATCGCAGGATTACACCTTATCAAATGGTATGAAAGCCCATGTTGGCAGTCAGCAATCGGTGATTGGTGAAGCAGGTGTAAACCTGGGGCATGACTTTAGTGTTCAGGGAACGCAGATTCAGCCCTACCTGAAACTGGCGATTGAGCGAGAGTTTATTGACGACAATGCAGTCAGAGTCAATAGCGATCACTTCAGCAATGATGTGAGCGGTACGCGCGGTACCTATCAGGTGGGTATCAATGCAAGACTGACAGACCGCCTGGCAGTCCATACTGATGCCGGCTACTCCAGCGGAAGTAAGCTGGAATCGCCGTGGAGCGCTAATCTGGGTGTCTCCTGGTCCTTTTAATTCGTTGTAACAGTAACAGAGGGGCAATCGCCCCTCTGTATCAGCACCTTTGGAAAAGGATTAATTTCGGAATGCCTCACAGCGCTACTGTCTGATATTTCAATATATTAAACACACCTGCTAGTTATGCTAAATGAAGCACAGCATTTTGCTGCCCAGCTTATTACTTCACGACTTAGCGCCTTCTTTCACTGGCAAGGTTATAAACATCGTTATGTTCGCATTTGCCTGCGACACCACTGAATCGACACCGATAACCTAAACATCTCAGAGCCATTGATAATATTGGCTCTCATCTTCTGCCAGTGACATTTGATCGCCCGGACCATACCGGCGCATACTGTTATAAACCTTTTCGATATAATAAAAATATCGCGACGGACCTCTCTCCGCGTTCCGTAAATCTTTTTCTTTATCCGCTCATTTTTCAGCAACTGGCCTCGCCTTTGCGTGCACGCGGGCTGCGACCTGAGCCTTTAGCCCATCACGCTTCATCGATCGCCAGGCTCTGTTCACTCCGCACTATTACACGCTATCTCGCAGGTCCAGGCGGAGCCTAAGTTTGCGGAAATGGCTATGCTGAATGCCGCTCTGGCACTGGCGTCCGATAAAAAACGAGTCGCTAAGGTGCAGTTAATGTTTGACAGGCGTTTCTGTACTGTATAAAGCAGGACATGCTGCTTTTTTTTTCCAGTTCCGCACCCGGAGAAGGTTTATAGCTGAAGTGACGCAGAGAGAATATTTAAGCTATCTGACAGGGCGCAAAATTTTCTGCGCCCTGATAAGCACCAAGGCCTTAAGCAGCAGCTTTACGAGGCAGGAAAGTTCCGGCGTTGACGCTGTTAACAAACTGAATAACCAGGCTTGTTACAGTATCTGGCGAATCCCAGCCTACCAGTGCGCCGCCGATTGCACCGCCGATAACACCTACGATGCCACCGGCAAAGAAACCGGTCATCTGACCAATGGTACCAATACCTAAGATACCACCGCCGTCACCACCCAGACCGCCACCAAGGATGCAACCTGCAACACCGGCAAATGTCGCTCCCAGGATAGAACTTGTGAGAGAACTCATAAATCCTGCACCAGAAACTGTCTCAACTTCAATCATATTTAATTCACGCATTTTTATTCCTTGATTATAGATTTGCAAAGATGCTTCGAACATTTAAAAAGTAAATGTTTCGGCCGGGAAACTTTCGCATTTATTTTTACGTTGTGTATATAGAAAATTTACGATTTTTTTAGTTTTTTTCATAACGTATACTAGCAATAACTTCTTTGAAAAATTGTTAAGACATAATAAGAATACTATTTTCCAGCGTGCGCACCAGATGTGAAAAACTAAGACTATGAATCTGAAGAAAACCTGTTATATTCCTGCCATGCAGCGTTTCAGAAGCCTGTCCACTATTGATAGTTTTAATTCCATAGAAAAACATGTTAGTGAATCGGGCAAGAGAGGTGTAATTTATCCTGAAGAAATCAATATACAGATCGGGTTTACTATCGTGCTGCGCACCTTTCAGACCAGGCATGAAGCTATATTAACCCCAGCTGTATCTGGATAATATCACATGGGTGGCAAGGTTGATGAACGGCTGCAAGATTAATGGAGCATATCTATTTCTCCGCCATTGAAACTATCTAAAAAAATACAACCACATTAGGCAAGCGATTGATAGAAAAGGATATATATGATGCAGCAGCCTGTCATAGAATCGCCATAACAATAAACACGCCAGAAAAAAACAACACCGTTAATATTTTAAGAAATAGTAGCCTCTTTAAGTGAATTCTCAAATGAGAATGGAATTTTATAAGGTCAATCGATTTAAAATAAAAATATAACCATAAAAAAGTTACAATTTAGTTTTCTTAAGAGTTTTCGTGTAATGCTTAATCATTATATCATTAATGGCTTCGTTGAATTCCAACCTGCGGTCAGCACTTTACGTAACCTCAACGAACCGGAAAAAGTGGTTGTCTTAAATTCTCCAGCAGGCCGTTGCCTCTTACTCTTAATTGAGCGCATAGACACAATTGTTACTCAGCATGAATTTATGGAAATAGTCTGGGAAAGAAATGGCATGATGGTGACGCCCAATACATTCTATCAAAATATTTCAATTCTCAGGAAAGGATTAAAAAAGGCCGGGCTTGAGGAAGACCTGGTTGTAACCATTCCGCGCGTCGGCCTGACGCTAGCCAGTGGTACGCAGATTAAAAAGCGCAGCGCTGAAGAGCAGCCTGAAATGAGCCACGAAGATGCTCATTTTATGGATACAGACGCCCAGATGCAGGAGCCGCGTGAAAAGAGCGATAATTCTGGCTCCGGGCATATCGCGACACTGGCGTCCATACCTGGCCCGCCATTACAGATCAGACCGGCGAAAATCACTATGCAGAAAAAATCGCCCAGTTTTTCCTTATGGAAGATAGGGCTTTTGGTAATCGTTTTACTGCTGGTCCAGGTCAGCCTGAACATAAAGACCGACAACAGACGCCAGTATTTTCGTGATTACTCTTTTCTGGCAACGACCAGCGGTTGCCACATTTATATCGCCGATAAAAACGCGACCCCGGATGACAAAACCAGAACGTTATCGCTTATTGAGAACTTTAAAAAAAAGTGTAGTGATTACCCATGGATATATGTCACTCATTATTTAATGCTGCCAAGAATCTCAATCATCCGTTGCAATAAAAAAATGGATGAGCTGAACACCTGCATTTCAGAATATTACTTCAGAGGTTTGAATAATGGTGACTAAGAAAGTAACAGGCATAGTATTAGGTGTATTTATTATGGCGGAAGCTATTTATTTGGCATATTATTTTATTGAGCTAAGAAAAATAGAAAATTTCACCTGTCATGCTAATTTCGTTCAACATTACAGTCAGGAATCTTATTATGTATCCATCAGTTACACTGTTCGTAAGAACTTTGGGCTGCTCCATATCACTGGTATGTCAGATAAAGATCCGAAAAAAATCTTCAACCGAAAAATACCTTTTAATTTTCAGCGCAATGGCGACATCTACTACATGACTTCGAAGAAGAATATAAAATTCCCTGATGATAACTTCAATGATAAAGAATTAGGCCAGTATGAGCCAGGCTTTTTCATTTCTCCTGGCAGAGACATCTACATGCGAATACTGCCACAGGAAAATAATAATTTACTTTTCATCGTGGATTCTATTCCGACATATGTCTGCAATCGCTCCTCCGGGCAAAGTTAAGTGAGCAATCATACAGATCCGCCTTTATTTTTAAACTCAGAGTGATTGATAAATGCATGATAGCACTTGCGTTCTTATTTCATCATAACAGATATTCATAGCACCCGTTCACATTGCCATAAAGACTATATGTATGCAGGGATTGATCTCGCCTTGTTGAAACGAGCACCCATAAACGCCTTGCAGAAAGCGCCCGGAGGATGTCACTCAGTAGCGCTGGCAGGTAAACAGATAGGAGAGCGGCCCGCCGATCAGATAAGACTTCTCATCGGTCTGAATAATGTCCAGTTGCAGATGATTAGGATCAAGGGTGATCTCCGCCAGCAGCCTATTAAAAACAGGTTCCGGCGTGGTGTCATTGGTCGACGTAATAATCTTCCTGATTTTGTAGCGGTATGAGTCACCATCGATCTTATTGCCATCGCTCAGTGCGATACGGCGGTTAAGGATGGTCACGTCACTGCCGGAGGTAACCTGTCCGTTCAGCAGCAGATAACCAGACTGCTTAGATTCAAAACGCAAATCCTGGGAAAGGGTAAAGATGAATGGCTTACCTTCCTGGCGACTGAGATCGTAACGGCTGAAGGCGAAACAACGAAACGGCAGATCATCCGTCTTCTGATTGAAATAGTTAATGGTGCCAAAAATCACCAGCAGCAGCGCAGCCAGGGTTAAAGACAGCATAAGCGGAGCGCTCCGTTTCAATTAATCCTCCAGTCGAGATAATAGAAGTTGTCGCAGGAAATGATGTGGCCGCTACTGTTGAGGTTACACGCCGAAACAATGGTTCGGCCGAAATTGGTGGTGCTGAATGAGTTATTTTTATCGAAATAGATCCGGCGTCCCGGCGTGCAAGACTGATTATTTTCTTTCAGGATTTGCAGTATCTGTTTATCCAGCAGCTGCCGTTCAATCACATCCAGTCCCTGAACCAGCACCGCTTCGCAACCCCCTTCCAGCTTAAGGGTACTCATGGGGATATTCTGTTCCGCTGGTCTTCCGGCGGTGTAATACCAGAAAGCACTGCCCAGCAGCGCGGCAATTAACAGGAGGTAAATGAAGATTTTCAGGCTGGCGGCGGACTGATGCCCCCTCTGCACCGGAGTAACAGGGGCGGGCTGGACGGTTTCAGTCACCGGTTCATCCGCAGCAGACGCAGCAGGCGACTCGTCATCGGTCACCACATCCGCCACATTCAGGGCGGGCGCAGGCACCCGTTCAACCGGAATATCGGTATTCAGGCGTATGCCGATTTTCGGGATGGTGATAATTAAATTTTCGCACCCATAAGCCGCCAGCGCCCGGCGCAGAATGCTCAGGTACTGGTTGAGATTGCTGTTTGAGCCGCGCAGACCATATTTATCCCAGACTTCGGTCAGCAGGGTATCGCGCGACAGTATCTCACCCTCAGAATTCAGCAACTGCTCAAACAGCCGACCCGATGAAATACTGAGGCTTAACGACTCCTGGGTAGGGAGATGGTTCAGCGTACAGTCATCCGAGTTGTAGGTAATCGTGCTATCGATAATGTAAATCATTAAGAAATCACTGAATTTTCGCACATTTTGCAACAGTATAATTCAGCTCATATAAAGAAGCACTAAAGATACCCGATTCGCTCAGCTCCCCCGCCAGCAGCGCCCTCCCCCGGTCTCTCTGCCCGGCAGGGGATGTTCAGGCACCCGCCTCCGCCGGATCCACCACCTCAACCAGAATCAACGGGCACTTTCTGACTTTACAGGCCTGGCTGTAGGCCAGCGAACAGACTGAACAGAGATCGCGAATGTCAGATTGATACTCATACTCCATGAAATAGCGGAACCTGCCGCTCGCCGAGTCTGTTCTCCAGAATCGCTGCGGCTCCAGAATCTCATCCAGTTGCCTGAATGTCAGGGCTGACGGGTTATGAAACCCGACTCTTACGCGGTATGTAGTCATGCTCCGATTATTGGCATGCCGGGCGCATGTAGCCAGTTGGTTATTGTTTTCAGTCTGATAGCTGCCGCTTATCAACCGGTATGACCTTATGGCGCAGAGTTTTCGGACAGCAGCGCCAGCAGATGCAGCACCGCTTTTGAGGGATGAAAGCGACGCCAGGCAAAGGCCACGTCGGTAAACAGGGTGTTGTTTTCAATATCGCAAAAGCAGATGGCCGGATTATCGACGCAGCGCATCGACTCCGGCACCAGCGCAATACCGCAGCCCGCACCGACCATGCCCAGCGAGGTGGTGATCTGCGGCGCCTGCTGGAAAGCCTGGCGCGAAAAGCCCGCCCGCAGGCAGGCGGAGACGATCAGCTCATACAGGCTGGGCGAAACGTCGCGCGGGAAGATCACCAGCTTTTCCCCGGCCAGCGCCGATAACGCCAGCGTCGGCTCACCGCTGAGGGGGTGATGGCGCGGCAGTGCGATCAACATTTTCTCGGTGGAGATGACTCGCAGATTAAACGCTTTACTGCTCTCGCACGGCAGCCGGATAAACGCCGCGTCCAGCAGCCCCTCCTGCAAATCCTGCATCAGCAGCGCCATGTTCTCTTCCCGGGTCAGCACCTCCATCGACGGATAGCGTTCAGCAAACTGATGAAGCAGCGTGAAGATGCGCGGATTAAACGCCACCGAACTGGCAAACCCCAGCGACAGCAGGCCACTGATGCCGCGGGCGATGCCACGGGCGTTCTCCAGCGCCTGATCGGCCAGCTGCACAATCTGCTGCGCATCCGCCAGAAAGGCTTCACCCGCCTCGGTGAGTTCCACACCGCGCGTCAGACGCTTCAGCAGTGGCGTGCCAATCTCCTGCTCCAGCCGCAGGATCTGCTGACTCAGCGGTGGCTGCGATATTCCCAGCATTTCGGCGGCGCGGGTGAAGTGAAGCGTCTGGGCGACAGCGACAAAATAACGCAGATGGCGCAATTCCATATCAAAAACGTCTCAAAGTTAACAGGTTTCGCTATTGGACCCACCGACTGAATCGGTTCAACATTAGATTAACACGGCTTAACGGTTATCTTACGAGGCATCAAATGAGCAATTGTGTAACTGATTGTTCCTGCGAGGATCAATTAAAACATACCATCCTGAAACTTTCTCAGGATGCACCAGAAAGCGTTATCTATCAGACCTCTCTGATGAGCGCGCTGCTGAGTGGCGTCTACGACGGCAATACCCGGATTGCCGATCTGCTGCGCAAAGGGGATTTCGGGCTGGGCACCTTTAACCGGCTGGATGGCGAGCTGATCGCCTTTGACAGCCAGGTTTACCAGCTGCACGCCGATGGCAGCGCGCACCCGGCCGATCCTGAGCAGAAAACCCCGTTTGCCGTGATGACCTTCTTCCGCCCCCAGCATCGCTGTGAGTTTAACCGGCCAATGTCGCGCGAGGCGCTGCATCAGGTGATCGACAGTCAGATCACCTCCGACAATCAGTTCTGCGCGCTGCGGATCAGCGGTCACTTCAGCCGCGTCGAGACCCGCACGGTGCCCTGCCAGTGCCGTCCCTATCGCTCGATGCCGGAGGTGCTGGGCGATCAGCCGACCTTTAGCTTCAGCCAGCGTGCCGGTGAACTGATTGGGTTCCGCACCCCGCAATATATGCAGGGGATTAACGTCGCAGGCTATCACGAACACTTTATTACTGAGGACCGCGAAGGCGGCGGCCACATTCTCGATTATGCGCTGGAACAGGGCACCCTGACCTTTGGCGCGATCAGCAAACTGGTGGTCGATTTGCCGCATGACAGTGAATTTCTCAATGCCAATCTGAACCCCGCTAATCTCGATGCCGCCATCCGTGCGGTGGAAAGCTAATCAGAGGAATGACCATGAAAACCCCAACCGAAACCACACTCTGGACCTGCGGCGCTGACCTGGTGGTGGCGCAACTCGAAGCGCAGGGTGTCCGCCATGTCTTTGGCATTCCTGGCGCTAAAATCGACAAAGTTTTCGACTCCCTGCTGGACTCCTCCATCCAGACCATTCCGGTGCGCCATGAAGCCAACGCCGCCTTTATGGCCGCTGCCGTGGGTCGCCTGACCGGTAACGCCGGCGTCGCGCTGGTCACTTCCGGGCCGGGCTGCTCCAACCTGATTACCGGCATGGCCACCGCCACCAGCGAAGGGGACCCGGTGGTCGCCCTTGGGGGCCAGGTGAAACGCTCCGACAGCGCCAAACAGGTTCATCAGAGCATGGATACCGTGGCGATGTTTCGCCCGATCACCAAATATGCGGTAGAGGTCACCGACCCCGCCGCGCTCTCTGAATGCCTGTCGAATGCCTTCCGCCACGCTGAACATGGCCGGGGCGGCGGGGCTTTTATCAGCCTGCCACAGGACATTGTCGACCAGCCGGTCACCGGTAAAGCGCTGAGCAGCAAAGGCCGTCCGGTGCTGGGTGCCGCGCCCGACGCGATGATCGAGGCGGTCAGCGAGGCCATCGCCCAGGCGAAAAATCCGGTGATTCTGCTGGGACTGATGGCGAGCCAGCCGGAGAACAGCGAAGCGATCCACCAGCTGCTGACCCGCAGCCATATTCCGGTCACCAGCACCTACCAGGCGGCGGGGGCGGTCAGACAGGAGCACTTCTCACGCTTCGCCGGGCGCGTCGGGCTGTTTAACAACCAGGCGGGCGACCGGCTGCTGCAACAGGCCGATCTGATCATCACCATCGGCTACAGCCCGGTCGAGTATGAACCGGCGATGTGGAACAGCGGCAACGCCACCCTGATTCATATCGACGTTATCCCCGCCGAAACCGATAACCGCTATCTGCCGGATGCCGAGCTGGTCGGTGATATTGCCGCGACGCTGCTTAAACTGGCGGCACGCATCACCGCCCCGCTACAGCTGACCGCGGAAGCGGCGGCCATCCTGGAGGATCGTCAGCAGCAGCGCAAACTGCTGGCGATGCAGGGCGCCAGCCTGAATCAGTTCGCACTGCATCCGTTACGCATCGTGCGCGCCATGCAGGACATCATTAACAGCGACGTCAGCCTGACCGTCGATATGGGCAGCTTTCACATCTGGATTGCCCGCTATCTCTACAGCTTCCGCGCCCGTCAGATCATGATCTCCAACGGTCAGCAGACCATGGGCGTGGCGCTGCCGTGGGCGATTGGTGCCTGGATGGTCGATCCGCAGCGCAAAGTGGTGTCGGTGTCGGGTGATGGCGGCTTTTTGCAGTCCAGCATGGAGCTGGAAACGGCCGTCCGCCTGAAGGCGAACATTCTGCATATCGTCTGGGTCGACAACGCCTACAACATGGTGGCGATGCAGGAAGAGAAAAAATATCACCGCGTCTCGGGCGTGAACTTTGGTCCGATCGATTTCAAAGCCTACGCCGAAGCCTTTGGCGCGGCGGGCTTTGCGGTGACCCGCGCTGATGAGCTGGAACCCATGCTGCGCAAGGCGATGGATGTGCAGGGACCGGCGGTGGTGGCTGTTCCGGTCGATTATGCCGACAACCCGCTGCTGATGGGCCAGCTGCATCTGAGTCAGCTTCTTTAATTTCAACGTAAAAGGAAATCATGATGAAAAACAGAGTGGCGTTTGTTACCGGCGCAGGCCAGGGCATAGGTGAAGCGATCGCCCTGCGTCTGGCGAAAGATGGGCTGGCGGTCGCCGTGGCCGACTACAACCTCGACACCGCCTGTCAGGTGGCGGAGAAGATCAACCGGCAGGGCGGCAAGGCGATTGCGCTGAAAGTCGATGTGTCGCAGCGTGATCAGGTGCTGGATGCGGTAGAAGAAGCGCGTCGGACGCTGGGCGGCTTTGATGTGATCGTGAATAACGCCGGTATCGCCCCCTCAACGCCGATTGCGGAGATCACCGAGGAGGTGGTTGATAAGGTCTACAACGTCAATGTCAAAGGGGTGATCTGGGGAATGCAGGCGGCGATCAAAGCCTTTGCCTCGGAAGGCCACGGCGGCAAAATCATCAATGCCTGTTCGCAGGCGGGTCACGTCGGCAATCCTGAACTGGCGGTCTACAGTTCCAGTAAGTTCGCGGTACGCGGCCTGACGCAGACTGCGGCGCGCGATCTCGCCCCGGCGGGTATCACGGTAAACGCCTTCTGTCCCGGTATTGTCAACACGCCGATGTGGCAGGAGATCGACCGGCAGATTTCCGCGGCGGCGGGCAAGCCCGCCGGTTATGGCACACAGGAATTTGCCCAGCGCATCACGCTGGGGCGGCTCTCGGAACCGGAAGATGTCGCCGCCTGTGTCGCTTATCTCGCCAGTCCCGACTCCGACTATATGACCGGGCAATCGCTGCTGATTGATGGCGGCATGGTATTTAACTGATCTGACCTCACCTGCTGCGTCAGCACGCAGCAGGTGCTCCACCCTTCTCTGCTGAATCCTTAAGTTTTTCTGTTTTAAAACTGGTTAACCATCAGCCCGTTGCTGATTTTCGCGCCCGTTTGTGCCCTTTCTGTCGTTGCAGAGATTAAAGCTGCTAATCACACTGCCAATAAAACAGGGACTCCTTTCCCTGTCCGAAGCGACCATGTTAACGATCAACCATAACGAAACCGCCAGTCTGACGAACACAGCGCGGTATACCACCGATACCGTGCTGGGGCGCACGATCGAACGGTTATCATCAGGGATGCGAATTAACAGTGCCAGGGATGACGCGGCGGGCCAGGCGATTGCCAACCGCATGACAGCCAATATTAATGCCGACGCTGTGGTGTCACGCGGCCTCAATGACGCCATCAGCTACGCTCAGACCGCAGGCGGCGGCCTGAACAGCATCGCCGATATGCTGATTCAGGCCAGAACGCTGTCGGTTCAGGCGGCGAACGGTACGCTGTCCGATGCCGATCGCCAAAGCGTCAACGCCCAGTATCAGCAGATACTGGCGGGGATAGACGACATCGCCGATCAGACGGAGATTTTCGGCCGCTATCCGCTGGCCACCAACGATCCCGATCTGCCGCCTGCGCGGCTGGGTAACGTCGAACCGATCAACACTAAATTTCCGATTGCGGGCAAGAACTACTCGTTTGTTTCCGGGGTGATCCCGCTGGCCTATATTCCGGCCGGATCGACAGCCATCACCATCACCATCGACTCGCTGGGTCAGGATGACGATCTCCAGCTCTTCACCCGTGACGGTAAACATCTGGCCGGTACGCCGCTGGATGGCGCAGCGCCCGACTACACCTGGAGCAGTAAGGGCATTACCGATGCGGCAACGGCCCAGACCCGCCTGCTGACCGCGAAAAATGGGTTCAGCAGCGGCGCGACCTACGACAGTTCTCAGCTGCTGGAGGGTGGCCCGAGCTGGGCGCTGGCGGGCAGTAACAGCATGACCTACAACGGGATGACCATCACCTACAGCGGTGATGGCGACCGTTATGAAGATGTCGCCAGCGGCGATTTCAACAACGGCACCAATACCGGTACTCAGCTGGAACGCATCACGCTGGACAGCGTCAGTGAAGATTTGATTGTGGTGGTGGTGGGTAACGGCTCGTTCACCAGTAATCTGACCTGGGGAAATCTGCCGGAGCCCAAAGGCACCCTGCCCACGCCGCCGCATCAGAGCGCGCCACTGGAGGTGATCACCAGCGCGGATTATGGTCAGCCGGTGCAGTCCGATACCATTCCCTCGACCCCGTCAGATACCAAAGCGCTGGGGCTGAAAAATACCACGCTGCTGACCAGCGGTGACATCACCACCACCATGAAGGCACTGGACAGCGCGCTGGCGAAGATCAGCGCCTATCAGTCGACCTATGGCGCGAAGATAAACCGTTACGAATCTAACCGGACGGTACTTTCTCAGCAGAGCGTCGATACCTCATCGGCACGCAGCCGCATTCAGGATGCGGACTACGCGGCAGAAGCGAGCCAGCTGGCGCGCAGCCAGATTATTCAGCAGGGACAGAGCGCCGTCAGCAAAATGGCGAACAAAACGCCTGAACTGATTATCCAGCTGTTAGGCAACTAAGCCAGATTGACCCTTTCCGCCAGGCAGCGGTGCCAACCGTTGCCACGGCGCGGTGCGGCTCCGCTGCTGAGTATCGCCAGGCAACCGGATAACGCTTTTTTTGCCCGATTATCCACCGCACCGCTCCGCCTACTCTGCCAACCCTTCCTACACTCTATCTCCTGAGGTATGCGCGCTCCGCCCGCCGGGTGGTGCCGCATCCCGACTTATGCAGTTGAACCCTCTGGAGGCCAGATGAAGATCCACCACCTCAGCTGTGGCTGTATGTGTCCGCTGGGCGGCGCACTTTATGACGGATTCAGTACCGGCCTGAAAGCACACCTGGTGTGTCATTGCCTGCTGATTGAAACTGACCATGCGGGGCTGGTGCTGGTCGATACCGGCTTTGGCCAGCAGGATATGCGCGCTCCCGGCAGCCGCTTATCCGGCTTTTTCCGCGCCATGAACAACATTCAGCGCCGCGTTGAGCTGACCGCACTGGCGCAGGTTAAAGCGCTGGGTTTCCGGGCGGAAGATGTGCGCCACATCGTTCTGACCCATCTCGATTTTGATCACGCCGGCGGACTGACGGATTTCCCGCAGGCCCGAATCCACCTGATGCAGCAGGAGATCGATACCGCACAGCAGCGTCATAGCTGGTTATCACGCGAACGCTATCGCCCCGGACAGTGGGGTGGCATCAGCAACTGGCAGAGCTATCAGCCGCAGGGGGAGAGGTGGTTTGGCTTTGAGGCGGTTCACGCTCTGCGTGACCTGCCGCCTGAAATACTGCTGGTGCCGCTGGCGGGCCATACGACAGGCCATGCGGGTATCGCGATTAAACAGCCTGATGGCTGGCTATTGCACGGCGGCGATGCCTGGTTTTACCGGGGGGAGATGCGTCAGCAGAGGCGCCACTGTACGCCGGGGCTACGGTTTTATCAGTGGATGATGGCGATGGATAACCAGGCGCGGCGGCACAATCAGCAGCGACTGCGTGAGCTATCCTGCCAGCATGGCAGCGAAATCACCTTTTTTTGCAGTCATGACGCCCGTGAACTGGATGCGCTGCGGGTTAACGCCCCGCTGCGCTGAAACAAAAAAGCCCGTATCAGCGGATACGGGCATGATTCTCTGCCGGAAAACGCCGCCGCGTTACGGCTGTTTAAATTTGTTTTCCGCTTTCTCTTTCGCTTCGGCGATGTTATCGCCCAGCTTCTCAGTCAGGCTTTCATCATCAGCCTGGTCACGGACAGATAACCCACCGGGCGTCACCGCCGGATTTTCGTAGCCGGGACGCGCATCAGGCGTGGTGTCGAGCAGCGGATCGCTGGCGGTCCGGTTGCCGGTCAGGGTATCACTGCTGGCCCGCTCAATATCCACTTCCTGACGGCGCACCGAGTCATTGATCGTTTCAACCCGATCGCTGGCCTCTTTACGCAGCACCACCTCTTCGATGATCTGCGCGGTCTTGTTAACCACCGGCTGTTCGTGGCTCTCTTCCACCTCTACCGTCCTTTCAGACCAGTCAACCTCACCGGGTGCGCCAGATTCCGTGACCGGGCGGCGGAAAATTTCTGCATGCTGCTCACGCAGCGACACATTTTCCGACACCGGCTCGGTGACGGTGTAGCGACGTACCCGTGTCGAGCCTTCACTGACCAGTCTTTTCCCCACCTCCAGCCGCTCTTCGGCCAGACGCAGCACATCTTCATCGCTCTCATCGCCGGTCAGAGCAGTACGCGCTGCCATGCGCTCCTGATCGAGAGGTGTGGTCTCATAAGGCGAGCCACTGTCGGATTCGTTCAGTCCGTCAGCCGTCGCCTCGTCCGGGCGGGCCGCGCTGCGCTCGGTCAGCTCTTCATGAGCATCAAGAATGCCCAGCGCACGCGGTAACTGATCCTCATCTGCCCGCAGTGACAGCACCACGCCGCCGGTCTGCATGGCATCTTCATAGACTTCCGCCTGATCCTCTTCCAGCGTATTGCCAAACAGCCGCTGCCAGAAGCCGGGATGACGCGCCTCCTGCCCTTCAGTGCGCAGGCGATCGCCAGAGATAATATCTATGTCATCGTCCAGGAAACCCGCCTTAATCAGATTGCGTTTAGCGCCCTCTGCCAGTGAGACATTACTGAACATTGTTACGATTGTTTCACGCGCCATGTTGTGTTCCTCGGTAGTGGATTCGGACTGCGCCGGGTGAAGGGTTCGGGTCACGTGAGCATGCTGTCTGCGCAGGGTAACGGTCTGCTCTTCCGCTACCTGAGTGACGACCTTGCGGATATGCCACTCCTCTTTCAGCACCAGATGGCGAACGATCTCAACTTCCTCTTCAACGATCGGGATGATGAGCACGCCATTTTCTTCCCGAATTTCCGGCATCTCCCTGAGCCGTTCTGATTTGGGGATGCGTTCTATCTCCGCGGTCTGGTGGCGCAGCATCAGCGCGATCGCCTGCTGATGTTCAGTGACCTGCCGGGTGACCCGGACGTGACCATCGCTGACCCGTTGTTTGGTGATCGCCGCGTGCTCCTCCGCCAGGCTTAACACCTGCTCACTCCCCTCTGACCCTGGTTTTTCAGGAGGTTGATTCTTCATAGTTAACCTGCCTGTCATTCAGCGTGATCATATGGACTTTCACTGGCCCTGAGCATAAATCTCTGCTTTTCGGTTAACTGAAGCCTGGCACAAACAGCGCCAAACGAAAGGAAAATGCGGATAAATGTAACAATATGAAGATAACGTGGCGCTAAAATTGCATAAGCGATGCGGCAGAGAAAAGCAGGTTAACGCAGCGGCAGACAGCAGAATCTCTGTTTCCAGAGGGAGAGAGGACAGCAGCACGAGCTGTCCGGCGCGCGAAACGAAAACAGTTAAATCGCCCTGCGGTTGCATCAGGGGTGGAGCCATTCGCTCTGCGGCGGCTCGCCGGAGGCGGCATAACGGAATCGGGCGCGCTGATGATTGTCACGCTGTAGCTGATAAACATCGAGTTCGCTGACCCGCAGGATAACTACGCCAAAACGCAGCCTGCCAGGTTCAGCAACGGAGGAGTCCGCCGTACTGGCGCTGGCTAGCGCTTCGCCAGGTGGCCCGCCGCTGTAGGTCTGTCGTGTCTGCGGCGATAACGCCTGCCAGGCCGCCTGAGCGATCTCACTCCCGGCGTCATAGCACTCAGCCAGACCCGCGAGCCGCAGCTGCAAGCGGCGCTGATGGCAATATCCCAGTGCGGTCACCTGCGGATTCGCCGCCATCTCCTGCCACTTCGGGCTTCGTACATCGGTGTGAAAGGTAAGCGTCCGACTGCGGCCCTTGCACTGGCGCAGCACCACCGTGCGTGCCTGCGGTCGCTGCGCCAAATCCACGGTACAGAGCGCCAGATAGCGAAATGCGTCCTGGGCATCGCGCGGCGCCTCTTCAAGCGCCGACCAGGCGGCTGCCTCAAACTGTTTCAGGTCCATGGGTTCTGTTCTCTTCAGGAGGGTCATCAGGGTTAATCGTAGCCGTCTGGCTCTGCTCAAGCGTAGCAATGAAGTCAGCCGCTGGCCTGCCCGGCGGTAAGCTGCGCTGGTGATCCTGCGAGACCGCACGCAGAGTGGTGAAGAGAAGCCCCACTCTGAGGTCGCGCTGTGATAGCCTGCTGGCATCACACGTGCCAACCTGAAAGGAGCCACTCTGTGCAGTTTGAGATCACCTCCGACCGACTGACTTACCGGCCGCTGTGCCAGCAGGACTGGCCCTTCTACCTTGCAGTCGCTCAGGACAGAGCGGTGATGAAATACATCTGCGATCCGCGCAGTGCCGAAGAGATCAGAACGCACTCCTTTGAGGTGCGGCTTCCCGCCTGGTATAAGGGCTGCGATCACTGGCTTTGTCTGGTGATGGAGGAGAAAGCCTCAGGATCAGCCGTGGGCTTCTGCGGGTTTATCGATCGCGGCAATGGCATTGCGGAGTTTGGTTTTATCCTGGCGGCAGCGTTTCAGGGTAAAGGCTATGGTCGCGAATCGCTGGAGGCGGTTATCGCCTGCTGTTTTAGGCAGCTGGATTACCGCAAGCTGACTGCTACCGTCACCGCAGGCAACCTCGCCTCGCGCAACACACTCCTGTCAGCGGGCTTTATTCAGGAAGGCACTTTACGACAGAACTTTCTGCTGGCGGGTCAGTGGCAGGATGACTGGCTGTTTGGCTTACTGAAGCAGGCGTATCGCCCCGTAACGGATACACCAGGCGGGTAATCAGGCACTTCCCCGTGCCCGAACCACATTGCGTCAGCCCGGCGTGACCTCATAGCCTGATGCCGCAGAAGGAGGATACGGCGTTTCTGCGCACAGCAGCGCTTCAAAGTCCGCTGGCGTCAGCGGCCTGCACAGACCGTTGCCCTGCATGATGTCGCATCCGGCGGTGGTGACAAAGGCCAGCTGCTCTTTATCTTCCACCCCTTCCGCAGCTACCCGGATGCCGAGGGTTTTGCCCAGCGCGCTCATCGCCCGGAACATCATGCGCACCCGCATGCTGGAACTCAGTTCATGCGTCAGTGATTTATCAATCTTAAAGCCCGCCACAAAGCCATAGCGCAGCAGGTTCATCGCGCCCAGCGTGCGGCCGTAGTGGTCGATAATGAATGACGCGCCGGTCCGGCACACCGCCTCAACCTGAACCGGCATATCCTGGACCAGCACCGCCAGCAGTGGTTCATCCACCTCCAGCTCAACAAACCCCGCGTCGCCACCGGCACTTTCCCGTATCACGCTCTCCAGACCACTATCGGTCAGCTGACGCGGAAACAGGTTAATGCTGACGCGCAGCTGCGGATCGCGCAGCTGCCACTGGCGAACCTGCGCCAGGGCGCTGCGAATGATCCATTCGCCGAGCGTCACAGAAAGCGGGCTTTTAACCAGCATGCCAATAAACTCCGCCGGTAACAGCAGGCCGCGTGTCGGATGCTGCCAGCGCACCAGCGTCTCACAGCCGGTCAGCCTGCCGCTCTCAACGCTGTAGCGCGGCTGGTAATAGAGAACAAACTGCTGCTGACGCACCGCCGTTTCCAGTTCGCGTTCAAAGCGGCGACGCTGCTGCTCCGCCTCACGAAACGCGGGCATAAACAGAATACTGCGCCCTTTACCTGCGGCTTTGGCGCGATAAAGCGCCAGATCGGCGGCGGACATCACCGATGAGGGATCCCGCCCATGCTCAGGATAAGAGGCGATGCCGGTACTGGCCCCCACCACAACCGGTGAGTCGTGATAGCGGAACGGCGTCTGTACCGCCGCGATCAGCCGTTCAGCGGTGATGGCCGCCTCTGCGCTGCCGCCCGCTAACAGGATCACAAATTCATCACCGCCCAGCCGGGCCGCCGTCACTGCGCTGGCGCACACCGTGCGGATCTGCTCGGCCACGTGACAGAGCAGCGCGTCCCCCGCCGCATGTCCCAGCGTATCGTTCACTTCCTTGAAGCCATCGAGGTCGGTCATCAGTAGCGTATAGGGCACCCCCGCTTCAGTGAGCTGTGCGACCTGCTGCATAAAGGCGCTGCGGCTGGCGAGGCGGGTCAGCATATCCAGCGAGGCGAGTTCACAGAGCCGAGCCTCACTTTCATAGCGGGCGGTCACATCGCGAATGATCATCCCCACCAGCCGCTCACCCTCTTCGCGCCAGCCGGAAAAAGAGACCTCCGCCGGAAATTCGTGGCCATCGCGGGTTACGCCCCAGATCTGTAGCGAGCGCGGCAGCGAAATAGCCGCTTCGTCGGTGGTGATCCGGGCCAGTTCGTTGCGGTAATCCGCCTGACAGCGGGCCGGAATGAGATCGCTGACGTACTGGCCGCTCATCTCCTGGGCGCTGTAGCCAAACAGCCGTGTCGCCGCCGGATTCCAGAAGGTGATCCCGCGCCGCAGATCGGTACAGATAATGGCGTCAGGCGACGTCGAAGAGATCGCCTGAAGTCGCTGCTGGCTGGTGTAGCGCAACAGTTCCAGACGATGCATCTCCATGCGATCCATCACCAGCGCAGCGATGTCAGCCAGATGCTGCCGATCCCGCGATGAGAGTGGCGCACGCGGATGGGTGTCGGTCAGACACACCGTGCCGATGTGATGGCCGTCCGGCGTGGAGAGCGGGATACCGGCGTAAAAGCGAATAAAGGGATAGCCGTGGACCAGCGGACTGTCGCGGAAGCGCGGATCTTGCAGGGTATCAGGCACACAGAGGATCTCGCCCTGCGCCAGCGTATGATGGCAGAAGGCGACATTACGGGCGGTCCCGGAGATATTGAGGCCGTAGCGGGAGGCGAAAAACTGCCGCTGCTCGTCGATAAGTGACACAAAAGCGACCGGCACCCGAAACAGCCGGGCGGCCAGCGTGGTCAGACGATCCAGCGCATCCGTTGGCGGTGAATCCATCAGATGATACTGCTCAAGTGCCTTGATACGTGCCGCCTCGGCATCGTTAAAAATTGAGCGTTTCAGCATCAGTCTCCCTCTGGTGTGGTGTACTGTGGCCGGCATGACACAGCCTGAAGGGGACACGTTCAGTCAGGCAGGACGCAGTGTTTACTGACGACCTGCTGCCGGAAGAAAGGCCCATCTGTAAGCTCCTGAGCAACACTTTGCCGCACTGAGCCTGAAAACCTGGTCCGCCTCCTGGCGATGACCGGATGAAGCGTGACGCCAGCCGACTGTCCATCCGGCGACAGGCCATCGCTGGCTTATGCAGGCGACAGCTCGCTTCGTTTATCTTCACTCTCTATATCGGCCTGGCGTGGCTGAACTTCAGAGAGGGGCACGGCAAAAGGGGTTACTTTTTTAGCTTCGGCACCAGCTCAAAATGGGGATGTTTCCCGGCCAGCAGCATCAGCAGTTCATATTCGCCCTGGCTGAGCCGGGCCGGGTTTTTCGCCGCCTCTTTGGTCTGCCAGACCCGCTGGCTGAGGTCAAAGCGCTCCGCCGCAATCTCCTGCGAGAGGCCCGCCGCGAGGCGCAGTTCACGCACGTTGTGTTGCACGGCAACCGGCCGCTGTAAAACCTGATTTCCCATCTGAAAATGCTCCGCATCCGGCGCCCGGTGATATAGCCGGATGGGTTTACCCACCGGCGGCCAGATCTTCAATTCGACTTAACTTTAACCCCGGCTATGTCAGTTCTATTCAGGGGTTAAAGCGTAAAAAAAACGACAATGATTTCGCGTTAAACCCAATGTCATGCGCGAATCATTGCCGGACTGCTGACAA
>NZ_JBGMNJ010000012.1:0-128588 GCF_051336815.1 Pantoea sp. C2G6
GACTTGCATGTGTTAGGCCTGCCGCCAGCGTTCAATCTGAGCCATGATCAAACTCTTCAATTTAAGTTTGATTTGCTGCAACAAGTGCAGCGATGCTCATCTGTAAAACGTCATAATGAATTTCATTATGTGTTCACTCGTGAGACTTGATATTTTGTTGCGTCCGGAGACGCTGATATCAATCCTGCGAGTGCCCACACAGATTGTCTGATAAATTGTTAAAGAGCATGCCGCGATTTCGTGCGGCGCGGGCTGCGTATATTACGCTTTCCGCATTGTCAGTCAAGCATTTATTTTCGCTTAACTCACTGGTTCGTATGATTTCGAACCTACTTAACCCGGCGCTTCGTAAGCCGTTGTGCCGTGTCAGTGGAGGCGCATTATAGGGAGTTCTCGGAGGCTGACAAGTGCTAATTTCAAATAAAATTCTGAGTGTTGATTTTTTCAGCTAAAAGCCGTTAAACCGCCAGTTTTTCCAGCGATGGGAAGCCATAACGCTGTAAAACGGGTGATAACTGTACGGCCTCGCCGTCCAGTTCGGTACAAAACGCCACGTTCGGCTGCGATGAACGTACATCCGGCGCTTCATGCTCCAGTAGCCAGGCCGTACGACGCGCAATCGCCGCACCGGAGTCGATCAGACGTGTTCCTTCAGGTAACACCTGCTGCAACTCTTCGCGCAGTAAAGGGAAATGCGTACAGCCTAATACCACGGTGTCCGGCGGCTCCGCCATCCGCAGCCACGGCTGCACAATACGACGAACCTCATTCAGTGCAACCGTCTCGCCATGCAGCTTGGCTTCTGCCAGCTCCACCAGCTCCGCCGATCCCAGCATCTCGATGTTGCAGGCCCCGGCAAACTGCGCCACCAGCTCATGCGTATAAGGACGGCGAACCGTTGCCCGGGTCGCCAGCAAACCGACTACCCCATTCCGCGTCAGACGCGCAGCCGGTTTAATCGCCGGAACCACGCCCACCACCGGAAAAATAAAGCGTTCACGCAAGGCGGGTAACGAAACCGTGCTGGCCGTATTACAGGCAATGATGACTAAAGAGAGAGGATAACGCTGGGTAATCGCCTCAACTATCGCGACCACTCGCTCGACAATAAAGGTTTCGCTCTTCTCACCATAGGGAAAACCGGCATTGTCGAAGGCGTAGATATAGTGAAGATCCGGCAGCAGTTGCCGGACCTCATCATAAACAGAGAGCCCACCGACGCCGGAGTCAAACACCAGCACGGTAGGTCGCAAATCAGAAACTGTAGCTGCCGCTGAGGTAATACTCTCGTCCTGGAGTCTGATAGCCATACGCTGTCTCGTAATCTTTATCGAACAGGTTGGCAATTCTACCACGAACCGTGAGTTGTGAAGTGACCGGATATGAGGCGGCGAGATCCCATAAACTGACGCCGCCTGACTTCACACGACGGCTGGGCGAACTGTTGAAGTCGGTATCGTAGCGATCGCCCAGATAGTGATAGGTCACGGACCAGTCAAACTCATACAGCGTCCAGTCGAGCTGGTATTTCACCTGCTGCTTAGCCCGGCGAACGAGCGGCTGATTGGTCGTGCCATCGCGCGCATCGACATAATCGTAAGAGAGCTGGTGCGCCAGCGGTCCGGTATCGAATGAAGCGGTCGCTTCCACCCCTTTAATACGCGCCTGCTTAACGTTGTAATAGCGGAAGGTCGCCGGATCGCCTTCAATCAGATCATCAATGTCGTTGCGATAGCCTGAAACCCGCCAGTCAACCGCGCCGGTCAATCCTTCAAAACCGCCTTCCCACTGCTTACTTTTTTCCGGGTCGAGATCGCGGTTGCCATAGAATGGACTGTAGACCTGAGAGAGATTCGGCGCCTTAAAGGCGGTGCCATAAGAGGCGAACGCGCGATAGCCGGAGATAAACTCCCATGAAGCCGCCGTCTGCCAGGTGTTATGCCAGCCAAACTGATTGTTGTCGTCACCGCGCACCGCACCCTCAAGGGTCACACGACCAAACTGCTGCTGGCCGGTCAGGTAGAGACCGGTGTTACGCTGCTCATAACCGTCTGAAAGATAGTTGGTGCCCGGTTCCGTGGTCTCTTTCTGCCAGTCGACGCCGGTGCTGATCGCGCCCTGCCCGACCTGCACGCTGTTGCCCCATTGCAGATTGTATTGGGTGACATCATCAAAGGTAGACGCGGCGCCGTAACGACCATTGCGCGGATCGTAGTTAATGTCTTTGGTGCGACCATAACTGGCGATGAGCTGGGTGGAGTAGATGTCACGATTAAAGCGCAGCCCGGTGTCCCAGGTCTGACTATAGAGCTGACGGGTATCCGCCAGTCCGATGATATGGGTGTAGCTCTCATCATAGCTGTAGGAGCCGTCGTAGGCGGTGCGGTTATCAAAGCCATAACCACGCACAAAGCCACTCAGCTCATCACTGAACTGATGCTCAAGGTTGCCATATAAGGTCTTGCTCATGAAGCCGTCGCGATCGGGCTGCGCCGGACCATAAGCGTTGGGATAGCCCGCCACCACATCATACCCTTTGGTATAGGTATAGTTGCCGGCCAGGGTCAGTTTTGTCGCATCACTCAGCATCTGCTGGGTTGAGCCATCATAGGATTGATAGCCATTGGAGCCGACGCCCGCCGTCAGCGTGGTGCCCGGCTGC
This sequence comes from Pantoea sp. C2G6, assembly GCF_051336815.1. Lineage (NCBI taxonomy): Bacteria > Pseudomonadati > Pseudomonadota > Gammaproteobacteria > Enterobacterales > Erwiniaceae > Pantoea > Pantoea sp. C2G6. The sequence continues at coordinate 2,663 of NZ_JBGMNJ010000012.1, forward strand.
GCCCGGCCGGTAATGATATTGACCACGCCGCCAATCGCATCTGAACCATACACGGCGGAACGCGCACCGCGGATATATTCGATGCGCTGCACCAGCGACAGCGGGATCTGGCTAAGGTCAGACGACCCGCTGATACCGGCCTGATTCAGCCGGATGCCATCAATCAGGATCAGCACATGTCTCGATTCGGTGCCACGGATAAACAGCGAGCTCTGTTGCCCTAACCCGCCGTTCTGCGCGACATCGACGCCCGGCAGACGGCGCATCACATCGGTCAGGCTTTTGGCCTGCCAGCGCTCAATCTCATCGCGTGTCACTACGGTTGTCGGTGCCAGCACCCCGGAAACCGGTTGAGCAAAACGGTTGGCGGTAACAATTTGCGTATCATCATTTCCCTGAGCAACACCGTTTTGCGCCCAGAGGGAAATCGCCGTTGCGCTCAGAGCGAACAGCGTTGTGTTTTTTTTGGTCATTTTTAATTGCATCCATAAGACAAAGCAGGATGCCGCAGGCATACAATCGATAGAACGCGATGATTGTACGAGTCGCGACGTCACACCGGCAGGTCTTCGGGCTGGGAACCATAAGTGATGATGACTTCCCATCCCGCAGGACAGTGTCTGCAATTGCACTCATCACGACATTCCTTACCGCTGCGCGTCAGCTCCAGATTCACACTGGATTCCCTATTAACTCGGGCTTGAGGCCGGCGCTCGCAGTCTACGTAGCGTCATCAGGGAAGTCCAGACCGCCAGCTATCTTCGCGCTGCGGGACTGGACATCAGCAAGTGAATGCCTACAATCGCCCGCTGGTAAGCTATTAATCAGGATTGCTCATGACCCCCGAACATCTCCCCATTGAAGAATATGACGCGCAGCTGGCGGAAAAAGTCAGTCGTTTAGAGACGATGATGACGCCGTTTGCTGCGCCCGAGGTGGAGGTGTTCCGTTCGCCGGTCAGCCACTATCGGATGCGTGCCGAATTTCGTCTGTGGCACGACGGTGATGACATCTACCACATCATCTTTGATCAGCAGACCCGCGAGCGGATCCGGGTCGATCAGTTCCCGGCGGCCAGCCAGCTGATCAATCAGCTGATGCCGAAGATGATCGCGGCGATCCGCGATAACCGCACCCTGCGTCATAAGCTGTTCCAGATCGACTATCTCTCGACCCTGAGCAATCAGATTGTGATTTCGCTGCTCTATCACCGCAAGCTGGATGATGAGTGGCAGCAGGCCGCAGCGGCGTTGCGGGATCAGCTGCGCGCAGAAGGGCTGGATGTGCAGCTGATTGGCCGCGCCACCAAAACCAAAATCTGTCTCGATCGCGACTATGTGGATGAGCGTCTGCCGGTGGCGGGTCGCGAGTTAATCTATCGCCAGGTTGAGAACAGCTTTACCCAGCCTAACGCGGCGATGAATATTCAGATGCTGGAGTGGGCGCTGGATGTGACTCAGGATTCCCAGGGCGATCTGCTGGAGCTTTACTGCGGCAACGGCAACTTCTCGCTGGCGCTGGCGCGCAATTTCCGGCGCGTGCTGGCGACTGAGATCGCTAAGCCGTCAGTGGCCTCGGCGCAATACAATATTGCGGCGAACCAGATCGATAACGTGCAGATTATTCGTATGGCGGCGGAAGAGTTTACGCAGGCGATGAATGGCGTGCGCAGCTTTAACCGTCTGGAAGGCATCGACCTGACCAGCTACGAATGCGAGACGATTTTTGTCGATCCGCCGCGCAGCGGCCTGGATGAAGAGACGGTGAAGATGGTGCAGGCCTATCCGCGCATCCTCTATATCTCCTGCAACCCGCAGACCCTGAGTGATAACCTGCAAACGCTGGCACAGACACACGACGTGACGCGGCTGGCGCTGTTCGATCAGTTCCCCTACACCCATCATATGGAGTGTGGCGTCCTGCTGACGCGCAAAGCCTGAACAAAAACGGGAACCCCGAGGTTCCCGTTTTGAATTGCTGATACCGTGCTGGTCCAGGTGAAGTTAACCGCAACGAATAAGCTCAAAGCTCAGTGAACACGGTCAGAAGAGGAAAGCGTCCCGCGCCATGGACGGCGCGGGCCGAGCGTGCCATGGACGGCGCGGGCCGAGCGTGCCATGGATGGCGGTTTTTGCGTCTTTCCGATCTGACCGTGTTCACTGTGCCGACTCGGTCTCACAGCGACATAAGGCAGACTTCTTCAACTAACTCAAACGGGAACCCTGAGGTTCCCGTTTTCTTTTATCGCTACTGATTGCGTTTGCGCTTAAGCCGCGTCGCAATCCAGAACACCAGCGCCACCATCAGAATAGTGGGAATGAAGTTTGAGCCGATGTCCGGGTATTCCGCCCGCACCAGCGCGCTGTAAACCAGAATGCCCAGCAGGAAAAACGCGGCGGCCAGGCCCGGCATGCCGTCTGGCATATTGGTGTTGAGATAGCGCTGATGCAGACACCAGGCCGCCAGACCCAGCGCAATCAGCGGGAAAATCGAAAAGGGAACAAAGGTGCTGAACAGCACCGAAAACGAACCGTTAATCGCTAAGCCGGTAATAAAAGCCAGTAACAATGTGCCTTTATCGCGTGAACTCGGGTGGGTCATAACCTGATCCTTACTCTTCGGGTTTTTCCAGGGTTACCGCCAGCCGTTCCTGTTCCCGGCGGTACCAGTAATAGGCGCCTTTGGCGATCATACGTAACTGCAACACCAGCCGATCTTCCAGCTTACGACGCTGCTCAACATCAACATCCAGCGCCTCTGCCCCGGCACTGAAAACGATAGTCACCATCGCTTCGGCCTGCGCTTCGGTAAAACTGCGCGGCATGCGATTTTCGACCTCAAGATAATCCGCCAGTTCAGCGATAAAATGCTGAATTTCACGCGCCACAGCGGCACGAAAAGCGGCAGAGGTGCCGGAACGTTCGCGCAGTAACAGCCGGAATGCGTTAGGGTTATTGCCGATAAACTCCATAAAGGTCGCGACCGAGGTTTTGATGATGCTGCCGCCTTTGGCGATACGCTGGCGCGCCTGACGCATCAGCTGCCGCAGCATCAGGCCGCTCTCATCCACCATGGTTAAACCGAGTTCATCCACATCTTTAAAATGCCGATAAAAGGAGGTCGGGGCGATGCCCGCTTCACGCGCAACCTCCCGCAAACTCAGACTGGCAAAACTGCGTTCGGCGCTGAGCTGACTGAAAGCTGCTTCAATCAGTGTACGTCGTGTACGTTCTTTTTGTTGCGCTCTGACGCCCATTCTCTCTGCCTTTCGCGGTATTGAGTGGGCACTATAACAAAATATTCAGCGTACAGATTGGCAAAGTTTGTCACCGTCTGTGAACCCTGTTTTTTGGCAAATTGTGACGAAAATCGCGGATAGAATTCAGATGTGCGCGGCGAGATGTTAGAATCTCGTTGTAAAAATGTATAAATAATAGGACGTATCGGTATGCAAAAGTCTTACGATTACGATGCCATTGTGATTGGCTCAGGACCCGGCGGTGAAGGTGCGGCGATGGGGCTGGTGAAGCAGGGAGCGCGCATCGCAGTGATCGAACGCTACCACAACATCGGCGGCGGTTGTACGCACTGGGGCACCATTCCTTCTAAAGCGCTGCGTCACGCCGTCAGTCGCATCATTGAATTCAACCAGAATCCGCTCTACAGCGACCACACCCGACTGCTCCGCTCCTCCTTTGCCGACATTCTCAATCATACCGAGAGTGTGATCAGCCAGCAGACAGCGATGCGTCAGGGCTTTTATGAGCGTAACCGCTGTGAGCTCTATCAGGGTGATGCCCACTTCGTGGATGCTAACACCATTGAGATTGAGCAGCCCGACGGCACCCGTGAGCGACTGACGGCGGAGAAGTTTGTCATCGCCTGCGGCTCCCGACCTTATCATCCTGACAACGTGGACTTTACCCATCCGCGCGTTTACGACTCCGACTCCATTCTCAACCTGCATCATGAGCCTGGCCATGTGATTATCTATGGCGCCGGGGTCATCGGTTGTGAATATGCCTCGATTTTCCGCGGCCTGAACGTCAAGGTTGACCTGATCAACACCCGCGATCGCCTGCTGGCATTTCTCGATCAGGAGATGTCCGACTCTCTCTCCTACCACTTCTGGAACAGTGGCGTGGTCATCCGTCACAACGAAGAGTTTGAGAAGATCGAAGGGGTGGAAGATGGCGTGATTATCCATCTGAAGTCAGGCAAAAAAGTGAAAGCCGATTGCCTGCTCTACGCCAATGGCCGAACCGGTAACACCGATTCGCTGTCGCTGGAAAATGTCGGTCTGGAAGCGGATGGTCGCGGTCTGCTGAAAGTCAACAGCATGTACCAGACGGCGCAGCCGCATATCTATGCGGTCGGGGATGTCATCGGCTATCCGAGCCTGGCGTCAGCCGCCTACGATCAGGGCCGTATTGCCGCGCAGGCGATCATTAAAGGTGAAGCCTCCGCACACCTGATTGAAGATATTCCGACCGGTATTTACACCATCCCGGAAATCAGCTCGGTGGGGAAAACCGAGCAGCAGCTCACCGCCATGAAGGTGCCTTACGAAGTGGGTCGTGCGCAGTTCAAGCATCTGGCGCGGGCGCAGATTGTCGGGATGAACGTCGGCAGCCTGAAGATCCTGTTCCATCGTGAAACCAAAGAGATTCTGGGGATCCACTGCTTTGGCGAGCGGGCCGCCGAAATTATTCACATCGGTCAGGCGATAATGGAGCAGAAAAATGGTGGCAACACGATTGAGTACTTCGTGAATACCACCTTTAACTATCCGACGATGGCCGAAGCCTATCGCGTTGCGGCCCTGAACGGCTTAAACCGCCTGTTTTAACGTGGTGTCAAAATAGTGCTGCATGTGGGTTTTAATCGCCTCTGCCAGCTGTTCATAACGGCTGCGCAGAGGTGAACCCGGACGATAGACCAGCGCGATAGTGCGCTGCGGCACCGGTTTATAGCAGGGCAGATAGCAGACGCCATCGCGGATCCGCTCTGGCGGGACCGCCAGCGCCGGAAGCAGCGTAATGCCGCTGCCCGCCGCCACCATATTGCGCAGCGTTTCCAGGCTGGTCGCCCGGAAATGGGTATCCTCATCCGCGCCGGCCTCAAAGCAGAAGCCCATCGCCTGGTCACGCAGACAGTGACCATCTTCCAGCATCAGCAATTTCTCGCCAGCCAGATCGGACATCGGCACCCGATCGCGATCGCGCCACGGATGGTCGGCATAGACCGCCAGTTTCATCGGCTCATCAAACAGTGGCACCTCGATAAAGGCTTCACTCTCTTTGACCAGCGCCAGAATCGCGCAGTCGAGTTTGCCGCTGTCGAGCTGGGCCAGCAGCTGCTGCGTCTGCGCTTCGTGCAGATACATCTCCAGTTTTGGAAACGTCTGGTGCAGCATCGGGATAATTTGTGGCAGTAAGTAGGGGCCGGTGGTCGGGATGAGGCCGATATGCAGCGGACCTGACATCGCTTCCCCTTGCTGACTGGCCATCTCTTTCAGCACTTTCACTTCACGCAGCACCGTTCGTGCCTGATCCACCAGCAGCAGACCCGCCTGCGTGAACAGAACCTTACGGCTGGTGCGTTCCAGCAGCATGACTCCCAGCTCATCTTCCAGCTTACGGATCTGACCGCTTAGCGTTGGCTGACTGACATGACACGCATCCGCGGCACGACGGAAATGACGGTGTTCAGCAAGCGAAACCAGATATTCAAGATCACGAATATTCATTATTACCCTCCAAACCACGATAGCCCGTGGCGATAGATAGAATAGCAATGAACGATTGGCCCTATCAAGGGTGGGCGGGAATAATGCGCCCATCAAATTGAACGGGCAGTGGTCAGGAGAAAAAATGTTTGCAGGTCAGGAAGGTAAAGCGGTTCCGTCAGTGATTTTTCACACCCGCCAGGGTGATAGCTGGGTCGACGTCACCACTGAAGCGCTGTTTAAAGACAAAACGGTCATCGTTTTTTCGCTGCCCGGCGCGTTTACCCCAACCTGCTCCTCCAGCCATCTGCCGCGCTACAATGAGTTATCGGGCCTGTTTGCGCAGCACGGCGTCGACAGCATCCTCTGCGTTTCGGTAAACGACACCTTTGTGATGAACGCCTGGAAAGCGGAACAACGCGCGGAAAATATCACTTTTATTCCTGATGGCAACGGCGAGTTCACCCGTGGCATGGGGATGCTGGTTGAGAAAGCCGATCTCGGCTTCGGCCCACGCTCCTGGCGCTATTCGATGCTGGTACGCAACGGCGTGGTGGAGAAAATGTTTGTTGAGCCGAATCAGCCTGGCGACCCGTTTGAGGTCTCTGATGCCGACACCATGCTGCGCTATCTGGCACCGGAGTGCAAAGCCCAGGAGTCGGTCTCGATTTTCACCAAACCAGGCTGCCCTTTCTGCACACAGGCAAAAGAGCTGCTGAGCCATCATGGCATCCAGTATGAAGAGATTGTGCTGGGACAGGATGCGACCACCGTCAGTCTGCGCGCGGTATCCGGCCGGGCGACGGTTCCACAGGTCTTTATTGGCGGCCGTCATATTGGCGGCAGCGATGACCTGCAACAGTTCCTGCTGTCAGCGTAAAAGAATCTGAGTGTCAGCCAGGAGAGCTGGCCCTTTGATGATGTGCCTATAAAAAAGTAGTAATTCTGAAGCTAGAGGTTGGCGGGCATTTATCATGCCCGCTTTTTTTTGCCTGCGGTTTACGCCAGACGCTGTTTTGCGTCACTGATGGCACGCGCCACCTGCTGTGGCGAGACGCCGCCCTGCGCATTACGCTTATCCAGACAGGATTGCAGCGCCAGGATCGGATAGACATCCTCACCAATCACCGCGCTGAACTGCTGCAACTCCGCCAGCGGCAGCGCTTCCAGCGCCACGCCCTGCCCGATGGCCGCCACCACCACTTCGCCGACAATGTGGTGGGCTTCGCGGAACGGCACGCCTTTGGCGACCAGGTAGTCAGCCAGTTCGGTCGAGTTGGCGTAGCCCTGCTCAGCCGCCTCCTGGCAACGTGGACGTTTCACCTGCAAGCCATCCAGCACCAGCACGGACATATGCAGGCAGTCGAGCCAGGTGTCGAGTGCGTCAAACAGCCCCTCTTTGTCCTCCTGCATATCTTTGTTGTAAGCCAGCGGCAGACCTTTCAGCGTCATCATCATGCCGGTCAGTGCGCCCTGCACCCGACCGCACTTGCCACGAATCAGCTCCAGCGCGTCCGGGTTTTTCTTCTGCGGCATCAGCGAAGAGCCGGAGGTCACTTTATCTGACAGCTCGATAAAACCCGCTTCGCCGGTATTAAAGAAGATCATATCTTCGGCGAAGCGCGACAGGTGCACCATGCCGATAGCCGCGTCAGAGAGCAGCTCCAGCACATGGTCGCGGTCTGACACGGTATCCAGACTGTTGCGCGTGGCGGAGGCGAAACCCAGCCAGCCCGCCAGCTGCTGACGATCGATCTCATAAGCGGTCCCCGCCAGTGCGCCACAGCCGAGCGGGCTGACATCCAGCCGCTTCAGCGTATCCTGCAAACGGCTCTCATCCCGCGCCAGCATCTCAACGTAGGCCAGACACCAGTGCGCGAACGTCACCGGCTGCGCGCGTTGCAGGTGGGTGTAGCCCGGCATCACCGCATCCTGGTTCGCTTCGGCGGTGGCCACCAGCGCCTGCTGAAACTCACGGGTTGCGGTCAGCAGCGCCTCAACCTGCATTTTGCACCAGAGTTTGAGATCGGTCGCGACCTGGTCGTTACGGCTGCGGCCGGTGTGCAGCTTCTTACCCAGCGCACCCACTTTGTCGATCAACTGACCTTCAACCCAGCTGTGAATATCTTCAGCGTCGCTTTGCAGGATCTGTTCAGGGTTGGCGCGCACCTCCTCCAGCAGCGTATTCAGCGCCGCTTCCAGCTGCTGCTGCTCATCCTGAGTCAGTACGTTTACCGTCACCAGCGCTTTGGACCAGGCAACAGAGCCAGTGATGTCCTGCTCTGCCAGGCGGTAATCGAAGCGCAGCGAGTCGTTAAACTGTTTGAAACGTTGATCCGCTGCCTGTGTAAACCGTCCACCCCAAAGTGCCATGTGAGAACTCCTCTGCATCGTTAAACAAAGGGCGGCATCAATGCCGCCCCTTTACTGAAACCGGAGGCGAGGCGCACCTCGCCTGAGAATTACTTTTTCTGCTCGTTCAGGGCGCGGATACGCGACGAGAGCGAGAACAGGCGGATAAAGCCACCCGCGTGACGGTGATCGTAGACTTCATCTTCACCAAAGGTCGCGAACTCTTCTGAGTAGAGGCTGTTCGCGGAACGCTTCTGCGTCGCTGTCGCCTGGCCTTTGTAGAGTTGCAGCACCACTTCACCGTTGACCTCTTCAGCCAGCGCTTCAGCAGCGGCCTGAATCGACTTACGCAGCGGAGCGAACCAGCGACCGTCGTAAACCACATAGGACATCTCGTGGCCGAGCTGCTCACGCCACTTGAAGCTGTCGCGATCCAGCACCAGCTGCTCCACCGCACGCAGCGCATTGACCATGATGGTGCCGCCAGGGGTTTCATAGCAGCCGCGGGATTTAATCCCGACCAGACGGTTCTCAACAATATCGATACGGCCGACGCCATGTTTTGCACCGATCACGTTGAGTTTTTCCAGACACTGGAACGGGCTCAGTTTCTCGCCATTCACCGCCACCACGCGACCTTTCTCCACGGTCACGGTCACCTCTTCAGGCTGGTCAGGCGCTTCCAGCGGATCGACTGTCCAGACCCAGCAATCTTTATTTGGTGCGTTGGCCGGGCTTTCCAGCACGCCGCCTTCGGTGGAGATGTGCCAGGCGTTTTCGTCACGGCTGTAGATTTTTTCCAGTGACGCGGTGGTCGGAATGTTGCGCTCTTTCAGGTAGTCGAGCAGCGCTTCACGCGAACGCAGGTTCCATTCACGCCACGGAGCCACCACTTTCAGCTGAGGTGCCAGCGCGGTGTAGGTGGTTTCGAAACGCACCTGGTCGTTACCTTTACCGGTCGCGCCGTGGCACAGGGCGTCCGCCCCCACTTTCAGCGCCAGCTCAACCTGCGCTTTCGCGATGATAGGACGTGCCATTGAGGTGCCGAGCAGATAGGTGCCTTCATACAGCGCACCGGTTTGCAGCACCGGGTAGACATAGTCGCTGATAAACTCTTCACGCAGATCGACTACGTGGCATTCAGAGGCACCAGACTGTAGCGCTTTCTTCTCCACACCTTCCAGATCGCCGCGCTCCTGACCAATATCCGCCACAAAAGCGACCACTTCGCAGCCGCCGTAGTTCTCTTTCAGCCAGGGAATGATGGCTGAAGTATCCAGACCACCGGAGTAAGCCAGAACGATTTTTTTGATGTTTTGCGTTTGCATTTGTAATCCTTGAATCAGAGTCGTTACGCGAGAATCCGGGTGCCAATCGACACGCCGTTAAACAGGTCAGGCAGCCGCTCAGCGTGACGCCAGCTGGCAATATCCACCGGGCGGCCCAGCGTACGCGCCGCATCAAGCGCAGCGTGGACCTTCACAATCATGCCATCGGTGATGATGCCTTGGGTAATCAGCTGTTCGGCTTTGTCGGCGGTCATCTCTTCGATGCGCTGACCTTTGCCGTCGAGAATACCACTGACGTCTGACAGCAGGACTAAATCCGCGCCCAGCGTCGCGGCGAGCGCCGTCGCGGCCTGGTCTGCATTGACGTTCATCAGTTTGCCGTCATCGGTAATGCCAATGGAGCTGACCACCGGCATATAACCCGCCGCCAGCAGGGTGTTCATCAGCGCCGGGTTGCCTGGCATGGCGTGACCGACATGACCAAGCTCTTCGTCGAATGGCGTCACGTCGACCATGCCCGCATCGCCCAGGCAGAGGCCCACCGCGTTGATGCCCGATTTCTTTGCCCACGCCAGCAGCGTTTTGTTCGCCGTGCCCGCCAGCGCACCGGTAATAATATCGATCTGATCGGCGGGCGTGACGCGCAGGCCATTTTTTTTCTTCACCGGCAGCGCCAGCTTTTTCATCAGTTCATCCACCAGGCAACCGCCACCGTGGACAACGATCAGCGGACGCTGATGGGCGCTGCGGTAAGTCAGCAGCGCTTCAAACAGGCGGGCCAGCGCCTCTTCGCTGTCTAACAGCACGCCGCCCAGCTTGATAATTAATGGATTGGTCATGGTTAATTTGTCCGTTAAATCAGTGACTGCGTTTCAGGGAAGCCAAACCGGATGTTCAGGCACTGTACCGCCTGCGATGCCGCGCCTTTCAGCAGATTATCTTCGGCGGCGACGACAATCAGATGTTCGCCCTGCACCTCAAAGCCGATGTCGCAGTAAGGCAGGCCCACCACGGCTTTCAGCGCCGGTACGCCCTTGTCATAGAACCGCACCAGCGGCTTGTTGTCATAGGCGCGATGGAAAACGGCGGCAATATCTTCGCGGCTGACACCCGCTTTCAGCCGGCAGGTGATGGTCGCCAGGATACCGCGCGGAAAACTCCCCAGATGCGGCGTGAAGATCACCGGCGTACCGAGATGCGCGACGATTTCCGGGTGATGACGATGGTTGAACAGGCCGTAAGGTTGCAGACTGACTTCACAGAAGCTGGTGCCCACATTGGCTTTCCGGCCTGCGCCGCTGACGCCGCTGGTGGCGTTGATCACCGGCCACTGCGCGTCATTTAACAGGCCAGCATCCACCAGTGGCTTCAGCGCCAGCTGCGCGGCGGTCGGGTAGCAACCGGGAACGGCCACCAGCTGCGCCTGCTGGATCTTCTCATGCTGATATTCCGCCAGGCCGTAAACCGCTTTATCCAGCCAGTCGCCGTGCTGATGCGTGAAGCCATAGAAACGGGTATAAAAGTCAGCGTCATTGACGCGGAAAGCGCCTGACAGGTCGAATACCACGCAGCCCGCTTTCAGGAACTCCGGGGCCAGATCGTGGCTGACTTCGTGGGCCGTCGCCAAGAACACCACATCCACTTTCTCTGCCCATTCGGCTGCGCTGCTCAGCGGTTGTAGCGGCAAATCCACCACGCCTTTCAGCTGCGGATGGAGATCGGATAAGCGCTTGCCGGCATCCGGGCTTTGCGCCGAAACCGCCAAAGCGGTTATGTTGATATGTGGATGGCGATTCAGAAAGGTAGCGAGCTCTACGCCAGCGTAACCACTGGCACCGACGATCAGCGTATTCAACATCAGGCTGTAACCCTTTTTACAGTCACACGTTCCGGGTCGCGGCCTTGCCCCGTTACCCACCAGGTCATCTGCATCGATTTATGGTTTCCTTGCAGAGGACGTTAATGTATTTTTATTCACTATTAATGCATGAATATTGATACATCCTAACCCAAGGACCGTCAACAGTGAAGACAAAATTACCGCCTTTTATCGAACTCTACCGCCAGTTAATCGCCGCACCGTCGATCAGCGCAACCGATGCCGCGCTGGATCAGAGTAATGAAACTTTAATCAATTTGCTGGCAGGCTGGTTCCGCGACCTCGGCTTTAGCGTCGAAGTGCAGCCGGTGCCCGGCACCCGCAATAAATTTAATATGCTGGCCCGGACCGGCAGCGGCGCGGGCGGGCTGCTGTTAGCCGGTCATACCGATACCGTTCCCTTTGACGACGGCCGCTGGACGCGCGATCCCTTTACCCTGACCGAGCACGACAACAAGCTCTACGGGCTGGGCACCGCCGACATGAAAGGCTTCTTCGCCTTTATTCTCGATACGCTGCGCGATGTGGATGTGACGACGCTGAGCAAGCCGCTCTATATCCTCGCCACCGCCGATGAAGAGACCACCATGGCCGGGGCCAAATATTTCTCTGAATCGACGCAGCTGCGCCCTGACTGCGCCATCATCGGGGAACCGACCTCGCTTAAACCGGTACGCGCCCATAAAGGCCACCTGTCGAATGTGATCCGTATCGAGGGCAAATCGGGCCACTCCAGCGATCCGGCGCGCGGCGTCAACGCCATTGAGCTGATGCATGAGTCGATTACGCATCTGATGCAGCTGCGTAATACGCTGAAAGAGCGGTATCACCATGACGGCTTTGCCATCCCCTATCCCACCATGAACTTCGGTCATATTCATGGTGGCGATGCGGCTAACCGTATCTGCGCCTGCTGTGAGCTGCACATGGATATTCGTCCGCTGCCGGGCCTGTCGCTCAACGATCTGGATGGCCTGCTGAATGAGGCGCTGGCACCGGTCAGTGCACGCTGGCCTGGTCGTGTCACGGTGGCTGAGCTGCACCCGCCAATCCCTGGCTATGAGTGTCCGGCGAACCATGAGCTGGTCAGCGTGGTGGAAAAACTGCTGGGTACGCCTACCGAAGTGGTCAACTACTGCACCGAAGCGCCGTTTATCCAGCAGCTCTGCCCGACGCTGGTACTGGGTCCGGGCTCGATTGAGCAGGCGCATCAGCCGGACGAATTTATCGATACGGCATTTATTAAGCCCACCCGGGCGTTGATCAGCCAGGTTGTGCACCATTTTTGCCACTGATCAATAGCAAATGGGGCATTTCACTGTGCTGACAGTAAAATGCCCCCTCATTCTGCGGGATTTACTGATAAGAATAACTTATCCCGCTTCGTTCCCGATAAATTGTACGAATTTCCGTTATTTAGCCGCACGTTCAACTCACTTTAACTCATTTGACGAACGCAACTTTACGTGGCTAGATAAAAGACGATGTTATGCCCACCGGGTGATTATCCAGAACGTTTCAGTGTGCGGAGAGACGGCAACCGCGTAGCTTCCCGGCAGAACGGCGGGAACAAAACGTTGCCGGCTTTTCTGCTGCCTGAAAAGGTCGGGTGTAGAGGTTTTTCAAGACGATAAGGGTGTCAGGGTCCAATGAACGAACAATATTCCGCAATGCGAAGTAATGTCAGTATGCTCGGCAAACTGCTCGGGGATACGATTAAGGATGCGCTGGGAGAGAACATCCTCGACCAGGTGGAAACCATCCGTAAGCTCTCCAAGTCATCCCGCGCAGGCAATGACACTCATCGCAAAGAACTGCTTAACACGCTGCAAAACCTCACCAATGATGAGCTGCTGCCGGTGGCGCGCGCCTTTAGCCAGTTTCTGAACCTGACCAACGTGGCTGAGCAGTATCAGACCATCTCGCAAAGTGGCGAGGGTGAGAATCATCCTGAACTGCTGAAAAAGACCTTCGAGACCCTGAAGCAGAAACAAGCGGTCAGCGAAAGTGACATTCTCGCGGCCATTGAGTCCCTGTCGCTGGAGCTGGTGCTGACCGCGCATCCGACCGAAATCACCCGCCGTACGCTGATCCACAAACTGGTCGAGGTAAACAGCTGTCTGAAGCAGCTCGATCACAGCGACATCTCCGACTACGAACGTAACCAGATCATGCGCCGTCTGCGCCAGCTGGTGGCTCAGGCGTGGCACACCGATGAGATCCGCAAATATCGCCCGACCCCCATCGACGAAGCCAAATGGGGCTTCGCCGTGGTGGAAAACAGCCTGTGGGAAGGTGTTCCCGCCTTTCTGCGTGAGCTGAATGAGCAGGTGGAAGAGGCGTTCGGGATTAAATTACCGGTCGATTTCGTGCCGGTGCAGTTCACCTCCTGGATGGGGGGCGACCGTGACGGCAACCCTAACGTGACGGCCAGCATTACCCGTCATGTGATGCAGCTGAGCCGCTGGAAAGCCACCGACCTGTTCCTGCGGGATATTGGTGTGCTGATCTCCGAGCTGTCGATGTCGGAGTGCAGCGAGGAGATCCGTGAACTCAGCGGCGACCCGGAAGCGCTTGAACCTTACCGGGTGATCCTGAAACGTCTGCGCAGCCAGTTAATGACCACCCAGTCGTTCCTGGAGCGTCGTCTCAAAGGTGAGCGTCTGCCGCGTCCGGCCGACCTGCTGATTTCCAACGACCAGCTCTGGGACCCGCTGTTTGCCATCTACCAGTCGCTGCAACAGTGTGGCATGGGCATCATCGCCAACGGTCAGCTGCTGGATACCCTGCGCCGCGTGAAGTGCTTTGGTATGCCGCTGGTGCGTATCGATCTGCGTCAGGAGAGCACCCGTCACACGGAAGCGATCGCGGAAGTGACCCGTTATCTGGGCCTCGGCGATTATGAGAGCTGGTCCGAAGCGGATAAACAGGCGTTCCTGATCCGCGAGCTGAACTCCAAACGCCCGCTACTGCCGCGTAGCTGGGAACCGAGTGATGAAACACGTGAAGTGCTTGAGACCTGCCGCGTCGCGGCGGAAGCGCCACAGGGCTCCATCGCCGCCTATGTAATCTCAATGGCGAAGACGCCGTCTGACGTGCTGGCGGTCCACCTGCTGCTGAAAGAGGCGGGTATCAACTACGCCATGCCGGTTGCGCCGCTGTTTGAAACGCTCGACGATCTGAACAACGCCAACGACGTGATGAGCCAGCTGCTGAGCATCGACTGGTATCGCGGCTTTATTCAGGGCAAACAGATGGTGATGATTGGCTATTCCGACTCGGCGAAAGATGCCGGCGTGATGGCCGCCAGCTGGGCGCAGTACCAGGCGCAGGACGCCCTGATTAAAACCTGCGAAAAAGCAGGTATTTCACTGACGCTGTTCCACGGACGCGGCGGCAGTATTGGCCGCGGTGGCGCACCGGCCCATGCCGCGTTACTGTCACAGCCGCCAGGCAGCCTGCGCGGGGGCCTGCGTGTCACCGAGCAGGGTGAAATGATCCGCTTTAAATATGGCTTACCGGCCGTGACTATCGCCAGCCTGTCGCTCTATACCGCCGCCATTCTGGAGGCGAACCTGATGCCGCCGCCGGAGCCAAAACGGGAATGGCGCGACATCATGGATCAGCTCTCCGCCGACTCCTGTGCGATGTATCGCGGTTACGTGCGCGAAAATGCAGATTTCGTCCCCTACTTCCGCTCGGCGACGCCGGAGCAGGAGCTGGGTAAATTGCCGCTCGGCTCCCGTCCGGCCAAGCGTCGTCCGACCGGCGGCGTCGAGTCTCTGCGCGCGATTCCGTGGATTTTCGCCTGGACGCAGAACCGTCTGATGCTGCCCGCCTGGCTGGGTGCCGGTGCCGCGTTGCAGCAGGCGATGGCGGCCGGTCATCAGGATCAGCTGGAAGCGATGTGCCGCGACTGGCCATTCTTCTCGACCCGTCTCGGCATGCTGGAGATGGTCTTCTCCAAAGCGGACCTCTGGCTGGCGGAATATTACGATCAGCGCCTGGTGGAAAAATCACTCTGGCCGCTGGGTAAACAGCTGCGCGATCAGCTGGACGCCGATATCAAAGCGGTGCTGACCATCGCCAACGACTCACACCTGATGGCCGATCAGCCGTGGATTGCCGAGTCGATTGCGCTGCGTAACGTCTATACCGATCCGCTGAATGTGCTCCAGGCGGAGCTGCTCTACCGTTCACGCGCTCAGGAAGCGCGCGGCGAAGAGCCGGACGCGCGAGTTGAACAGGCGCTGATGGTGACGATTGCCGGGGTTGCGGCGGGGATGCGCAACACCGGTTAAGCCTGGCCGGGCGCGAACCGCGGTCAGCGCCCGCTGAAAAGCAGCAACAAAAAAAGTCGGGATTATCCCGACTTTTTTATGGGCAGAGGAGACAGCCTTACGCCGCTGCGACGACGGGACGCACCCCTAAGGTGTGGCAGATGGCGTAACTCATTTCCGCACGGTTCAGGGTGTAGAAGTGGAAATCTTTTACCCCTTCGCGCGACAGAATTTTCACCATGTCCATGGCGATATTCGCCCCCACCATTTTGCGCGTTTCGGCATCATCATCCAGCCCGGCAAACATCGCGTTCATCCAGCCTGGCACGCGCACGTTAGTCAGGGTGGCAAAGCGTTGCAGCTGTCTGAAGTTAGAGACCGGCAGAATGCCTGGCACAATTTCCACATCAATGCCGGTGGCGACACAGCGATCGCGGAAACGTAAATAGCTTTCAACGTCGAAGAAAAACTGGGTAATAGCCCGGTTCGCGCCGGCGTCGATTTTCCGCTTCAGGTTAATCAGGTCGGCCTGTGCGCTTTTCGCCTCGGGATGAACTTCGGGATAGGCGGCGACAGAAATATCAAAATCCCCTACCTCTTTCAGCAGCGACACCAGATCGCTGCCATACATTTCTGGCTTGCCGCTGCCCGGCGGCAGGTCGCCACGCAGCGCCACGATGTGACGGATACCGTTGTTCCAGTAATCCTGAGCGATGGTGCGCAGCTCATCGCGTGTGGCATCGACGCAGGTCAGGTGCGGGGCCGCTTCCAGACCGGTGCGATCTTTAATGCCTTTGATAATGCTGTGGGTACGGTCGCGTTCACCCGAATTCGCGCCGTAGGTGACAGAGACAAATTTTGGCTTCAGGCTGCTCAGGCGATAGATGGAGGCCCACAGGGTCTCCTCCATTTCAGGGGTACGGGGCGGGAAGAACTCAAAAGAGACATTAATTTGCCCGTTCAGCTCAGCCAGGCTCTGATTCAGCGCTTCGCGCTGATTGGCGTGAAAGAAACTCATCCTGCACCCTCATCGATTAACTATCGGCCAGTAAACATCTATACGTTTAGACGTCCAGATGCTCAAAATGACGCAATCCGGCTGCGGCGTCAACTTAAAAATGATTCACCGCCGTGACGAATATTCAATCAATCTGAAGAAAGTTCATGATGGGCGCAAAGTACGCCCTGAAACAGGCGCCGAAGCGCCTGAAGCAGAAGGGTTAAAGCAGCTGGGCGAGGCGATTAATATCGGACTGGATAGCGCCCGCGGTCACATCCCGCCCGGCGCCTGGTCCGCGGATCACCAGCGGATTATCGCGATACCAGCGACTCTCAATGGCGAACACGTTGTCGCACGGCAGCAGCGAGGCCAGCGGATGTTCCGGGCGTACCGCTTCGACGCCGACGCGCGCCTTACCATTGGCATCAAAGCGGGCCACATAGCGCAGCACCAGACCCAGCTCCTGCGCCGCTTCCAGCCGTTGCAGCATCTGTTCATTCAGCTCTTCGCCATCTTCGAAGAAGTGGTCGACAGAGCCGTGCTGACAGTTGTCCGGCACCAGCGACTCCACCCGCACCTGATCCGGCTCGATGTTATAGCCCGCTTCGCGCGCCAGAATCACCAGCTTGCGCATCACATCCTGGCCGGAGAGGTCGACCCGCGGATCGGGCTCGGTTAAGCCCTGCTGCCAGGCCTGATCCACCAGCTCGGTAAAGGGCACCGTGCCGTCAAATTGCAGAAACAGCCATGACAGCGTGCCGGAGAAGATCCCGCTGATCGACAGGATGGTGTCTCCGCTGTCACGCAGATCGCGCACCGTGTAGTTGATCGGCAGACCGGCACCGACCGTGGCGTTATAGAGCCAGTGACGACCGGTTTTGGTAAAGGCATCGCGGATCTGCCGCCACGTCTGGCTGTCTGACGCACCGGCCACTTTATTGGCGCTGATCACATGAAAACCGTGGCTGGCGAAGTCGAGATACTGCTGCGCCAGCGGCGTACTGGCCGTGACATCCAGCACCACTAAATCATCAAACGGGTGCGCCCGCATCCACAGGAAGAGTGACTCCTCATCCCGCTCTACCGCTTCATCATCGAAGAAGGCCAGCGCGCGACTGGCATCCAGCCCTTCATAACTCAGCAGGCTGCGGTGACTGTCCGCGACGCCCGCCAGTACAAATTCAAAACCGGTGCGCGCCGACAGCGTTTCCTGATCGCGGGCGAAGAGTTCCAGCCAGCGCGAACCGATATTGCCCTTGCCAAACAGCATCAGGCCGATGCGCTTTTCAGCCCGGAACAGCGACTGGTGCAGCCCCTGAATCAGATGCTGAGTCGGGCCGACGCGCAGCACCGCCACCACACTGATGTGCTCTTCAGACTGCCAGATGAATTCAACCGGTTGATCTTTGAGCTGCTGCCAGAAGCGGTGGGTGTGCAGCGGGTTGCGGGTCACGCCTGCGCCCACCAGCGCCACCAGCGCCAGACCGTCACGCAGTTGCAGATGGCCCGGCAGACCAGCGTCCTGGAGCAGCGTAAAGGCGCTGTTGACCACTTCCGAGGTGTAGCAGAGCTGCAACAGCTGCCGATCAGGATGGACCCCGAACGCCAGCGGACGCAGCTGCGCGCGCTTCAGCAGCAGATCGATCTCTTTATGCAGGATGGCAAAGTCGTGCTGCTCAGGCAGCTGAATCTCAATCAGGCAGACATCATCATGGCTGGTGACGATGCGGGCGCCGGTCCCGGAGGCCAGCACCCGCTCAATCCGGGTCGAACCCTGCTCCGGCTGGTAACTACAGCGCAGTTGCAGATCAATATCGCTGCCCGAAACGGGTTGCAGGGTGCGGGTATGCAGTACCGGTGCGGCCAGGCGCGCCAGTTCGCTGGCTTCATCCAGTCTCAACAGCGGCAGCAGGCAGGCGTCGGAAACTTTGCGGGGATCGGCGCTGTAAACGCCCGCCACATCACTCCAGATGGTGACGCGACCAACGCCAGCCAGCGCGCCAATCTGCGTCGCGGAATAGTCGGAGCCATTACGCCCCAGCAGCACCGTTTCACCGGCGTCGTTACGGCTGATAAAACCGGTGACCACAATGCGCTTATGCGGATGCTGCGCCAGCAGCGATTGCAGCAGTGGCCATGACTTGCCTTCATCCACCTGCGGCTGGGCGGCACGCTCGGCACGCAGGAAATCACGGGCGTCGAGCCAGCAGGCTTCAATATCACGCTGGCTCAGCACCGCCGCCATCAGCCGTGCCGACCACACTTCCCCGTGCCCGACCACTTCGGCATAAACCGCATCGGTGATCGGCGCATCCAGCAGCGCGGCCAGTTTTTCCAGGTCACGGATAAAGGCTGTCACTAAAGGTTCTGCCACATCAGCAGGCAGCAGCGCACTGATCAGTTCGCTCTGGTAACGCCGTAAAGCCTGTTGCACCTGGTGCGCCGAGAGCCGGTCGCTCTGGCTCAGCTTCAGCCAGCTAATCAGCTGGTTTGTGGTGGAGCCTGCCGCCGAGACCACCATCATATCGCCTGGCTGGCTGTAGTCCGCCATAATGCCAGCCACACGCTGGTAGCAGCGCGCATCGGCCAGGCTACTGCCACCAAATTTATGCAACTGCCTGCTGTCCGGCGTTCCCGCGCCCGCTGAAATCGTCATGGTTACCCCTCGGCTGCGACCCGGAATGCATTATCCAGATCGGCGATTAAATCTTCGTGATCTTCAATGCCGACAGAAACCCGCAGCAGCGTATCGGAAATGCCCGCGGCAGCGCGTGCCTCCGCAGACATCCCGGCGTGCGTCATGGTGGCGGTATGTGAGATCAGACTCTCTACGCCGCCCAGCGATTCCGCCAGCGTAAATAGCCGTAACGCTTTCAGGAAGCGACGCAGCAGTGCCTCATCACCGTCAACTTCAAAACTCAGCATGGCCCCAAAGCCGCGCTGCTGACGCACTGCGTGTTCGTGTCCGGCGTTCTCCGGCAGCGAAGGATGATACAACTTTTTCACCCGCTTCTGCTGCTTAAGATATTCCACAATCGCCAGCGCGTTGCGTTGTGCCGCCGCGATACGTGGGGCCAGGGTACGGATACCGCGCAGCAGCAGATAGCTGTCGAACGCCGCGCCCGTCACCCCAATATTGTTGGCCCACCAGGCCAGCTCGGTCGCCTGTTGCGGATCTTTGGCAATCACCGCGCCCGCCACCACGTCTGAGTGACCATTCAGATATTTGGTGCAGGAGTGGATCACCAGGTCAGCGCCCAGCGCCAGTGGATTCTGTAATGCCGGGCTCATAAAGGTGTTGTCCACCACGCTGACCGCTCCCGCCGCGCGCGCAGCAGCGCAAATCGCACTGATATCTACGACACGCAGCAGTGGATTACTGGGACTCTCGATCAGCACCAGTTTAGGTTTCAGATCCAGCGCCGCCTGAAGCGCCACCGGGTCACCCTGATCGACAAACTTCACCTGATAAGCGCCGCGTTTGCTCAGGCTGTCAAACAGTCGATAGCTGCCGCCATAGCAGTCGTGTGGCGCAACCAGCAGATCGCCCGGCTTCAGGAACACCGTTGTCACCAGGTGAATGGCCGACATCCCGGTATTGGTCAATACCGCGCCCGCGCCCCCTTCCAGCTCCGCCAGCGTGCGCTGCACCACATCGCGGGTAGGATTGCCGCGACGGGAGTAGTCATGCGCCCGTGGTTCATTAAAATCGAGGAAGTTATAGGTGGTGGAGAGGTGGATCGGCGGGACAACGCAGCCATATTGCTCGTCATCATTTAAACCGCTGCGCACTGCGATAGTTGCCGGTTTACGGGTCATGAGCGAAATGTTCCTGAAGAGTGAAGAAAATGTAGCCCACAGAATATCACCCTCTAATTAGACGTCAATACATCTGGACATCTAAATGTCTTTGCGTATAGATTGAGCAGAAAGGCAATAACCGCTAAAATTATGCGTCATCGCCTGACGCTCCCCGAGGTAAAGCAGCGGCAGTAAGCGAAGAAAAGCCGCCATATCAGGGGGTCAGGCAGGGAAAAATCAGGCATAATCCGCTGATTTCCTCACATTTAACGTTTATTAATTAAGGTAACCCATGGCTGAATGGAACGGCGAATATATCAGCCCGTACGCTGAGCACGGTAAGAAGAGCGAGCAGGTCAAGAAGATTACGGTGTCTATCCCATTGAGCGTGCTGAAGATTTTAACGGATGAGCGTACCCGTCGTCAGGTAAACAATCTGCGTCACGCCACCAACAGCGAGCTGCTTTGCGAAGCCTTTTTGCATGCCTTTACCGGTCAACCGCTGCCAGATGATGTCGATCTGCGCAAAGAGCGCAGTGATGAGATCCCGGAAGAAGCGAAAGCGATTATGCGCCAGATGGGCGTCGACCCTGAAACATGGGAGTATTAATCCCTCAGGCCCGTTTCGCTTAATCTCGTCCTGTTTCAGTTCAGCAGCCCCCACTCAGGAGGCTGCTGAACTGATATTATCCTGCCCTGCTTTATCCTGACGCCCCAGCCTGGGGTGAAATCGCTGTGGTTATCCCTTCTGTTATTCAGATAAAAAACGCCCATTACATTGCATATCTTCCAGATATTTCTATTGCAATATGCGCTCATTATTAAAATCCATAATAGAACAATTACTATTGAGGCTGATGAGAGGGCGCCGTAATATTTTAAAAGGATGACTCTTCACGGAAAGAATAATGGGCGGAAAACGTCATATAAAATATAAACCAGCGCGCTATTTCATTATTATCTTTACTGCTCTCTGCCTCTTTCCTCATCAGGCCTTTTCTGCGCCACTATTTATTGAACAAAACGGTGATGCCCATGCGCTGGAGCAGGACCGGATACGCAAAAAACAACTGATACCTCAACCGCAAAAAAGCGTCTCTGAAAGCCAGCGCTTTGAACGTGAAAAGATCGCTTTCCCGGCTGAACAGCCCTGCTATCCCATCGACAGCGTCTCTTTACGCCAGGACAACCCTGCGTTACGTCTGGGGAAATTACGCTATTTTACCTCACAGGCAGAAGGAAAATGTCTGGGCATTGCCGGAATAAGAGTGCTGGCTAAAACATTGCAGAATGAAATTATCAGGCTGGGCTATATCACCACGCGCGTTAACTTGCCCGATCAGAATCTTTCCGGCCGCACGTTAATGTTTGTCATTAACGCCGGTAAAGTGGGAAAAATCACGCTGGAAAAGAGCCGGGGCGATTACATTAATCTCCAGAGCACGCTGCCGCTGAAAGAGGGGGATATACTCAGACTGCGCGACCTGGAGCAGGGAAGCCTTAATCTTCAGCGTGTACCGGGCTCGCGGGTAAATATTAAACTCATGCCCGGCAGCGAAAAAAATGAGAGCGATCTCTCTATCCATCGCGAGCAGGATAAGTACTGGCAGATTGGCGCATGGCTGAATGATGCGGGGTCAGTCGCCACCGGTCGCTATCAGGGCGGCGGGGCGCTCTATTTAAATAATATTACCTCATTAAGTGAAACCCTCTATATCTCCTATGGCCACGACATTGCCCCGGCCCATACGACAAAGGGTAATGACAATAAATCGGTCGGCTATTCCGTTCCCTGGGGTTACTGGTGGCTCGACCTCTACGCCAGCCGCAGTGATTACCGGCAGGTGATGGCGGGCAACCAGGCAAACTGGAACCTCGACAATAAAAACAGCTATTTCAGTGCTCAGCTCAATCGTATGCTTTCACGGACCGTCAACCAGACCACCACAGCCGGGCTGCAAATATTTAATAGCGGGTCACGCTATTCGCTTAATGGTGTCGATCTCATCAGTATGCATAAAAGAAGCGCTGGCTGGAAAGCGGTGCTGCAACATCAGATTAATAGAGATAACGCCAGCGTGGCGGCGACCCTGGCTTATCAGCGGAAAATGCCCTGGTTTCACAGCCGTCAGACCGTCGAGCAGCAATATGGGCTGATTGATCGACAAGGCCGGATTGTCACCCTCGATCTGGAGGGATCACTCAACTTCCGTTTATCTCAGCACTGGCTGAACTACTCTCCCCGCCTCAGCCTGCAATATACGCCAGATAAACTCTCTTCCCTGAATCGTTTTGCTTTAGCAAACCGCTGGACGGTACGGGGTTTCGACGGCGAATACTCCCTGCAGGAGAATAAAGGGTGGTACTGGCGTAACGATATTAGCTGGCTGTTCCCGGACAAACCCATTCAGCCCTATATCGGCATGGATGCAGGCCAGGTTTATGGCAATAACAGCCAGCACTATTACAGCGGAAAAACGGTTATCGGCAGCGTAATCGGCCTGCGGGGTAACTACCTGAAAACGTCCTTTGATTTTTTTGCCGGTACGCCGGTTAAAAAGCCACAGGGGTTTCACAGCGATCCCCTGACGCTCGCCTTCTCATTGCAATGGAAATATTAACAGAGGAGGAAAAGGCAATAAAAATGGAATTCATTAAGTAAAAAATCAAAAAACATACAGGAGCAGATATGAAAAAGCATACGATTAAAGGTTTATTTGTGGCGATACTGGCGGCGCTGGGCAGTCACTCAGCCTCTGCGGCATTAAATAGCTATACGCATGCAAACGGTTCAACGGTGGTTAATATTAATCAGGCCGATGCGAATGGCCTGTCACATAATATGTATCAGGATTTTAATGTCACCAGTAAGGGCATGATACTGAATAACAGTACCCAGGATCTGGTGCGTGACAGTGGCAATATTGCCCTTAACAGCAATCTGACGAGTTCTGCCACGCTGATCCTGAATGAGGTGATTTCAAAGAACGCCTCTGCGTTAAACGGTTCTGTTGAGGTTGCCGGTCAGAAAGCGGATGTCATTATCGCTAACCCTAATGGCATTACCTGTTCGGGCTGTAGCTTCATCAATACCGGACGCGCCACCCTGACAACCGGTACGCCAAAATTCACCGATGGCGAATTAACGAGTTTTAAGGTTGCCAACGGTACGGTCAGCATCATCGGTAATGGCCTGAAAGGTGCGGATTATACGGATCTGATGGCACGCAAGATCAACATTCAGGGTATGGTTGATACATCTCAACTGAAAGCGATTGCCGGTATTTATGATTACGATGTCGCTTCGGGTGTCGCGACTTCCAGCGGAGCGACACAGATTCGCAGTAACGGCATCGATGTCAGCGCACTGGGTGGTGCCACCGCGGGTATTATTCAGCTGCAAACTACCGACGCGGGGGTTGGCGTGAATAACAATGGCGTCATCAACGCTAACAGCCTGTATATTTCCTCGAATGGCGCGTTAACAAACAAAGGGACTCTTGAAGCGGGTCTGATTAACGCCAGTGCCAGCGGCGTTATGACCAATACCGGCACGCTTTCTGCCACCCAGGCAGCGCTCCAGACCAACGACGCCTTTGTTAATAATGGCACCATCAAAACCACCGGCGCTGCCAGCATCGTCAGCATAGGGAAATTCACTAACAGCGATAAGGCGACAATCAGTGCTGATGGCGATACCAACATCGTCTCGCTGATCGGTAATGTTGAGAACAAAGGCGCAATCAGTACCTCAAAAACGCTGGCGATTCAGACCGGTTATAGTGCGATTAACGGAGCCGGCACAGCCATCGCCAACACCAGCCTGCTCAACTCAGGATCGATGCAGGCGGGCAACATCAGCCTGAACGCGGTAAAAGAGATCAGCCTCCTGTCAGGCGGTAAGGTCTCCACTTCAGGTGCCGCTTACCTTTCTGCGGCGAAAGTCTCTAACGCCGCCACCCTGACCGGTCAGAGCGCTTTGATCGTGACGAATGCGTTCAAAAATGAGGGGGAAATGCAGACCACCGGACTGTTAAATATTTATGGCAAAAACGGCATCACTAATACCGGCACGCTGAAAGCAGGCACCTTAACGCTGGCAACGGATGAGAAAATCAGTAACGCCTCCTGCTTCCTGTGGCTGTTATGCACGCCGGGCACGATGACGGCCGATAAGATCACCATTACCGCCCCCAAAATCGCCAGCATCAATGACCTGGACGGCAATTATGTGACCAACATTCTTGAGCTGAATACATCCGCTGACGCAGCAACCAACAGCAGCCTTTGATCAGAAACAGCGGCCATAAAAAAACCCAGCCGGAGCTGGGTTTTTCTTGCCGTCGGACCCGCAGGTCCGAATGCCATTTAATCTTATTTTTTAGCGCCTGGCACGCTGAAACGCTTGTTAAAGCGGTCAACACGGCCACCAGTTGCAACTTCACGCTGTTTACCGGTATAGAACGGGTGGCATTTGCCACAAACGTCCAGGTTCAATTCGTGAGTCAGCGTTGAACGGGTGTGAATCTCGTTGCCGCAGGTACATTTGATAGTAACTGCTTCGTATTTTGGGTGAATACCTTGTTTCATGGGAAACCTCATAGAAGGCCGTGTCGCTCTCCGTGCCAGGCTTTTCACCTGCACAGCACCACACGCGATTGAACATTAAATGGTGTACTCCGGCCACTCTTTCTTACCGGAGGCGGCATAGTATACAGGTAATGGTGCATTGCTGCAAATCTATGCTGAGATACCCGCCATCCGGGTCAGCGTGTACACTAGCCTCCCCGATGATTAAGCCGGAAAGAGAGAGTTATGCCCGTTGTTCAGGTTGCCCTGCCCGTCCCTTTGCCCCGCCTGTTTGACTATCTGCCGCCGCAGGGTGCGCAGCCGGTGGTGGGCGGTCGCGTGAGCGTGCCCTTTGGCAACCGCAAAATGATCGGGATCGTGGTTGCGCTGCGTGACAGCAGCGACCTGCCGGAAGCACAGCTCAAACAGGTGCTGGAAGTGCTGGACAGCGAATCGCTCTATCCGGCGTCGCTATGGCGCATCCTCAACTGGGCCGCCAGCTACTATCACTCGCCGCACGGTGAAGTGCTAAGCCATGCCATTCCGGTGCTGCTGCGCCAGGGGAAAGCAGCGCAGGACAATCCGCTGTGGCGCTGGGAGATCACCGAACAGGGCCGGGCGACCGCGCCGGAAAGTTTAAAACGGGCGCCGAAACAGCAGCAGGCGCTGGCCGCGCTGCGCCAGCGCCCGCTCTATCGTCATCAGGTAACCGAACACGATCTTACCGACGCAACGTTGCAGGCGCTGCGCGCCAAAGGTTTATGCGAGCTGCATGAGCATCAGCCACAACACCACGACTGGCGCAGCAGCTACGCGGTAAAAGGTGAACGTCTGCGGCTGAATACCGACCAGGCGATGGCGGTAGGGGCGATCCGGGCGGAAGATGAACACTACGCGGCCTGGCTGCTGGCCGGTATCACCGGTTCCGGCAAAACCGAGGTCTATCTCAGCGTGCTGGAGAATGTGCTGGCGCGCGGTAAACAGGCGCTGGTGCTGGTGCCGGAGATTGGCTTAACCCCTCAAACTATTGCCCGCTTTCGCGAGCGTTTTGATGCGCCTATTGATGTGCTGCATTCGGCACTTAATGACAGCGAACGTCTGGCGGTGTGGTTACGGGCGCGGCGCGGCGAAACGGCGATTGTGATTGGCACCCGCTCAGCGCTGTTTACCCCGCTGGCGCGTCCTGGCGTGATCATCATTGATGAAGAGCATGACAGCTCCTATAAACAGCAGGAGGGCTGGCGCTATCAGGCGCGCGATCTGGCGGTGTTTCGCGCGCATGAAGAGAACATCCCGATCGTGATGGGATCGGCGACGCCCGCTCTGGAGACGCTGCACAATGTCCGCAGCGGCAAATATCGTCAGCTCGACCTGACAAAGCGTGCCGGTAACGCCCGCCCGGCGCTGCAACAGCTTATCGACTTAAAAGGGGTACAGCTGGTCGGCGGCCTGGCACCCGCTCTGATTGGAAAAATGCGCCAGCACTTGCAGGCCGATAATCAGGTGCTGCTGTTTCTTAACCGCCGTGGCTTCTCGCCCGCCCTGCTCTGCCACGATTGCGGCTGGATTGCCGAGTGTACCCGCTGTGATCGCTACTACACGCTGCATCAGCACCATCGTCAGCTACGCTGCCACCACTGTGACAGCCAGCGTCCGCTGCCCAATCAGTGTCCGCAGTGCGGCTCAACCCACCTGCTGCCGGTTGGCGTAGGCACTGAGCAGCTGGAGCAGCAGCTCGGCACTCTCTTTCCGGGCGTGCCGGTGTCGCGTATCGATCGCGATACCACCAGCCGTAAAGGGGCGCTGGAGCAGCATCTGGCGGATGTCCATCGCGGCGGCGCCCGCATCCTGGTCGGCACCCAGATGCTGGCGAAAGGCCACCACTTCCCCGATGTCACCCTGGTGTCACTGCTGGATGTCGATGGCGCGCTGTTCTCTGCCGATTTCCGCGCCGCGGAGCGCTTTGCCCAGCTCTATACCCAGGTCGCCGGGCGCGCAGGCCGTGCCGGTAAACAGGGCGAAGTCCTGCTGCAAACTCACCATCCCGAACATCCCCTGTTGCAGACGCTGCTGCATCAGGGCTATTTCGCTTTCGCCCAGCAGACGCTGCTGGAGCGCCAGGCGGTCTCGCTGCCGCCGTGGAGCCGTCACGCCCTGTTCCGCGCGGAAGATCTGGATAATCAGCAGGCGGCAGAATTCCTGCAACAGCTGCGCAATCTGCTGGAAGCGAGCCCGCTGAATGACACGTCAATGTGGTTTATGGGGCCGTTGCCCGCGCTGCAACCCAAACGCAGCGGACGCTGGCGCTGGCAGCTGCTGTTACAGCACCCTTCCCGCCAGCGTCTGCAACAGTTGCTGAGCAGTTCGTTACCGCTGATTTCAACCCTTCCCGCCGCGCGCAAAGTGAAATGGACGCTGGACATCGACCCGACCGAGAGCTGATCCTGGCCAACGCTGGGAGCCAGATCGAAAAAAGTCGCATAAGTCACAATTTTTATGCAAATTAAGTAACAACCAGCCGGGCAATCGTTAACAATGTTGCCCGGTTTGCTTTCCGGTCAGATAAAACAGAGTCGAACGCGCCATACCGCGTCAGGAGCATGTGTTGGAGCAGAATCAACAACCGCCCGCCGCCACGATGAAAGATGTCGCGGAAGAAGCGGGCGTCTCGACCGCCACCGTCTCGCGTGCGCTGATGAATCCAGAGAAAGTTTCTGCCGCTACCCGCCAGAAAGTTGAGCAGGCCGTCGCCTCGGTGGGCTATGCGCCCCAAGGCACTACCCGCAATGCGCGTCGCAACGAGACGCGAACCATTCTGGTGATTGTTCCCGACATCTGCGATCCCTTCTTCAGTGAGATCATTCGCGGTGTTGAAGTCACGGCGGCGGAGGAAGGCTATCTGATACTGATTGGCGACTGCGCACACCAGAATCAGCAGGAGAGAACCTTTCTCAACCTGATGGTGACGCGCCAGATTGATGGCATGGTGCTGCTCGGTTCCCGGCTGCCGTTTGATGCCAGCGTCGATGAGCAGCGCAACTTACCGCCGATGGTGATGGCGAATGAGTTTGCGCCGGAAATGTCACTGCCCACGGTGCACATTGACAACCTCACCGCCGCCTTTGAAGCGGTGAACCATCTGTTGCAGCTTGGTCATACCCGCATCGCCTGCATCGCCGGACCGGAGGAGATGCCGCTCTGTCAGTACCGGCTACAGGGATATGTGCAGGCGATGCGGCGCAGCGGGCTGACGGTCGATCCCACTTATATAGTGCGCGGCGACTTCACCTTTGACGCCGGTGTCGCCGCGATGAATCAGCTGCTGACCCTGCCGCAGCCGCCGCGCGCCCTGTTTTGTCACAGTGACATCATGGCGATAGGCGCGATGAACCAGGCGCGACGCTGCGGGCTGCGGATACCGGAAGATATCTCGGTGGTCGGTTTTGATGACATTGAACTTTCACGCTATTGCGAGCCGCCGCTGACCACGGTGACGCAGCCCCGCTATCAGATAGGCCGGGAAGCGATGCGCCTGTTACTGGATGAGCTACAGGGCAAACGGGTGATTAACGGGTCACGACTGCTGGATGCGAGCCTGACGATCCGTGGCAGCACAGCGCGGGCAAAAAAGCGCGAAAAATAGGCAGCGCGCTGTCGCTTTTTCAGCAAATTCTTAAAGCGAACAGCGCTGGTCAAAGTTCTGACCCTTAAGTAACATGGCGGACTCCTTGCCGGGCGCACAGAAACCGTTAATTCGCCCATCTGGCACTATTTTTTAAGGGTATAAGAACGAGAGTGGCACAAAAAGATTATGTAGGCCGCGGGCGTTCAACAGGGACGCGACGCAAAAAAAGCCCCAGCCGTGGCAAGAAGAGCAAAGGCGGTTCGGGAACATCTAAATTGATGATTGTACTGGCGGTCGCAGTGCTGGTGACCTTTGCCGGTGGTTTATGGTTCCTGGCGCATCATAAAAAAGAGGATGTGCCGGTCATTACGGATCATAAAGCCAACGGCAATGGCTTACCGCCAAAGCCAGAAGAGCGCTGGAAATATATCAAAGAGCTGGAAAATCGTCAGGTCACTGTACCGACGCCGATCGAACCCTCTTCCGGCGGCGAAGTGAAGTCACAAACGCAGCTGACCGACGAACAGCGCCAGCTGCTGGAGCAGATGCAGGCTGATATGCGTCAGCAGCCGACGCAGCTGAATGAAGTGCCGTGGAACGAACAGACGCCGGCGCAACGTCAGCAGACCCTGCAACATCAGCAGCAGTTGCAGCAGATTCAGCGTCAGCAGCAGCAGGCAGAGCAACAGCAGCAACGTCAGCAGTTGCAGGCCCAGCAGCAGCAACAGCGCCAGCAGCAGTTGCAGCAGCAACAACAGCGTCAGCAACAGCAGCAGTTACAACAGCAGCAGCGCCAGCAACGTCAGCAGCAGCAGCAGCAGCAGCAGCAGCAGCAAAACGTACAGCGCCAGACGCAGGCCGCGCCGATTACCCGTGAAGAGGAAGCCCAGCCTAAATCGCAGCAGACCGCGAAGGCGAAGCCGGTGGAAAAGGCCTCTTCGCAGCGCTGGATGGTGCAGTGTGGTTCGTTTAAAGGCACCGACCAGGCGGAATCGGTTCGGGCTGGCTTAGCCTTTGAAGGATTTGAAAGCCGGATTACTACCGGCGGTGGCTGGAATCGTGTGGTTATCGGTCCTTATAAAGATCGCGCCAGCGCGGACGCCACCCTGAAACGTCTGCGCAGTTCTGGTCATTCCAGCTGTATTCCGCTCTCCGTCGGGGGTTGAAACCCGTCAAACCCGCCCCATATCTGTTGCATGATACTCCGCGCCCGGTGCGCGGAGTCCTTTTCCGACGGCAATAAGGGGTCTGCCCGTGACAACAATAGTAAGTGTACGACGCAACGGCCAGGTAGTGATTGGCGGTGATGGCCAGGCTACGCTCGGCAATACCGTGATGAAAGGCAACGTTAAAAAAGTGCGTCGTTTATACAACGATAAAGTGATCGCCGGCTTCGCTGGTGGCACCGCAGACGCCTTCACCCTGTTTGAACTCTTCGAACGTAAACTGGAAATGCATCAGGGCCATCTGGTGAAAGCCGCGGTGGAACTGGCTAAAGACTGGCGTACCGACCGGATGCTGCGTCGCCTCGAAGCCCTGCTGGCGGTGGCGGATGAGTCAGCCTCGCTGATCATCAGCGGCAACGGTGACGTGATCCAGCCTGAAAATGATCTGATCGCTATCGGTTCCGGCGGGCCTTTCGCCCAGGCAGCGGCACGTGCGCTGCTGGAGAACACCGAACTGGGTGCACGCGACATCGTTGAGAAGTCGCTGAATATCGCGGGTGATATCTGCATCTACACTAACCATAACGTTAATTTCGAAGAATTAACTTCCAGGGCGTAAGGATATAACTATGTCTGAGATGACTCCACGCGAAATCGTCAGCGAACTGAACCGCTTTATCATCGGCCAGGATAGCGCCAAGCGCGCCGTGGCTATCGCGTTGCGCAATCGCTGGCGCCGCATGCAGCTTGATGAAGAGCTGCGCCATGAAGTAACCCCGAAAAACATTCTGATGATTGGCCCGACCGGTGTCGGTAAAACCGAAATCGCCCGTCGTCTGGCTAAACTGGCGAACGCGCCATTTATCAAAGTCGAAGCGACGAAATTTACCGAGGTGGGTTACGTCGGTAAAGAAGTTGACTCTATCATTCGCGATCTGACTGACTCCGCCATCAAAATGGTGCGCAGCCAGGCGATTGAGAAGAATAAATACCGTGCCGAAGAGATGGCGGAAGAGCGCATTCTCGACGTGCTGATCCCGCCAGCGAAAAACAACTGGGGCCAGGCTGAGCAGAGCGCCGAACCTTCTGCCGCACGCCAGTCGTTCCGCAAAAAACTGCGCGAAGGCCAGCTGGATGACAAGGAGATTGAGATCGACCTGGCCGCCAGCGGCCCTGGCGTTGAGATCATGGCTCCTCCCGGCATGGAAGAGATGACCAGCCAGTTGCAGTCGATGTTCCAGAACCTCGGCGGCCAGAAACAGAAAGCCCGCAAGCTGAAAATCAAAGAAGCGATGAAGCTGCTGATTGAAGAAGAAGCGGCGAAGCTGGTCAACCCGGAAGAGCTGAAGCAGGAAGCGATTGAAGCGGTCGAACAGCACGGTATCGTGTTTATTGATGAGATCGACAAAATCTGTAAGCGCGGCGGTCAGAACGCGGGCGGACCAGATGTGTCGCGCGAAGGGGTTCAGCGTGACCTGCTGCCGCTGGTTGAAGGCTGTACCGTCTCAACCAAGCACGGCATGGTGAAAACCGACCACATTCTGTTTATCGCCTCAGGTGCTTTCCAGGTGGCCAGCCCCTCCGATCTAATCCCGGAATTGCAGGGTCGTCTGCCAATTCGGGTTGAGTTGCAGGCGCTGACCGTGAACGATTTCGAGCGCATCCTGACCGAGCCAAATGCGTCAGTGACCGTGCAGTACAAAGCGCTGATGAATACCGAAGGTGTGAACATTGAGTTCACCGAAGAGGGTATCCGTCGTATCGCTGAGGCGGCCTGGCAGGTGAACGAGACCACCGAAAACATCGGTGCGCGTCGTCTGCATACGGTGCTGGAGCGTCTGATGGAAGACATCTCTTATGACGCCAGCGATCGTCATGGTGAATCTGTCACCATTGACGCCGACTATGTGGGCAAACATCTGGATGAACTGGTGGCTGACGAAGACCTGAGTCGCTTTATCCTCTGATCCCTCGCGTCCGCGCTTTACAGAGCCCAGCCCACCCGGCTGGGCTTTTTTATGCATGCTCTTGATCGAACAATGCTTTCCCCATACTGATGATTTTGCCAACAATCCGCATATAGCGATATACTTACCTTTCCTGTGGCAAACAGACGAAACCCTTATGAAATACGATACATCTGAACTCTGCGACATCTACCATGAAGAAGTGAACGTTGTTGAACCGCTTTTTTCAAACTTTGGTGGGCGCACGTCATTCGGTGGGCAGATTACCACAGTGAAATGCTTCGAAGACAACGGCTTACTCTACGATCTGCTGGAAGAGAATGGCCGGGGTCGGGTGCTGGTGATCGACGGCGGCGGCTCGGTGCGTCGCGCGCTGGTTGATGCGCAGCTGGCGCGCCTGGCGGCGACCAATGAGTGGGAAGGTCTGGTGGTGTACGGCTCGGTGCGACAGGTTGATGAGCTGGAAGAGCTGGAGATCGGCATTCAGGCTATCGCGGCGATTCCGGCGGGCGCAGCGGGTGAAGGCATTGGCGAAAGCGATGTGCGCGTCAACTTTGGCGGCGTCACCTTCTTCTCAGGCGATCATCTCTACGCCGATAACACCGGCATCATCCTGTCAGAGGATGCGCTGGATCTCGAATAGGTTCAGCAATGAAAACGGGTGCCAGAGCACCCGTTTTTCACATCAGCTGAGGCTTCAAACCTCTTCCATTTTTCCCAGCAATGCACGCAGACGTTCCTGCCACACGTGTTGCTCTTCTTTCAGGTGCTGATTTTCACGCATCAGCGCATCGTGGTTGCCCGCGACTTGTTGCGCATCGTTACGCAGTGAGTTGTTCTGCTCTTTCAGCTCTTCGATTTCCATCTGCAACAGGGTGATGGTATCAATCGCCTGCTGTACTTTCGCTTCCAGTTTCTCAAACACTTCAAATGACATCTTTCTGACCTCTCCTAAATTCCTGCAAGGCGTTGATGATGCCAGCGCAAGCCAGCAACGTTGTCCCGATTGTATGTAGCCTAACCCCGCAAGTCCAGCAACGCGGGCGCTGCGGGCGAAGTCTGTAACACTTTTCAGTCAATGCCTGAATCTGCGCTGCGCTTATCCCGGCCTGCTTTTCATCCCTGCCCGTTACCCGGCTAAAGGGGCGCGAATAGTGACGGAAAAAGGCCAAAATACGCGAAAACGCGCATTTTTATGACGCAGTACACAAAAAATGATTTCGCTATTTCTCGTTTATGTTCGTTAACGATAAATTCACATCAGCCCTACATTAAAGCTGGGTGCCTCATGGACTGAGAACAAAAACTGATAAAATTTAACCTCGCTTCAGGAACCACTATTATGAGTCAGACAACTAACACGCTCAAAGGTCAGTGTATTGCCGAATTTCTGGGGACAGGCTTGATTATTTTCTTTGGCGCAGGCTGCGTAGCCGCGCTGAAACTTGCCGGTGCCGCGTTCGGCCAGTGGGAAATCTGCATTATCTGGGGTCTGGCGGTCTCAATGGCGGTCTATCTGACCGCTGGAGTCTCAGGCGCGCATCTGAATCCTGCCGTTACCGTTGCGCTCTGCCTGTTCGCCAGCTTCGAAGGCCGTAAAGTGGTGCCCTATATTGTGGCGCAAATCGCCGGGGCATTCTGCGCGGCCGCGCTGGTTTACGGCCTCTACTACAGCCTGTTTTTCGATTACGAACAAAGTCATCAGATGGTACGCGGGACGGTTCAGAGTCTGGATCTGGCCGGTATCTTCTCTACCTATCCTAACCCGCACATCAGCGTAGGCCAGGCGTTCCTGGTCGAGATGGTGATTACCGCCGTGCTTATGGCGGTGATTATGGCGCTGACCGACGACGGCAACGGTGTACCGCGTGGACCGATGGCGCCGCTGTTGATCGGCCTGCTGGTTGCGGTGATTGGTGGCTCAATGGGTCCGCTGACCGGCTTTGCTCTTAACCCGGCACGTGATTTCGGACCTAAGCTGTTCGCCTTCTTTGCTGGCTGGGGTAACGTTGCCTTCACGGGTGGTAAAGAGATCCCTTACTTCCTGGTACCGATTTTTGGCCCGCTGGTGGGTGCCTGCCTGGGTGCGGTAGGTTACCGCACACTGATTGCCCGCTACCTGCCAGGTATCGCTCAGGAACCTGCCAGTGTTCCAGCAGAAAAACCGGTTGCACGCGCTCAGCAGCGTAAAGCGTAAGTTTCACTTTTATCATCAGGACTGAATTTATGACTACTACCACAGATAAAAAATACATCGTCGCGCTCGATCAGGGTACCACCAGCTCACGCGCCGTTATCCTCGATCACGATGCCAATATCGTGGCGGTATCGCAGCGTGAATTTACCCAGATCTACCCGAAAGCGGGCTGGGTTGAGCACGACCCGATGGATATCTGGGCCTCGCAAAGCTCTACGCTGGTTGAAGTGCTGGCACACGCCGACATCCGTTCTGACGAGATTGCGGCCATCGGTATCACCAACCAGCGTGAAACCGCCATCGTCTGGGACAAAGAGACCGGCAAGCCCATTTATAACGCCATCGTCTGGCAGGACCCGCGTACCGCTGACTACTGTCATAAGCTGAAGCAAGAGGGACTGGAGGAGTATATCCAGCACACCACCGGCCTGGTGATTAACCCCTACTTCTCCGGCACCAAAGTAAAATGGATCCTCGATCACGTCGAAGGCGCGCGTGAACGTGCGAAGCGTGGCGAACTGCTGTTCGGCACCGTCGACACCTGGCTGGTCTGGAAAATGACCCAGGGTCGGGTCCATATCACCGACTACACCAACGCCTCACGTACCATGATGTTTAACATCCACAAGCTGGAGTGGGATCAGCGCATGCTGGACATCCTCGACATCCCGCGTGAGATGCTGCCGGAAGTGAAATCTTCCTCTGAAGTGTATGGCCAGACCAACATCGGCGGTAAAGGCGGAACACGTATTCCAATCGCCGGGATCGCCGGTGACCAGCAGGCGGCGCTCTATGGCCAGCTCTGTGTCCAGCCTGGCATGGCGAAAAACACCTACGGCACCGGCTGCTTTATGCTGATGAACACCGGTACTGAAGCGGTAACCTCGACACACGGCCTGCTGACCACCATCGCCTGCGGCCCACGCGGCGAAGTGAACTACGCGCTGGAAGGG
Organism: Pantoea sp. C2G6; assembly: GCF_051336815.1. Classification (NCBI taxonomy): domain Bacteria; kingdom Pseudomonadati; phylum Pseudomonadota; class Gammaproteobacteria; order Enterobacterales; family Erwiniaceae; genus Pantoea; species Pantoea sp. C2G6. The sequence goes on from NZ_JBGMNJ010000012.1 coordinate 37,469, forward strand.
GCGGTGTTTATTGGTGGCGCCGCCATTCAGTGGCTGCGCGATGAGATGAAGCTGATCAGCGATGCTGCTGACTCTGAATACTTCGCGATGAAGGTGAAAGACAGCAACGGCGTTTATATGGTGCCAGCCTTCACCGGTCTGGGCGCGCCTTACTGGGACCCCTACGCCCGCGGCGCACTCTTCGGTCTGACGCGCGGTGCCAATTCCAACCACATCATCCGCGCCACGCTGGAGTCGATCGCCTATCAGACCCGTGACGTGCTGGAAGCGATGCAGAACGATGCCAACACCCGTTTGCAGGCGCTGCGTGTGGATGGCGGTGCCGTCGCCAACAACTTCCTGATGCAGTTCCAGTCTGACATTCTCGGCACCCGCGTTGAGCGCCCTGAAGTGCGTGAAGTGACAGCGCTGGGTTCCGCGTATCTGGCGGGTCTGGCGGTCGGCTTCTGGCAGGATCTGGATGAGGTGCGTTCTAAAGCGGTGATTGAACGTGAGTTCCGTCCAAGCCTGGAAACCACCGAGCGTAACTTCCGTTACGCTGGCTGGAAAAAAGCGGTTGCCCGCGCTCAGGCGTGGGAAGAACAGGAGTAATCTCTGCGCCCGCGACGCTGGCCGTCGCGGGCCTTTTCCCGCCCTTTCTCCCCGCTGTGTTACACTGCCTGCCGGTTTTTTGTCAGGTAGATGCCATGAAACGAGAACTTGCCATTGAATTTTCCCGCGTGACCGAAGCTGCCGCCCTGGCAGGCTATAACTGGTTAGGTCGCGGCGACAAAAATGCGGCGGATGGCGCGGCGGTCCATGCCATGCGTCAAGTCCTGAACTCCATTGATATTGACGGTCAGATTGTGATCGGTGAAGGGGAAATCGACGAAGCGCCGATGCTCTACATCGGTGAGAAAGTCGGAACCGGTCACGGCGACGCGGTGGACATCGCGGTCGATCCGATTGAAGGCACCCGTATGACGGCGCTTGGCCAGGCTAACGCGCTGGCGGTGATGGCGGTTGGCGATAAAGGCAGCTTTCTTCACGCTCCCGATATGTACATGGAAAAGCTGATTGTTGGCCCGGCGGCACAGGGCAAAATCGACCTCGACCTGCCGCTGGAAACCAATCTGCGTAATGTTGCGCAGGCGCTGAATAAACCGCTGTCGCAGCTCACCGTCTCCATTCTGGCGAAGCCACGCCATGACGCGGTGATCGCGCAGTTACAGCAGCTTGGCGTGCGGGTCTTTACCTTCCCGGATGGCGACGTTGCCGCCTCGATCCTTACCTGTATGCCGGACAGCGAAGTGGATGTGATGTATGGCATCGGCGGTGCGCCGGAGGGCGTGGTCTCGGCCGCGGTGATCCGGGCGCTGGACGGTGATATGCAGGGTCGGCTGCTGGCGCGTCATCAGGTGAAAGGCGACAGCGCCGAGAACCGTCTGCTCGGCGAGCAGGAGCTGCGACGCTGTGCCGGGATGGGCATTGAAGCGGGTAAAAAGCTGACGCTGGGTGAGATGGCGCGTAACGATAACGTGGTGTTTGCCGCCACCGGCATTACCAGTGGCGAGCTGCTGAAAGGCATTACCCGCCAGGGCAACATCGCCACCAGCGAAACGTTACTGATTCGCGGTAAATCACGCACCCTGCGCCGAATCCAGTCGATTCACTATCTCGACCGTAAAGATTCGGCGCTCCATCCGTTTATCCTGTAACCGGCTGGTTGCCGCGCTCCGGCTGACGTGAGAGCGGCAACCAACAGAGCAGCATAATCAGCGCGGTAAAGAACATCAGCATGCCGAGGCTGAACTGGTCGCGCTGCGGCATCATCGCCGACAGCCACGCCACTAAGCCCGATCCCAGGTTCTGCATCCCGCCAATCAGCGCGCCTGCGCTACCCGCCAGCCAGGCGTAGGGTTCCATCGCGCCTGAGGTCGCCAGCGGGAACAGCATGCCCGCGCCAAAGAAGAACAGCGCGGCGGGCACCAGCAGCGTCCAGATATTCATCACGCCAAACCACGCCGGGATCCACATCAGAATACCTGCCAGCAGGCAGCTGTTGACGCCCCACCACATCAGGCTGTGCCAGGAGCCCTGCTCCCGTCCGGCGAACCAGGCACCAAAGAATGCCGCCGGAATCGGCAGAATGAACAGAATACTGACGGTCAGGCTGGGCAGGCCCAGTACGCCGCCCAGCAGGACGCCACAGCTCGACTCAAACACCGCAATGCCCGCCAGCGCGCCAATCAGCAGCACAATATAGCGAACGAAATTCGCGTCGCTGAGCAGGCGAACATAGCGTCGGAAGAACGGGGTCACTTCCGCACTCTGCGGCCGGGTCTCCGGCAGCCAGCGCGCCATCGCCCCGGTTACGGCCAGACAGAGCAGCAGCAGAAAGGCAAAACAGGCGTGCCAGCCAAACAGCTGGGTCAGCAGTGCGCCAATCACCGGGGCCAGCAGCGGGCTGACCAGAATACCCATGTTGAGCAGGCTGTTAGCCCGGCGCAGCGCGTGCCCCTCATAGAGATCGCGCGGCATCGTGCGCGCCATCACGCCCGCTACCCCGGTTCCCAGCCCCTGCACCGCGCTGCCGAACACCAGCATATCCAGCGACGTGGCCATCAGCGCAGTGATCGCGCCGATCATAAAGATCGTCATGCCGGCCAGGATCACCGGGCGGCGACCGACGCTGTCTGACAGCGGACCGTAGATCAGCTGCGATCCGCCGTAGGTCATCAGATAGGCCGCCATCACCCGCTGTAGCGCCCCATCCCGCACATTCAGTGCGTCTGCCATTACCGCCATCGCCGGGACATAGATGGTCTGCGCCATCTGTCCGACCGCGACCAGCACGATCAGCATCACCAGCAGCGGGCGGTTTTCCAGTTTAGTTATCATGATTAAGCAAAATGTCTGTCTGTGAAAGGAGGTTAAAACAGCGGTTCGCCCGCTGGTTATTCGGTTATGGCGGGCAAAATATCAGGATTAGGTGACAAAGCGAGAGATGAGCAAAAAGGTCCGGGCCGCTGCCCGTCAAGTTCTGTGCACCACGTTGTAAAGCTAACGCAACAGTTTGTCGATTAGAGCCTTTGCCCGGACGCAGGCTAGCAATCTCGCGATACAGTCGCGAAAATAGTGACCTGCCTGAATAATCAACAATCCGGGAGTGATTATGGCTGAGTGGGTAAATGCTCAAGTAAAGGAAGTGAAAAACTGGACTGATGCGCTGTTCAGTCTTCGGGTTCAGGCCCCCATCGATCCCTTTATCGCCGGGCAATTTGCCAAGCTGGCGCTGGAGATTGAGGGGGAACGGGTTCAGCGCGCTTACTCCTACGTGAACGCGCCGAAAGATGACCTGCTGGAGTTCTATCTGGTCACGGTGCCGGACGGCAAACTGAGTCCACATTTGCAGGCGCTGCGTCCGGGCGACGAGGTGATGGTCACCAAAGAGGCGGCCGGCTTTTTCGTGCTGGATGAAGTGCCTGAGTGCAGAACCTTATGGATGCTGGCGACCGGCACCGCCATCGGTCCCTATCTTTCGATGCTACAGCAAGGCGAAGGGCTGGATCGGTTTGAAAATATCGTGCTGGTACACGCTGCCCGCTACGCGGCCGACCTGAGTTTCCTGCCGCTGATGCAGCAGCTGCAACAGCGTTATCAGGGCAAACTGCATATCCAGACGGTGGTGAGTCGCGAAGAGATTGCCGGTTCGCTGACCGGCCGCGTCCCGGCGCTAATCGAAAACGGCGAGCTGGAACGCGCCACCGGGTTAAGCCTGGATGCCGACAGCAGCCATGTCATGCTGTGCGGCAACCCACAGATGGTGCGTGATACCCAGCAACTGCTGAAAGAGACGCGCGCGATGCGCAAGCATCTGAAGCGCAAGCCGGGCCACATCACCAGCGAACATTACTGGTGAGACACCTGGCGCCGGTATTGCACCGGCTGGGTCGCGGTACCAAACCGGTTCGCGCCGGACGTGCCGCGAAACACCCCCAGATCGAGCAGCAGACCAGCCAGTAAGATAAAGGGAATGGCGCGACCCAGCAGCCACGGCAGAATGCCGCCCAGCATGCTCCAGTTCCCCGCCACCAGCAGCCAGGCCACAATCACCAATAATCCCCAGTAGCCGCGACGATTGCGATCGTGCAGGCGCTTAACCAGCAGCGCGCTGGCGGGCCACAGCAGGCAGACCACACCAAAGGCGGCCATCTGCGTATCGAGCCAGTCGTTAGCCGCTAACACGAATAACAGCGTGGTTGCCAGCAGCCAGAGCGCCTGCCCGATCCAGAAATCACGTCGTCCCAGTCTGCCACGCCAGGAAAAACACCATTGTTGTAACGTCATGCATTATCATCCAGAGAGAAGAGAGCCGCCGCGCTTTTGACCTTGCGGATAAAAACCGTTTTAATTTGCGCCTGAGTTTACGGGACAGGATCGACAAAATGAAGAATTTGCCTGGCGCGCTGCTGTTAACGCTTGCGCTGACGGTTCCGGTCTTTGCCGCCGATCCGCCACCGCCGAATCGCCCCGACGCGCTGCCCGCGGCACCCTATCTGCTGGCGGGCGCACCCACTTTCGATATGACTATCGGCCAGTTTCGCGAAAAGTATAATCTGGCCAACCCGTCGCTGATACTGCTGGAGTATCGGGCCATCGATAACCGGGGTGACAAAAGCAACCTGACGCGCGCGGCCAGCAAAATCAACGAGACCCTCTACGCCTCGACGGCGCTGGAGCCCGGAACCGGCAAAATCAAAACGCTCCAGATCACCTGGCTGCCGTTGCCCGGTCCCGATCAGAGCGCCTCTCAGCAGAAAGCGCTGGCTTACATGACCGCCCTGTTGCGCTTTTTTGTTCCGGGGCTGAACGCCGATGAGGGGCGTAAAAAGCTCGACCAACTGCTGAAAGAGGGCAAAGGTTCGCCCTACTTCGCGCATGTGGAAGGCGCGCTACGCTTTGTGGTGGCGGACAATGGCGATAAGGGGCTGACTTTCGCTGTTGAGCCGGTAAAACTGGCGCTCGCGACGCCCTGAGGGTGCGGGCAAAAATGACGAAAAGCAAAGCCATCACCCTATTTGATCTCTATACTGTCTGGCAGACAACGCTGCCAGCTGGCAGCGATTTTTCATGTATCGCGTTATGCGGAGGATAGAATGCGACATCCACTGGTTATGGGTAACTGGAAGTTGAATGGCAGCAAGCAGATGACGGCTGAGCTGATCGCGGGTCTGCGCAAAGAACTGTCTGGGGTTGAGGGTTGTGGCGTCGCCATTGCACCGCCAACCATCTATCTTGAGCAGGCAAAACACGCCATCTCCGGTAGCCACATTGCGCTGGGTGCGCAGAACGTCGACGTTAACCTCTCTGGCGCGTTTACCGGTGAAGTGTCGGCTGACATGCTGAAGGATGTCGGCGCGAAATATATCATTATCGGCCACTCAGAACGTCGCACCTACCATAAAGAGAGCGACGAGTTCATCGCGAAGAAATATGCGGTGCTGAAATCAGCAGGTCTGGTGCCGGTGCTGTGCATTGGTGAAACCGAAGCGGAAAACGAAGCGGGTAAAACCGAAGAAGTCTGCGCGCGCCAGCTGGATGCGGTACTGGAAACCCAGGGCGCAGAAGCGTTTAAAGATGCGGTTATCGCGTATGAGCCAGTCTGGGCGATCGGTACCGGTAAATCAGCGACCCCGGCGCAGGCACAGGCGGTCCATAAATTCATCCGTGATCATATCGCGAAGAAAGATGCGGCTATCGCTGAACAGGTCATCATTCAGTACGGCGGTTCCGTTAACGACAAAAATGCTGCTGAGCTGTTTACCCAGCCCGATATTGATGGCGCGCTGGTTGGCGGTGCATCCCTGAAAGCAGACGCTTTTGCGGTGATCGTTAAAGCGGCGGCGGCGGCAAAAAGCGCTTAAGCATTAACGTCCCGGTTAAAGGCGGCGCTTAAGCCGCCTTTTTTATGGGCGCGATCAGCTGACAGCGGTGATCCTGCACCTCCTCCGCCGAACCGCTATTGAGCCGCAGCCAGTCCCGCCTGATCGCCATCAGCACCAGTCGCCCGTCAGATAACGCAGCCAGGGCCAGACCATATCTGCCCATCTCTCCACGCGCCTGTGGCAGCTCACTCGCCAGACGGATAAACGCGCCCGGCTGTGACAGCCCGGCTGGCGTCACGGCACGCAGCCAGTAGCGATGGTTACGCAGCGTAACCGCCTGCCATCGGGTATCCAGCTGTGGGGTCAGTCGATCGAGCTGCTGACGCACATCGGGTCGCAGGCAGGAGAGATGAATATGGAGCTGATTCTGGGTGCGGCCATACTGCGCGTTAATCGCCAGCGACAGTACCCGATCGTCAATGGGCGCGCCCCTGCGCTGCGCCAGAAGCTGGCGTTCATGCCAGGCCAGGGCAAAGTAGTCCGGGGTCGCGGGGCGCAGCAGCTGCGGGCTTTCAATGCCGCTGATTCGGTCGAGCGGGATCAGCAGATACTGCAACGGCCCGTGAATATCTTTCAGCATCACGTAACGCTGCGTCAGATCGACGCGCTGACAGGGCGATGGCTCACCGCGCTCCCGCTGATGCGGCTCACATTTTTCGCTGACGATCTGCCACAGCGCATCGCTGTTTCTTTTGAAGTGCAGTGCCGCGGCCAGCATGCCGACAATCAGCAGCGCCAGCAGCACCGCAATCACGCTGCCTGTACGACGTTCTCCTGGCATAGCCCCGCTTCCTGAGTCGCTTCGCAGTCTGCATCCTCGCCTGGCGAAAAAAGAATGTCACGGAGAATTGTGGCAGGTTAACTCAGGGCGGGTGATTCACAACAGAGGCGCAGAGAAGAGAGGATACGCGGCCAGCGCAGCGAGGCGCTGACCGCGATGGATCAGGGTTTCATCACCTGGTCGTAGCTGCCGCCATCGGCAAAGTGCGCTTTCTGTGCCTGGGTCCAGCCGCCAAATTTATCCTGCACGGTGAACAGCTTGATCGGCGCAAAGGTAGAGGCGAATTTCTTCGCGACTTCCGCATCGCGTGGACGATAGTAGTTCTGTGCGGCGATGGTCTGCCCTTCAGGCGAGTAGAGATATTTCAGGTAGGCATCTGCGACGTTGCGCGTTCCCTTCTCATCGACCACCTTATCAACCACCGACACCGTCGGCTCAGCCAGAATAGATTCGCTCGGCGTGACAATCTCAAACTTATCTTTGCCCAGCTTGTTAACCGCCAGGTAGGCTTCATTTTCCCAGGCGATCAGCACGTCGCCGATGCCGCGCTCAACAAAGGTGTTGGTTGCGCCACGGGCACCGGAATCCTGGACTTCCACATGTTTAAACAGGGTTCTGACGTAATCCAGCGCTTTAGCCTGATCGCCGCTGTTATGATCCAGCGCCCAGCCCCAGGCAGCCAGATAGTTCCAGCGTGCGCCGCCGGAGGTTTTTGGATTCGGCGTGATGACCGAGACGCCAGGTTTAACCAGATCGTTCCAGTCATGAATGCCTTTAGGGTTCCCTTTGCGTACCAGGAAGACAATGGTCGAGGTGTAAGGGGCGGAGTTGTCCGGCAGACGCTGAAGCCAGTTTTTATCGATGCGTCCCCGCTCTGCGATGGCATCGACATCCGATTGCAGCGCCAGCGTCACCACATCCGCGCGGATACCGTTAATCACGGAGGTCGCCTGCTTGCCCGATCCACCATGCGACTGACGCACAACAACGTTGTCGCCGGTTTCCTGCTTATAGTGGGCACTGAAGGCTTTGTTGTACTGCTCGTACAGCTCGCGCGTCGGATCGTAGGATACGTTTAACAGCTGAATGTCTTTCGCCAGAACGCTGGTTGAGGCCAGCAACAGGGTAACGCCGATACTCCACTTGTTCATTACGCACTCTCCCAATGTCGTTATGGGCCCAGCGTGACATAAAGCAAAACAGAGCTAAAAGAATTAAAAATCAGCGGTTATAACTATGAGGTATATACAGGCGGGATGCCGGGGCGCACGCTGCTGCGCGCCCCGCCAGGAAATCAGTAGAGTTTTTTCGCGGTGTCGAGCCAGTCGCGTTTAAACGGACGCTTCATGTTTTCAATCGCGTCGACGATGTCGTGATGCACCATCTTCTCGTTCTGAATACCGACACAACGGCCGCCATAACCCTGCATCAGCAGCTCAATCGAGTAGGCTCCCATGCGCGAGGCCAGGATACGGTCATAGGCACAAGGCGCGCCGCCGCGCTGAATGTGGCCCAGTACGGTCGAGCGGGTTTCACGTTTGGTTTCCGCCTCAATGTAGCGCGCCAGATCGTCGATATCGCAGATATGCTCGGTAATCGCCACGATAGCGTGCTTTTTACCTTTGGCGATGCCCGCCTTGATCTCCGCCACCAGCTCTTCGCGGGTATAAGGGAACTCAGGCAGCACGATAAACTCACAGCCGCCAGCAATCGCCGCCGCCAGCGTCAGGTCGCCACAGTGGCGACCCATCACTTCAACAATCGAGATACGTTGATGGGAAGAAGAGGTGTCACGCAGGCGGTCAATCGCTTCAACCACGGTTTCGAGCGCGGTGAAATAACCGATGGTGTAATCGGTGCCCGCCACGTCATTATCGATGGTGCCAGGCAAGCCGATGCAGGGGAAACCCATTTCGGTCAGGCGCTTCGCCCCCATGTAAGAACCATCGCCGCCGATCACCACCAGCGCATCAATGCCGCGCTTTTTCATGTTTTCAATCGCCACCTGGCGCACATCTTCATTACGGAATTCCGGGAAGCGCGCCGAGCCGAGGAAGGTGCCACCGCGGTTGATCATGTCAGACACGCTGTAGCGATCAAGATTGATCATACGATCTTCGTACAAGCCCAGATAACCGTCATAGATCCCAAAAACTTCCAGTCCTTCACTCAGCGCGGAACGTACCACTCCACGAATAGCTGCGTTCATGCCTGGGGCGTCGCCGCCGCTGGTTAATACACCAATTTTCTTGATCATGACAACCTCTGGATTGTTCGAAACTAAGGGTTAATCCTGCCTGGTCTCTCGCCGCTGAGCATCATTCTTTCTTTGCGGCTGGCGCGACTCGTTATGGCAGATAGTATATCAAAGGCCTGCTGCTGAATTGATTCAGGTCAGACAACTTTTCACTATTTTTTGCAGCAATGTTAGCGTTACATCACCCATTTCATATCAATTTGATTCGTTTAGGTTAAATACCTAAAGATTGTTCTCTCTCGAACGGTACCACAGAACAGGGATCCTGATGGATAATTACGTCTGAACCGGGAAATTCTTTGCGTAACGCTTTCTCAACCTGATCGGCGATGCGATGCGCCTGCACCAGCGGCAGCTCATCTTCCAGTTCCAGATGAAGCTGAATAAATTTGGTCGGGCCGGACTGCCGGGTGCGCAGATCGTGTACCCCCTGAACCTGCGGCCACTGAGAGGCGAGCGTCAGGATATGCTGCTGCTCCGCTTCCGGCAAAGCGCGATCCAGCAGCGACTGCACCGCCTCGTAGCCCATGCGCAACGCGCTATAGAGAATAAAGACGCCAATCCCCAGCGCAAAGAGCGCATCTGCCCGGACAAAGCCATAATTGCTGAGTACCAGCGCGACCAGAATAGCACCGTTCATGATGACATCTGACTGATAATGCAGCATATCCGCCCGAATCGCCTGACTCCGGGTTTTACGCACCACCCAGCGCTGGAAAGCCACCAGAATCAGGGTGGAACTGAGCGCCACCACCGTCACCAGGATACCTACACCAGGCCCTCGCAGTACATTGGGATTCGCCAGATGCTGGAGGCCAGTGAGAAACAGGAACAGCGCCGAGCCGGAGATAAACATACTTTGTGCCAGCGCGGCCAGCGACTCCGCTTTACCGTGCCCGAAGGTATGATCATCATCTGCCGGCTGTAGCGCGTAACGCACCACCAGCAGATTAGTCAGTGACGCGGCGATGTCGACCAGCGAGTCGACCAGCGAAGCGAGCAGACTCACTGAGCCGGTGTACCACCAGGCAAAGATTTTCACGATCAGCAGGAGAGACGCAAGCGTGGTGGCGGCCAGCGCCGCGCCCTTTACCAGTCGGCCATAAGAAGGTTGCATGCCAGATTCCGTATAAGGCATCAGTGATGATGCGCACTAAAAGGAAAGAATGGCTGAAGTTTAACACCGGGAGGCGGATAGCGCTTAACCGGTCAATAAACGGCATAAGCGAACACAGGCGGGCATAGCGGGGAAAAATACAAGCCCCCGCTCCGGCAGGAGAAGGGGCAAAGTGTCATACACATCAGGGCCGGAAGTGTTTCAGACTCTGGCCTGTTGAGAGAAAGCGGTGGCAACTACTTTTTGCCGCCTTTTTTCCCTGCTTCTGATGCTTTTTCACGATCGTTTTTGAAGTTTCCGCCGCCGCTGCTCTGGCCACCTTTCTTACCGGCTTCAGACGCTTTCTGCGGATTATCTGCGAAATTACCTGAACCACCACGATGCTCTGCCATAAGTTACTCCGTTAATAGATTCATTCAGGACGACATAATGTGGTTACCGCTCCCTGAGACTTCGCAAAATCACTGAACTTCCCTGTGGCGACAGAATTAAGTGTAGAGGGTACGCCTGAAGCAGCAAGCGAAACGCGGCAGAGGCAGCTTATTGATAATTCAGTGTTTTCATTCTGACAGCATCCCATAAAGCCTGTATTTTCAACGCGCTAAAATAATGCTGCCGTCCAGCACGCTGAGCAGTGCGGCTGATGGGGCTCTGTGGGGCGAAAAGGCCGGAATCGGTGAGACAACGCTGGAAAAAATAGAGAAACGATAAAAGATGGGCGCTTTTGTTGCGCAGTGATGATTACTGTCAAAATAAAAATGGGGAAAAAAAGTTAAAAAAAACCCCGCCATCATGGCGGGGGAAGACAGGGATGGTGTCTATGGCAAGGAAAACAGGGATACTATGTTACTGGTTACTGCCGGTACTGCTCACTGCTTGCAGTGATGACGCTGACTGCAAATTCGAAAACTGTCGCAGCTCATTCAGTCGCCGCTGGTAGTTCTTTTGTAACGTGGCCTGCTGAGCGGGCGTGAGCAGCTGAAACATCTGATTCTGTACACGCGCTATCTCAACCTGCTGTTCAACCTGCACTCTGGCGATGGTTTCCGCCTTCTCGCGGATAGCCGCTTCGTTAAACTGATTTGCGGTCACCAGCTCATGGAGCGCTGCAATATCGTCAATACGGACCGCCGGACGTTCATGTCGCGCCTGTTGCATCAGGTCGCGCATCTGCTGACGTTGCTCTTCAGTCAGGTCGATGCCGTCGAACATGTGGCTTTGCGGATTTTGCGTCATACTGCCTGTCGGCAATCCAACATGATGCATCTCCTCAATCGTCGTCGCATCTTTAGCACCTGCGCTGGCGAGACCAAAAGCCATCGCTGAGGCAAGGACGACGGCGGTTAATTTGCGCATCGTTCACTCCAGTACGTTCCGTTTTGCGATTCAACAGGAGCCAGTGTACGGCGAAAGCTGCAAACATCCGTCAGGGGGTGTAAAACTACGTAAAGCGATGGATAGGTGCGCCAGGAACACGGTATTTTGCCTGCGGAGGGCTACAAAAATGAATAAAATCCTGTTGGTAGATGACGACCGCGAATTAACTTCGCTTTTAAAAGAACTGTTAGAAATGGAAGGGTTTGAAGTCGTTGTGGCCAGCGACGGTGAACAGGCGCTGAACCTGCTCGATAACTCTATTGATCTGCTGTTACTGGATGTGATGATGCCGAAGAAAAACGGTATCGACACTCTGAAAGAACTCAGACAGCAGCATCAGACCCCTGTCATCATGCTGACTGCGCGCGGAAGCGAGCTGGATCGCGTGCTGGGCCTTGAACTGGGTGCAGATGATTATCTCCCCAAACCGTTTAACGATCGCGAACTGGTGGCCCGTATCCGCGCCATTCTGCGTCGCTCTAACTGGAGTGAACAGCAGCAACAGCACGACACCAGCTCCCCCACGCTGGAGGTGGATTGTCTGCGGCTTAATCCCGGTCGTCAGGAGGCCAGCTTTGATGATGTGACGCTGGATCTCACCGGCACCGAATTCACCCTGCTCTATCTGCTGGCTCAGCATCTCGGCCAGGTGGTATCGCGTGAACATCTGAGTCAGGAAGTGCTGGGCAAACGCCTGACCCCTTTTGACCGCGCCATTGATATGCACATCTCCAATCTGCGTCGCAAGCTGCCTGAGCGTCGCGACGGTCATCCCTGGTTTAAAACCTTACGTGGCCGCGGCTATCTGATGGTCTCGGCATCATGATTGGCAGTCTGACCACCCGCATCTTCGCCATCTTCTGGTTGACCCTGGCGCTGGTGTTGATGCTGGTGCTGATGGTGCCCAAACTCGATTCACGACAGATGACCTCTCTGCTGGAGAGTGAACAGCGGCAGGGCACCATGATTGAGCAGCACGTTGAAGCGGAGCTGTCACAGGATCCGCCCAATGATCTGATGTGGTGGCGTCGCTTATTTCGTGCGGTAGAAAAGTGGGCACCGCCGGGTCAGCGGCTATTGTTAGTGACCAGCGAAGGCCGGGTGATCGGCGCGCAACACAATGAAATGCAGGTTATCCGCAATTTTATCGGCCAGTCCGACAATGCCGATCATCCGCAGAAGAAAAAATATGGGCGTGTCGAGCTGGTGGGGCCATTCGCGGTTCGGGATGGTGAAGATAACTACCAGCTTTACATGATTCGTCCCGCCAACAGTTCGCAGCTCGATTTCGTTAACCTGCTGTTTGACCGCCCTTTGCTGCTGCTTATTGTCACCATGCTGATCAGTTCACCGCTGCTGCTCTGGCTGGCGTGGAGCCTGGCCCGTCCGGCGCGCAAGCTGAAATATGCCGCCGATGAAGTGGCCAGCGGTAATCTGCGCCAGCACCCGGAACTGGAGTCGGGCCCGCAGGAGTTTCTGGCCGCCGGCTCCAGCTTCAACCAGATGGTGAGTGCGCTGGAGCGGATGATGACCGGTCAGCAACGTCTGCTGTCGGACATCAGTCATGAACTCCGCACCCCGCTGACCCGTCTGCAACTGGCGACGGCTCTGCTGCGTCGGCGGCAGGGCGAGGGCAAGGAATTAGAGCGTATTGAGACGGAAGCACAGCGGCTGGACGGCATGATCAACGACCTGCTGGTGCTGTCACGCACCCAGCATAAAAACGCGCTGGTCAGCGAAGCCATGAAGGCGAATCAGCTGTGGAATGGGGTGCTGGAAGATGCCCGCTTCGAAGCCGAGCAGATGGGCAAGAAGATGGATATTCCCTATCCACCCGGTCCCTGGCCGCTCTATGGCAATCCTCACGCGCTGGAGAGTGCGCTGGAAAATATCGTGCGCAATGCGCTGCGCTATTCACACAGCCACATCAGCGTCAGCTTCTCAGTCGATATTTCCGGTATCACGGTGCACGTTGACGATGATGGTCCTGGCGTCAGCCCGGAAGATCGTGAACAGATTTTCCGTCCGTTTTATCGCACCGATGAAGCGCGCGATCGCGAGTCAGGCGGCACCGGGCTCGGCCTGGCGATTGTCGAAACCGCCGTGCAGCAACATCGTGGCTGGGTAAAAGCTGACGATAGCCCACTGGGTGGCCTGCGTCTGACGCTCTGGCTGCCGCTCTACTCCTCCAGCCGTCAATAATTTGTTATGCTTCGGCCCCTGTTATCGGGGGCCTTATGCTTAACATCGTCTTGTTTGAACCAGAAATCCCGCCTAATACCGGCAATATCATTCGCCTGTGCGCCAACACCGGCTTTCAGCTCCATCTGATCCAGCCGCTCGGCTTCGCCTGGGATGATAAGCGCCTGCGCCGCGCCGGTCTGGATTACCATGAGTTTACCGCCATCAGGTTCCATGCCGACTATCCGACCTTTCTGGCCGCAGAGTCGCCTGAACGCCTGTTCGCCCTGACCACCAAAGGGACGCCTGCGCACAGCGCCGTGCACTATCAAGCGGGCGATTATCTGCTGTTTGGACCGGAGAGTCGGGGACTGCCTGCGGAGATACTGGCCGCCTTACCGGCACAGCAGAAGATCCGCATCCCGATGCGGGCGGAAAGCCGCAGCATGAACCTGTCGAACGCGGTCTCGGTAGTGGTGTATGAGGCGTGGCGCCAGCTGGATTACGCCGGCGCGCTGCTTAGAGACTAGATGCCGTCGCCAAACTGGAAACCGGCCAGACTGCCATTGAAGTGCTGATCCATATCCATGGATGGTTTCTCGCTGCCGGGCTTACCGACGATGCGCGCCGGTACGCCTGCGGCGGTGGTGTGTGGCGGAATGGGCTGTAGCACCACGGAACCGGCGCCAATCTTGGCTCCCTTGCCCACTTCAATATTGCCGAGGATTTTCGCACCGGCACCAATCATCACGCCTTCGCGGATTTTCGGATGGCGGTCACCGCTGGTTTTGCCGGTCCCCCCCAATGTGACTGATTGCAGAATCGAGACATCGTTCTCTACTACGGCGGTTTCACCAATCACAATGCCTGTCGCATGATCGAGCATGATACCATGCCCGATATTGGCCGCCGGATGAATATCGACCGCAAACGAGACGGAGATTTCGTTCTGCAAATAAACCGCCAGTGCGCGCCGGCCTTCATTCCACAGCCAGTGGCCGATACGGAATGCCTGTAAAGCGTGAAAGCCTTTGAGATAGAGCAGCGGCGTGGAGTATTTGTCGACCGCCGGATCGCGCTGACGCACCGCCTGAATGTCGTAAGCCGCCGAGACGATCATCGACGGATCTTCACGGTAAGCCTCTTCTACGATTTCACGGATGGCGATGGCGGGCATAATCGGGTTAGCGAGCTTGTTAGCCAGCATATAACTCAGCGCGCTACCAAGATTTTCATGCTTGAGCAATGTCGCGTGGAAGAAGCTGGCCAGCATCGGCTCACAATCAGCCAGGGCGCGCGCTTCTGCTTTGATATTATTCCAGACCAGTTCTAACTCATCAGACGACATTGCTGTTTTCTCCCGATAAAAAAAGCGCCTGAATGGGCGCTACAGGTGATAAGGCTTCGCGTCCTGCGTTAGCCAGTGCTGTTTTCGTCCTTCCTTGTTCGTCCCAGCAGGCTCAATGCTGCATCTCTCGCCGGTTTTTCGCAATACAGCACCTGATAAATCTGCTCGGTAATCGGCATTTCCACGCCGACTCGTGCAGCCAGGGCTTTGACTTCTTTGGTGTTTCTGTAACCCTCTACAACTTGTCCGATAATGCGTTGCGCGCTATCAACATCCTCGCCCTGGCCCAGCATCATGCCAAAACGACGGTTACGCGACTGATTATCGGTACAGGTCAGCACCAGATCGCCCAGACCCGCCATCCCCATAAAGGTGGTGGGATCGGCCCCCAGCGCGGCACCCAGCCGGCTCATCTCCGCCAGTCCCCGGGTGATGAGAGCGGTTCGGGCGTTGGCACCAAAACCAATCCCGTCAGAGATGCCGGCACCGATGGCAATGACGTTTTTCACCGCACCACCCAGCTGGACACCAATGAAATCGGGATTGTTATAGACGCGGAAACTTTTGCCGCAGTGCAGCTTCTGTTGCAGATCCTCAGCGAACGTCGGATCGGTGGCCGCCAGCGCAATCGCGGTGGGCAAGCCTGCCGCCAGCTCTTTGGCAAAGGTCGGACCGGAGATCACTGCCAGCGGAATCGCATCGCCGACAATTTCCCGCGCCACATCCTGGAGCAGACGGCCGGTCTCTTTTTCCAGCCCTTTGGTGGCCCAGACCAGGCGGGAGTCCGCCCGCAGATGAGGCTTGATCTGTTGCAGCACATCGCCAAATACATGGCTCGGCACCACGATCAGCAGGTCGCGGCTGGCCGTGATGGTTTTTGCCAGATCGGGTTCAAGGGAGAGATTGTCAGGAAACGGCACGTCGGGGAGAAAAGCGGTGTTGCAGCGGTCGGTCTGAAGTTGCGCCAGATGCGCCGGGTTATGTCCCCACAACAGGACCGGATGGCCGTTACGGGCTAGCGTAATCGCCAGAGCGGTGCCGTAAGAGCCGGCACCGATGACGCTAATCGAAGCGTGAGTGGTCATCAGGCATCCTGATGTTGTTCAGCACCTTCTTCACCCTGTTGCTGCTGTAAGTAGTTCATGAACAGCGCATCAAAGTTAACCGGTGCCAGGTTCAGCTGCGGGAAGGTACCACGTGAAACCAGGCTGGTAATGCATTCGCGTGCGTACGGGAACAGGATATTCGGGCAGTATGCGCCCAGGCAATGCGCCATCTGCGTTCCTTCGATACCGCTGATGGTGAAAATACCGGCCTGCTGCACTTCGCACAGGAAAGCGGTCTCTTCACCTACAGTCGCGGTTACAGTCACACGAAGTACCACTTCGTAAACTTCGTCAGCCAGTTGAGAAGATGCAGTGTCCAGATCCAGTTTGACCTCTGGCTCCCACTCTTTCTGGAAAACCTGCGGGGCATTAGGCGCTTCAAAAGAGATGTCTTTGGTGAAGACACGCTGAATCTGGAACTGCATTTCGTTGGTGTTGTGTTCTGACATGTGACCAGGTCCTATGTGTGAGATTGTCCGACGTAAACTTACGCCTGTAGTAAGGGATCTAAACCTTCGCGATTATCCAGTGCGAATAGGTCATCGCAGCCGCCAATGTGCTGCGCATCAATGAAAATCTGAGGCACAGTAGTGCGACCGCTGCGCTTAATCATCTCTTCGCGTTTCGCCATATCGCCATCAATCGGGATCTCCTGGAACGATACGCCTTTTTGCGTTAACAGCGCCTTCGCCCGATGGCAGTAAGGGCACGTCGCTTTGGTGTACATTTCAACATTTGCCATGATGAGCACCTCTGTAAGATTATTTACCGCGGACTAACGGCAGATTTTCACCGCTCCAGCCGCTGATACCATCCTTGAGTACGGAAACCTGGGTAAAGCCGGCAGCGCTGAGCTGCGCGGCAGGCTCAGCCGCACTTTGTCCGGTGGCACAGACCACAATAACCGGCTGTGCTTTATGTTTTTCCAGCTCGCCCAGGTTGCCTTTTTTGATTTCAGCGGCTGCCACATTCAGCGCACCTGAAATATGTCCCCGGCGGAAATCATCACGCGAACGCACGTCTACTACTACCGCGTCCTCTTTGTTAATCAGGCGGGTTGCTTCACCGCGGCTGATGGTTTTTATCTTAGAGAACATTCCTTTAACGGTAGTCACAATCACCAGAATGAGTAAAACGACCCATGCCAGACTCAGGATGGGGTGATTGCTTGCAAACTGCATAATTTCTTGCATGAGGGGTAACGACTCCAGACCGGGCTAATAAGCTAAAACAAGGATTCTGAGTATACCTGCGCCACTTCGCATGTACAGACGCTAAGCGGCCAGAGTAACGATTTGTGCGTCATTTTCCAAAAAAAGTGGCTGAATGGCAAAATTGGCGTAAGGCTTAGAGAATATCACCGGAACAGCAGACATAACTGGTAAAGCAAATGCCGGTGGGGATCACTGGTAAGCGGCGGTTCATCGTGGAATAATCATTGGCCTATGAAGGGAAAAACAACCGTTTCGCACACAAGGACCCGTCCCAACGGCGATAACCTGCCGTTGTTCACACCGTTGTCCAGCCTCTCCCTTAGCCTGCTCTGCGCGGGCGCACTGTTATTGCCGGTCATTACACAGGCGGCCGAAGACAGTAAATCGCAGCTGCAATCTATACAGCAGAACATTGCTGAAAAAGAAAAAAGCGTCAAAGCCCAGAAGCTCCAGCGCAGCAAACTACTGGACCAGTTACAGAGTCAGGAAAAGGTGATCGCTCAGGCGAGCCGCCAGCTGCGTGACACCCGCAATAGTCTCACCGCGCTGGATAATGAAATTAAACAGCTCGCCACCTCGATTGCCCGGCTTGAAAAGCAGCAGGCGCGGCAGGAAAACCTGCTTTCGCAGCAGCTTGACGCGGCGTTTCGTCAGGGTCAGCACAACGGCATTCAACTGCTGATGGGCGGTGAGGAGAGCCAGCGCAGCGAGCGTATTCTGGCCTATTTTGGCTACCTGAATGATGCTCGCCAGAAAAGCATCGACGCGCTGCAACAGACGCGCCAGACGTTAGATCAGCAACGGAGTTCGCTTGAGCAGAAGCAACAGCAGCAGAAGGAGTTACTGACTCAGCAGCAGGGCCAGCAGCAGAAACTGCAACAGGCGAGCGCCGCCCGGAAGAAAACCCTGTCTGCACTGGAGAGTGCGCTGGAAAAAGATCAGGCCGATCTGGTTGAGATGCGGCAGAACGAAAGCCGCTTGCAGAATAAAATCGCCCGGGCGGAACGGGAGGCGCGTGAGCGGGCGGCCCGCGAAGCGCGTGAAGCGGAAAAAGTGCGTCAGCGTCAGGCGCAGGCGAAAGCCAAAGGGTCAAGCTATCAGCCAACCCAAAGCGAACGTGAACTGGTTGCGCGAACCGGCGGCTTAGGTCGCGCGGGCGGCCAGGCGCTGTGGCCGGTACGGGGTCGCATTGAGCATCGCTTTGGCGAACAGTTGCAGGGTGAGCTGCGCTGGAAAGGCCTGGTGATTGACGCCCGTGAAGGCACCGAGGTGAAGGCGATTGCCGATGGCCGGGTATTGATGGCCGACTGGCTTCAGGGCTACGGTCTGGTGGTGGTGCTGGAGCACGGTAAAGGCGATATGAGCCTCTATGGCTACAACCAGAGTGCGCTGGTAAGCGTGGGTGCGCAGGTCAAGGCAGGACAGCCGATTGCGCTGGTCGGCACCAGTGGCGGCCGTGGCACGCCGTCGCTCTATTTTGAAATCCGACGCCAGGGCCAGGCGGTCAACCCACTGCCGTGGTTAGGAAAATAAGTGTTGTTGCAACTGCGAAAACTCCCCCTTCTTTTCAGTGCGCTGCTGCTCAGCTACGCGGCGCAGGCCGGTAAACTGGCGATTGTCATCGACGATGTCGGCTATCGCCCCACCGAAGAAAATAAAGTCCTGCAAATGCCGCAGGCGATCTCAGTGGCGGTGCTGCCTAACGCCCCCCATGCGCACGAAATGGCGACCAAAGCGCATCAGGGCGGTCACGAAGTGCTGATCCATCTGCCTATGGCTCCGCTGAGTAAACAGCCACTGGAAAAAGATACCTTAACGCCAGAGATGAGCGGCGAGGAGGTGGCGCGCATTATGCGTAACGCGGTGAACAACGTGCCTTATGCGGTGGGTCTCAATAATCATATGGGCAGCCGGATGACCTCGAGTTTGCCGGGAATGCAGAAGGTGATGCAGGCGCTGAATCACTACCATCTTTACTTTCTTGATAGCATGACCATCGCGAACAGCCAGGCGGTTCCGGCGGCGCAGGGTACCCAGGTCAGAGTGTTAAAACGTCGCGTGTTTCTTGATGACAGCCAGGATATTAACGCCATCCGCCAGCAGTTCAGCCGGGCGGTGAAGCTGGCGCAGCGTGATGGTTACGCCATCGCGATTGGTCATCCCCATCCTAATACCGTGCGGGTGCTGCAACAGATGCTCCCCTCACTTCCGGCCGACATCACGCTGGTCCGTCCCAGTCAGCTGCTGAATGAATCGCTACGCGGTGGAACCCGGACGCCGGTCGCTCCGGCAAAACCGGTGACGCCGCACTTCCAGCCGCCCGGTCTCTGTAAGCCTCAGCGGCCGCTGACGCCGGTTCCTGCCACACGCGCCCTGACGGTGGTGAGTGACAGCGTGAGCCAAAGTCCGCTGTTTATAACGCTGAAGAGCTTGTTCTGAATTTGCCTGGAATGCTAAGTATTCAGCTTAGCGTTCAATTATGCTCAGAAATTACTATAATCCCCGGTCGGGCCATGGGTGCTGTGCAGGAATAGTGAGACGGATGACGATTGATAAACAAAAAATCCTGCTGCTGGACAACGGCAGAGAGTGGGGCGGCGGCACCAACAGCATGCTGGAACTGCTGAAGCGAATTGATCGTCAGAAATTTGATATCACCTGCTGCTTCTACCACAACTACAGCCGGGGCAACGGCGAAACCATTGAATCCATGCTGGACACGCTGGCTATTCCGGTCTTTTTTATTCCGCAGATCAAACCGCCGCGCCGGGCGAAGATAGTGAAAGAAGTGGCGCGTGCCCTGCTGTTTTTCAATAAAAAGCTCAAAAAGCGCGTTATTGACCTGATTGATGTGCGCTGGCGGGTCATGCCCAACGCCAGCAAAATCAACTCACTGCTGCAATTAGGTAAATTTGACACGCTCTACATGAATAATCAGCCCAGCACCAATGTTGAAGGGTATCTGGCTGCGCGTGGCCTTGGGGTCGCGGTGGTGCAGCACTGCCGTATCGATCCCTTGCTGGAGCCGCGGCTGGTAAAGATGGTGAATCAGGATTGCCAGGCGGTCATCGCGGTGTCGCAGGGGGTGAATGCCACCCTACTCCATCATGGTGTTGATGCGGATCGCTGCTTCACGGTCGCCAATGCGATTGATATTAACCAGCCGCTGCCTGACCGTAATGAGGTGCGCCAGCGCTTTAAACTGGCTCCCACCACCTTTGTGTTTGGCTCTATCGGCTCACTGATCCTGCGTAAATCTAATCACCATATCTTGCAGGCGCTGGGCCGCTTTAAACGCGCCAATCCCGACGCAGACTGGAAGCTGGTGATTGTTGGCGCGGGACCGGAACTCCAGCATCTGCTGCATCTCGCCAGCGCCGAAGATATTCAGAATCATGTGGTCTTTACCGGCTTCCAGAACAACGCGCTCGATTACCTCACCGCCTTTGATACCTTTATTCTCGCCTCGCGCAGTGAAGGTCTGCCACGGGTGGTGCTTGAGGCGATGCTGGTAAACACCGCCGTCGTGGGGTCACGGGTAGTCGGGACTGCCGAATTGATCAGTCATAATGAAACCGGATTGCTGTTTGATTACGGCAATGTGGTGCAGCTGACCCAGCAGCTGACCGCGCTGTGGCAGGATGCGGGTTTACGTCAGCGACTGATCAATGCGGCAGCAAAGCGCGTGCGTGAGCACTACGCGATTGAAAACTATGTCAGCGGCGTCGAGAATATTTTACAGCGCGCCGTCAGAGAAAAACCCCATGCTTAATTTTTTGAATCCCCGCTATCGCCACATCCGTGCGCGCCATAACCTGCCCTACACGCAGAAAGAGGTTCAGGGCAGCGTGCCGGTGACCTCTGTGGTTATCCCCTGCACCGGGGCGGACTACATTGAAGAAGCGACGCTCAGCGCCGATTTTGCGGCCCGCTTTGCAACACAGGTCGAGGAGATTGTGATTGTCAGCGATCAGCCTGCCGCCGCCTTTGGCAGCCTGCCAGCCAGAACCCGCGTTGCCACGCTGGATGTGCCGCAGCGCGACGGGAATTATCGCTACAAACAAATTTATCGCAGTCGTTTGATCAAATTGCAGGCTCCGTTACAGGCGCAAGGTGACGGCATTCTGATGATCGATTCCGATCTCAATCTGCTTAAGATGCCTGAGATCATGATGAAGCCGGGCCATCTCTACTCCAGCTTTCGTCAGGGAAAAATGATTGCCAAGCTGGAGGGTGCGCCGGAAGAGGCGATCCCCGCCTACTACCCGCACAGCATCCGGCCCCGGCTGGTGGATCATGTTAATGGTGCTTACCTGGCCGCGACCCGCCAGGTCTGGCAGCGTATTTCGCCGCTGTGGCTGACGCTGTTTAATGACACCTGGCATTTAATGAACGACAGCCAGCCGCCTACCGATCAGCTGCCGCTCGCGGTGCTGCTCGACATGCTGGATCTTAAAACCGTCAACCTTGGCGAATGGGCCAACTGGCCGGTCTCGAAGAAAATAGGCGGCCAGTCGGCAGTGATCCCGCCGGAGGTGGTGGGCGCGCATGGCGGCTTTCCCCTGTCGGAGTGGCAGAAATATCTGGCCGACCCGCAGCAGCCGCTGAACTTCAAAGGTCAGGATTACACCCGCAAGGTGCGCTATCTGACCGATGAAGAGAAGAAGCAGGGATAAGCACGCGGCCGCCCCGGCGGCCGGTTTTTCAATCCCAGCTCAGTATCACTTTCCCCGACCGTCCTGAACGCATCTCATCAAAGCCCTGCTGGAAATCATCAATCCCGAAGCGATGGGTAATCACCGGCGTTAAGTCGAGGCCGGACTGGATCAGCGCCGCCATTTTGTACCAGGTTTCAAACATCTCCCGGCCATAGATCCCTTTAATAAACAGCCCTTTGAAGATCACCAGATTCCAGTCGATCGCCATTTCACCGGGCGGGATGCCCAGCAGCGCGATGCGCCCGCCATGATTCATCACCTCCAGCAACGCGCGGAAAGCAGGCGGCGCACCGGACATCTCCAGCCCGACATCAAATCCTTCCGTCATTCCCAGCGACTGCATCACCTGCCGCAGATCCTCATTCGCCACATTGACCGCCCGGGTGACGCCCATTTTTCGCGCCAGTGCCAGCCGGTAGTCGTTGATGTCGGTGATCACCACGTTACGCGCACCAACGTGACGGCAGACCGCGGCGGCCATTATCCCTATCGGACCGGCGCCGGAGATCAGCACATCTTCGCCCACCAGATCGAACGAGAGCGCGGTGTGCACCGCATTACCGAAGGGATCAAAAATCGCCGCCAGCTCGTCAGAAATGTTGTCAGGGATTTTGAAGGCATTGAAGGCCGGGATCACCAGATACTCCGCAAAGCAGCCCTGACGATTAACGCCGACCCCGACGCTGTTACGGCACAGATGCGTTCGTCCGGCGCGGCAGTTGCGGCAATGGCCGCAGGTGATGTGGCCTTCGCCCGACACCCGATCACCAATACTAAAACCTTTTACTTCCTGCCCTATCGCGACCACCTCCCCCACATACTCATGTCCGACAATCATCGGCACCGGAATGGTTTTGCGCGACCAGTCATCCCAGTTATAGATATGGACATCGGTGCCGCAGATGGCGGTTTTGCGGATCTTAATCAGCAGATCGTTGTGACCCGGCTCAGGAACCGGGGCATCGGTCACCATCCAGATGCCCGCTTCCTTCTTCAGTTTGGCGAGTGCTTTCATGACAGGCTCCTCAGGCGATGACGCCCAGCTGTTTGCCGATACGGGTAAAGGCCGCCACCGCGCGCTCCAGCTGTTGCTGGGTGTGCGCCGCGGAGATCTGGGTACGAATGCGCGCCTGGCCTTTTGGCACCACCGGATAGAAGAAGCCGGTGACGTAGATACCTTCCTGTTGCAGCAGCCGGGCAAACTCCTGGGCGACGCTGGCTTCACCCAGCATCACCGGAATAATCGCGTGATCGGCACCGGCCAGCGTAAAGCCGGCCGCCGTCATCTGCTCACGAAAGTAACGGGCGTTGTCCCACAGACGCTGACGCAGCCCGTCGCCTTCGCTGAGCAGATCCAGCACCCGCAGCGAGGCGGCCACAATCGCCGGGGCCAGCGAGTTGGAGAACAGATAGGGACGGGAACGCTGGCGCAGCCACTCCACCACTTCGGCTTTTGCCGCGGTGTAGCCACCCGAGGCGCCGCCCAGCGCTTTGCCCAGCGTGCCGGTGATAATGTCGACCCGACCCATCACGTCGCAATATTCATGGGTTCCGCGTCCGGTGTGACCGACAAATCCCACCGCATGGGAATCATCCACCATCACCAGCGCCGAGAACTCATCGGCCAGATCGCAGATAGCCGGCAGGTTGGCGATCACGCCATCCATTGAGAAGACGCCATCCGTCGCGATCAGAATATGACGCGCGCCCTTGTCCCGCGCTTCCTGCAAACAGGCCCGCAGCTGATCCATATCGTTATTGGCGTAGCGATAGCGCTGCGCTTTGCACAGCCGGACGCCATCGATGATCGAGGCGTGGTTCAGCGCATCAGAGATAATGGCATCCTGCGCATCCAGCAGTGTTTCAAACAGGCCGCCATTGGCGTCGTAACAGGAGGAGTAAAGAATGGCATCT
This sequence comes from Pantoea sp. C2G6, assembly GCF_051336815.1. Lineage (NCBI taxonomy): Bacteria > Pseudomonadati > Pseudomonadota > Gammaproteobacteria > Enterobacterales > Erwiniaceae > Pantoea > Pantoea sp. C2G6. Next base: position 61,409 of record NZ_JBGMNJ010000012.1, read on the forward strand.
TCCATGCCGAGAAAGTCCGCCAGCCGCTGTTCCAGCTGCTTATGGCTATCCTGGGTGCCGCAGATAAAACGCACCGACGCCATGCCAAAACCATGCGAATCCATGCCCGCTTTCGCCGCCGCAATCAGGGCCGGGTGATTGGCTAAGCCTAAGTAGTTATTGGCGCAAAAGTTGATGACGACCGGATCACTGCCGACCGCAATCTCCGTCTGCTGAGCAGAGGTGATCACCCGCTCCTGTTTAAACAGTCCTTCCTGACGCGCGGTGTCGAGTTGCTGACGAAGTTGTTGATAAAATTGCGCAGGCATCATTGCTCTCCTCAGATGGCAGAAATCTGGCATATCTTACTGAACAGACCGCCTCATCACGATAAATCGCCCAACAGAATGTCATTTTTGCAGCATAGTTCACGCCATGCCGCTTTTCGCGTGCAGGGTTACAGAGTCATCTGGCTGTCTGCACCCGGCTGAAATGTTATGATGTGAGGTATTCGTGTGTGAAACCTCCTGTTTCACCCCACAACCTTGAAGGTAACAACATGATTATCGTAACTGGCGGCGCAGGAATGATTGGCAGCAACATCGTCAAAGCGCTGAACGATCGCGGTCACACCGACATACTGGTGGTGGATAATCTGAAGGATGGCACCAAATTCGCCAATTTAGCCGACCTGGATATTGTCGATTACATGGACAAAGAAGAGTTCATGATGAGCGTGATGGCGGGCGATGATCTGGGCCCGATCGAAGCGGTGTTCCATCAGGGCGCGTGCTCCTCCACCACCGAGTGGGATGGCAAGTACATGATGGAGAACAACTATCAGTACTCCAAAGAGCTGCTGCACTTCTGTCTTGAACGCGAAATTCCGTTCCTCTACGCCTCTTCCGCTGCCACCTACGGTGGACGCAACGAGAACTTTATTGAAGAGCGTCAGTATGAGCAGCCGCTTAACGTCTATGGCTACTCCAAGATGCTGTTTGACCACTATGTCCGCCAGATGCTGCCGGAAGCGAACTCGCCAGTGTGCGGTTTCCGCTACTTCAACGTCTATGGACCGCGTGAAGGCCACAAAGGCAGCATGGCCAGCGTTGCCTTCCATCTGAACACGCAGATCAGCAACGATGAGAATCCAAAACTGTTTGAAGGCAGCGATGGCTTTAAACGTGATTTCATCCACGTCGATGATGTGGCCGCGGTGAACCTCTGGTGCTGGGAAAATGGCGTCTCCGGCATCTATAACTGCGGTACCGGCCGCGCCGAATCTTTCCAGGAAGTGGCCGACGCGGTGCTGAAGTTCCATCAGAAGGGGCAGATTGAGTACATCCCGTTCCCGGAAAAACTCAAAGGCCGCTATCAGGCTTACACCCAGGCCGATCTCACCCGGTTACGCGCCGCAGGCTACGACAAGCCGTTTAAAACCGTGGCGCAGGGCGTTGCTGAATATATGGCCTGGCTGAACCGTAACGCATAAAGGAAGCTGCTCCGGCGATGAAAATTCTGGTAATCGGCCCGTCGTGGGTCGGCGATATGATGATGTCGCAAAGTCTCTATCGCACGCTCAGGGCGGAGCATCCCGATGCGGTGATCGATGTGATGGCACCCGCATGGTGCCGTCCGCTGCTCTCCCGCATGCCGGAGGTGAATCAGGCGCTGGCGATGCCGCTGGGTCACGGCGCGCTGGCAATCGGCGAGCGTCGCCGGTTGGGTAAAGCGCTGCGCGCCAGCCACTATGACCGGGCTTATGTGCTGCCTAACTCGTTTAAGTCAGCGCTGGTGCCTTTCTTTGCCGGGATCAAACGCCGCGTCGGCTGGCGTGGTGAGATGCGCTATGGCCTGCTCAACGATCTGCGGGTGCTGGATAAAGCCGCGTTTCCGCTGATGGTGGAACGTTACGTGGCGCTGGGCTACGACACGCCGGTTGCCTCAGCGGCGCAGCTTCCCCAGCCGCTGCTCTGGCCAGAATTGCAGGTTGAAGAGCAGGAGAAGATTGAAACAGCGGCACAGTTTCAGCTCACGGCGACCCGTCCGATCGTCGGCTTTTGTCCGGGAGCTGAATTTGGCCCGGCCAAACGCTGGCCGCACTATCATTATGCGACGCTGGCCGGTCAGCTGATTGCCGACGGCTTCCAGATTGTGTTGTTTGGCTCCGCCAAAGATCGTCCCACCGGCGAAGAGATTATCGCCGCGCTGCCGGAAGAGGCCCGTGGTTACTGCCGTAATCTGGCCGGTGAAACCCAGCTGGAACAGGCGGTGATCCTGCTGGCGCAATGCCGTGCCGTGGTCAGCAACGACTCCGGCCTGATGCACATTGCCGCCGCGCTGGATCGCCCGCTGGTCGCGCTCTATGGCCCGAGCAGTCCTGACTTCACGCCGCCGCTGGCGCGACAGGTGCGGATTATTCGTCTGATTACCGGCTATCACAAAGTCCGTAAAGGCGATGCGGAACAGGGCTATCACCAGAGTCTGATCGACATTCAGCCTGAACAGGTCCGGCAGGCGCTGAGCGAACTGCTGGCGTCACAGGAGGTGCCATGCACGTCCTGATTGTTAAAACCTCCTCAATGGGCGATGTGCTGCACGCGCTCCCCGCCCTGACCGATGCGATGCAGGCTATTCCCGGCATCCGTTTCGACTGGGTGGTTGAAGAGAATTTCGCGCAGATCCCTGGCTGGCATCCCGCCGTCGATAAGGTGCTGCCGGTGGCGATCCGCCGCTGGCGTAAGCACTGGTTTGGCAGCAAACAGCGTGAAGAGCGCGTGCTGTTTAAGCGCGCGTTACAGTCGCGTGAGTACGATGTGGTGATTGATGCGCAGGGACTGATCAAAAGTGCCGCGCTGGTGACACGCCTGTCGAAAGGGGTGAAGCATGGTCAGGATAGCCGCAGCGCGCGCGAGCCGTTTGCCAGCTGGTGGTATGACGTCCGCCATGAAGTCAGCAAGCAGCAGCACGCGGTGGAGCGGACGCGCGAGCTGTTCGCCAAAAGCCTGGGCTATGAAAAGCCGCAGACCCAGGGCGACTACGCCATTGCCGGCCATTTCCTGCATCATCTCTCTGACGACGCTCAGCGCTATCTGGTGTTTCTCCACGCTACCACGCGGGATAATAAGCACTGGCCAGAGTCGCACTGGCGGCAGCTGATCGCGTGGGTGCAGCCCACCGGCCTGCGGGTCAAGCTGCCCTGGGGAGCGGAGCATGAACATCAACGCGCCCGACGACTTGCTGAAGGCTTTGAGCATGTCGAGGTGCTGCCTAAGCTGTCGCTGGAGGCGATAGCGCAGCAGCTGGCCGGAGCGCGGGCGGTGGTGTCGGTGGATACCGGGTTAAGTCATCTGACCGCGGCGCTGGATCGCCCCAATATCACCCTCTATGGCCCGACCGACCCCGGCCTGATTGGGGGTTACGGGCAGAATCAGCAGGCGCTGAGCGCACCGAATCATAATCTGGCGGAACTCACTGCCGACCAGGTGGCAGAAAAATTGCGGGCCGTTATTACGGAACAGACACCATGAATTATGTGTTGATCTACCTGCTGCTGGTGCCGTTCCGGGCCCTGATGCGGCTGTTTTACCGGCCGACCGGCCGCAATCTGGTGATCCAGACGGCGAAAATTGGGGATTTCATCAATATCACCCCGATGCTGCGCGCGCTGGGCCAGAGCGAACTGCTAATCAGTAAAGCGGTCGAGCCGCTGGTGCGTCATGATGACACGGTCAGCCGCTATTTCCTGATTGAAGAGGCGAAGCGCAGCTTCTTCGCCAAAATCAGACTCGCCTTCACCCTGATGAACCGCTATGACAACGTCTATCTGGTGCAGCCGAACAGCGTAAACCTGTTCTTTGCCGCGCTATGCAACGCCCCGAACAGAGCGTTTCTGCGCACCTATGTGCGCAAATCCTATCACGCGACCTTTTATCGCCGGGCCAGCGGTATTGTCGATCACGCCAAAACGGATTTGACCCTCGACAGCTATCTGAAGCTGATCAATCGCGACTATCGTTACACCGATTTTCCCAAACACGCCACTTCGCCACTCTGGGTGCCGCCTGCGCCACCCGCCGCCCTGCTAAACCCGCGCAGCGGCATCAAAATAGGCATCAGTATTTCAGCCGGTAACCGGGCAAAAACCATTCCGGCCAGCGTCTGGCAGCAGCTGATGGCGGCGCTGGCCGATCTGCCCTGCACCTTTTATGTTTTTGGTCCGCCGGCAGAGCAGGCGTGGCTGGATGAGTTACTGAAGCTGACCGGCCCAAAAGAAAATATCGTCAGCCTGATTGGTGAGCTTAAACTGGAAGAGGTGCCCTGGGCTATCGCGCAGATGGATTGCTATATCTCATCCGACTCCGGCAACGCCTATATTGCCGACGCACAGCAGGTGCCGGTGATTATGCTTTATGGGCCCTGTGAAGTCAGAGAGCAGCGTCCGGTCAATAACGTTTTGTTTATCGGACCGGATAATATTCCTGCGTCGACATTTGTTTTCGCCACGCGCTTTCAGTTTGATCAGCCAGCTGAAATATTATTTGGGCTGGATCACGATAAACTGACTAGAATACAAAAGTTTATTACTCATAACCTGGAATAGTGAAGCGTAATGGCAATTACCCCTGTTGCTGATGCCGTTCAGCAGAGTCAGCTCCTGGTCAACACGCTTGCCGATACGGATGATAATCCGGTCCACGTTGCGTTTGGCATCAACCACGCCTATGCGCGTGGTCTGGGCATTACGTTGTTTTCACTGCTTACGCACCATCCGGCCACCGCTTTCCACGCCCATATCTTTTCCGATTCGCTTCACCAGGAGGATGTGGAAAGGCTGCGTTCGCTGGCCGCGGGTCATCGTCTGGCGATCACACTGCATATCTTCAACAGCGCGTGGGTTGATCAACTGCCTGCGGTCGGACGCTATCCAAAGAGTATTCACTACCGCTTTCTGATCCCTGAAACCGTGGCGCACTACAGCGACAGAGTGATCTATATTGACGCCGATACGCTGGTGGTCGGGGATTACTCTCCCCTGTTCAGCCTGGATATTGCGGATTACACCCTGTGCGCCTGTAATGACACGCCGCGCGCGCGGCAGAATCAGTGCGCAAAACTGGGGCTGAAGCGTCATAACTATTTCAACTCCGGTTTTATGCTGATTAATATTCCGCGCTGGATCGCCAGCCAGACCACGGCGCGTATTACAGAAGTGTTAGTGACACGCGGCGCAGAGTTTGGTTTTCCCGATCAGGATGCGCTGAATATTGTGCTGGAGGATGAGGTACTGATCCTGCCGGACCGCTATAACCATATTTATGACATCATCGCGAATAAAGTCTGGCATCGCTTCCGTGTGCCAGCGGATACCGTGATGATCCACTACACCGGTAAATGCAAACCCTGGCATGCCTGGGGCGGCAGCGATCTCTCTCTGCTCTATTACGACTATTACCAGCGTTCCCCCTGGGCGTCACAGCCGCTGGATTTACCGAAGCATTACAAAGAGATGAAGCGGTTTGCACGGATTAAGTGGCATCAGAAACAGTATGCGGAAAGCGTGAACTGGATGATGAGTTATGTCAGGCTCAAGTTTTTTAATTAGCCACGCGAGCGCTTTATTCGCCGGACCTCATGCCACAGGCGCAGCGGGTTAACGTCTGACCCTGCTATTGCGTCTCCGCTTCAGGCGTGGCGGCTGTTAATCACAAGGTCTGCAAAAGCGCCAGGGTGAGTAAAAAAACCGCAGAGGAGAGATTATCGGCGTCGGGTACGGTTTTTACTTAAGCATGTCAGCCACACCATCTTATAATCATGAATTCTCAACTATTCTGCTGATCTGGATTTAATTTATGACGAGGCAACACCCTTCCGTAGCTAATCTCACGCCGGTGCAGACATTGTCATGAGTACTTCCCCTCTGCTGAGCATCATTACGCCGATGTTTAATGCCGGCAGCATGTTCGACCTGTTCATGGAGTCGCTGCTGGCACAGACGCTGACCTCACTGGAGATCATCATCGTCGATGATGGTTCCACCGACGGTTCAGGCGAGCGCGCCGACTGGTATGCGCAACAGCACGCCCATATTCGCGTGATCCACCAGCCAAATGGCGGGGTGTCGCGTGCGCGCAATGCTGGTCTGGCGATTGCGCAGGGCAAATATGTCACCTTCCCGGATGCGGATGACACCATGGATGCCGCGATGTACCAGACGCTGGTGACGCTGGCGGAAACCGACGATCTGGATGCCGCGCAGTGTAACGCCGAGTGGTTTTTCAAACACAGTCAGCGGGTTAAACCGCTGATCCCTCAGGATCGGCTGCGCAGCACCCCGGTACTGAGCGGGCCTGACTGGCTCAATACCGCGCTGAAAACCCGGCGCTATATGCATGTGGTCTGGCTGGGCATTTATCGCCGGGCGCTGATTGAACAACATCAGTTGCTGTTTGAACCGGGCCTGCATCACCAGGATATTCCCTGGACCACCGAGTTTATGCTGCTGGCAAAGCGGGTGCGCTATACCGACGCGGTGCTCTATCGCTATTACATGCACGACGCCTCAATCAGCAATCGCAAGCGAACAGGCGAGCGCAACGTTGAATATCAGCGCCACTACCTGAAGATTGCGCGTCTGCTGGAGGAGCTCAACACCCGCTACCGTGACAACGTGAAAATCTACCCTTCGTTCCACTATCAGATCACGCATGAAGCGCTCAGCGTCTGCCATAGCGTACGCCGTGAACCTGACGCCAGCGCGCGACGGGCGATCATCGCCGATCTGTTCGCGACCCGGACGCACTATCGTATGTTGCGCAACGCCCGCGGGATCAAGCAGTGGTATCAGTTACTGTTATGGCTGAGCCGGCTCTATCGCTGGCGGAATAAATAACCCCTGAGGCTGGCTTTATCCTAAAATGCGTTTGCCCTACAATCGGTTCACTGAAATCTGAGAACCCTTGTTTATGGCCAGCCTGACTCCAGCAAACATCTCTCCAAAAAACATATTGCTTATTAAGCTGCGCCATCATGGCGACATGCTGCTCACCACCCCGGCTATCAACGCGCTGCATCAGCGTTATCCGCAGGCCAGCATCGATGTGCTGCTCTACCAGGAGACGCGCCCGATGCTGGAAGCCCATCCGGCCATCCGTCATTTGCATGTGATCGACCGTAAGTGGAAGCAGGAGGGCAGCTGGCGCAAACTGGGCCATGAGCGCGCCTTAATCCGCACCGTTCGTGCCGCCCACTACGACCTGGTGATCAATCTGGCTGACCAGTGGCGCGCCGCCGTAATCACCCGGCTCTCCGCCGCGCCGCTGCGCATCGGTTTCGCCTTTAAAAAACGCGACAACGCCCTGTGGCGCTTCTGCCATAACCGGCTGGTGCCGACGCACAACCACAGCAAACTGCATACGGTGGAGCAGAATATGTCAGCGCTGGCGCCGCTGGGTATCAGCAGCAGCAACGCGCGCGTATCGATGCACTACAGCGACGCGGATCGGCAGATCGTGCTGACCCGGCTGGCGGAAAACCAGGTTGCCGCGCCCTATATTGTGGTACAGCCCACCTCGCGCTGGGGGTTCAAATGCTGGGAAGAGGAGAGCGTGGCCGCCACGCTCGATCAGCTGGCGCAGCCGGACCGCAAAGTGGTGCTGACCGCCGGGCCGGACAAAAACGAGCTGGCGATGATCAACCGCATTCGCGCGCTGTGCAACTCCCCGGATGTGGTGTCGATGGCGGGTCAGTTCACCCTGCCGCAGCTGGCGGCGCTGATCGATCACGCCCGGCTGTTTATCGGCGTCGACTCCGCGCCAATGCATATGGCCGCCGCGCTGGAAACCCCCTGCATTGCGCTGTTTGGCCCGACCAAGCTGCAACACTGGCGGCCGTGGGGCGACAATAATCAGGTCATCTGGGCGGGCGATTACGGTCCGCTGCCCTCACCCGACTCTATCGACACCAAAACAGACCAGCGTTATCTCTCCGCCATTCCGGTTGAGGCTGTGGTCGCGGCGGCAAGGGGCTATCTGAATGAGTAAGTTACGGCTGGCGATTGTCCGGCAGAAATATCGCCCGGACGGCGGCGCTGAACGCTTTATCTCGCGTGCGCTGGAGGCACTGGGCAGCGAACAGCTCGATCTCAATATCATTACCCGCAGCTGGCAGGGCACGCCTAATCCCGACTGGCATCTGCATATCTGCAATCCGCCAAAGCTGGGGCGCATCTCCCGCGAACGCGGCTTTGCCCGTGCCGCCCGCGCCTGCTGGCAGCGGGAAGCGTTTGATATTGTGCAGAGTCATGAGCGTATCGCCGGATGTGACATTTTCCGCGCCGGCGATGGCGTGCATCGCGTCTGGCTGGAGCAGCGCGCCCGTCTCGTTTCACCCTGGCAGCGCCTGAGTGCCGCGATCAGCCCTTATCATCGCTATGTTTTACAGGCGGAAGCGGAGATGTTTACCTCCCCGACGCTGAAAGCGGTGATCTGTAATTCAGAGATGGTGAAGCGCGATATTCTGCGCTGTTTCCCGCTGGAGGCTGAGAAGATCCATGTGATCCATAACGCCATCGACGCCAGCCGGTTCCAGCCCGCCACGGAAGCGTCGCGCCACGCGACACGCCAGCAGCTGGCACTGCCCGACAGCGCCACCGTACTGATTTATGTCGGCTCCGGCTTTGAACGCAAAGGGCTGAAGGCGGCGATAGAGGCGCTGGCCGCCAGCGACCGGTATCTGATTGTGGTGGGTCAGGATAAGCAGTTGTCGCGCTATCAGCAGCTGGCGAATCAGCTTAACTGCCTGGATCGCCTGCGCTTTGTGGGTGTCCAGCAGGATGTGCAGCCGTTTTATCACGCGGCGGATGGCCTGCTGCTGCCCACGCTCTACGATCCGTTTCCGAACGTGGTGCTGGAGGCGATGGCGTGCGGCCTGCCGGTGATCACCAGCACCGGCTGCGGCGGGGCAGAATTTATTACCGCCGGTCAGGAAGGGTTTGTCTGTGATGCCCTGAATATCAAAGAGTTAAACCAGGCCATTCGCGCGATACCGGCACTTTCCGTCGATTCGCGCATGGGTGACGCGGCACGGCGCAGAATTGAACCTTACGGGCCGCAACGACTGGCGCACGCGCTGACTTCGCTTTATCAACAGGTACTGAAAGGCAACTGACAATGTGGGATGAGTGCATGCGGGCTTTCTGATAACATGCCGCCATCTGACTTTAATCTGTTTTTAGACGCGAACCTGTCGTAACGGTAACTATGACGACTATTTACACCGCTCTGCTCTACTTAATCCAGCCACTGATTTGGCTGCGCCTGTGGCTGCGCGGTCGTAAAGCGCCCGCCTACCGTAAACGCTGGGCAGAACGCTACGGCTATTGTGTCGGCAAAGTGAAACCCGACGGTATTGTGCTGCATTCGGTGTCGGTGGGTGAAACGCTGGCGGCGGTTCCGCTGGTGCGCGCGCTGCGTCATCGCTATCCCACGCTGCCCATCACCGTCACCACCATGACGCCGACCGGTTCTGAACGGGCGCAGTCGGCGTTTGGCAAAGATGTTCATCACGTCTATCTGCCCTACGACCTGCCCGGCTCCATCAACCGTTTTCTCGATACGGTCAATCCCAGGCTGGTGATCATCATGGAAACCGAGCTGTGGCCAAATATCATCCGCATCCTGCATCAGCGCAACATTCCGCTGGTGATCGCCAATGCCCGTCTCTCGGCACGATCGGCCAAAGGGTATCGTAAGCTGGGTAAATTCATGCGCCGGCTGTTACAGAGCATCACGCTGATTGCGGCGCAGAACGCGGAAGATGGCGACCGTTTCCTTGAGCTGGGCCTGAAACGGTCCCAGCTGGCGATTACCGGCAGCCTGAAGTTCGATATTTCCGTTACGCCGGAACTGGCGGCCAGAGCGGTCACGCTGCGTCGCCAGTGGGCACCGCGTCGCCCGGTGTGGATTGCCACCAGCACCCACGAAGGCGAAGAGGCGATTGTGCTTGATGCTCATCGCCGGTTGCTACAGTCGTTCCCGGATCTGCTGCTGATTCTGGTGCCCCGTCATCCTGAGCGCTTTAACGATGCGCGGGAGCTGACGCAGCAACGCGGCTTCAGTTACATCCTGCGCAGCAGCGGTGAGATTCCTTCTGGCTCGACCCAGGTGGTGATTGGCGACTCCATGGGCGAGCTGATGCTGCTGTATGGCATCGCCGATCTCGCGCTGGTCGGCGGCAGCCTGGTGGAACGGGGCGGGCATAACCCGCTGGAACCCGCAGCCCATGCGATTCCGGTGCTGATGGGGCCACATACCTGGAACTTCAAGGACATTTGCGGCAAGTTGCAGCAAGGCCAGGGACTGATTACCGTTACCGATGTGGTGTCGCTGGAGAAAGAGGTCACCAATCTGTTACAGGATGATGATTACCGTCGTTATTACGGACGCCACGCGGTGGACGTTCTGCACCAGAACCAGGGTGCGTTGCAGCGTCTGCTACAGTTACTCGAACCGCATCTACCCCCACGGGCCCACTAATGTCAGCACGCCAACGCCTTTCGGTGGTGATGATCGCCAAAAATGAAGCGGAACTGCTGCCCGACTGCCTGGCCTCGGTCAGCTGGGCCGATGAAATTATCGTGCTGGATTCTGGCAGCAGTGACAACAGTGTTGAGATCGCCACGCGGGCCGGGGCACAGGTCTACCGTAATGATGAGTGGCAGGGCTATGGCATCCAGCGCCAGCGCGCCCAGCACTATGCCACTGGCGACATGATTCTGATGATCGATGCGGATGAGCGCGTCACCCCTGAACTGCGTGCCGCCATTGAGCAGGTGCTGGTCGCCCCACCCAGCCGCACCATCTACAGCCTGGGGCGCAGTAATCTGTTTCTCGGTCGTTTTATGCGCCACAGCGGCTGGTATCCCGACCGCGTGATGCGTCTCTATCCGCGCACCTTCCGCTACAATGACAATCTGGTGCATGAGTCGCTACAGAGTGACGGCGCACCGATCGTGCACTTACCCGGCGATCTGCAACATCTGACCTGTCGTGATCTGATCGCGTTTCAACGCAAACAGCTCGCCTATGCCGAGGCCTGGGCTACCGAGCGCCATCAGCGCGGTAAGCGTTGCGGCCTCTTTTCTGTCTTCAGCCATACGCTGGGCGCGTTTGTGAAAACCCTGCTGCTGCGTGCCGGTTTTCTCGACGGTAAGCAGGGCTGGATTCTGGCGGTGGTTAACGCGCAATATACCTTCAATAAATATTCGGCCCTCTGGGCGCTGAATCATGCTGCGGCAAAAGGGCGAGTATGAGCACCAAAGCTATCTATCCCGGAACCTTTGATCCTGTAACGCTTGGTCATCTCGACATCGTGACACGGGCTGCGCAGATGTTTGATCAGGTTATTCTGGCGGTGGCCGCCAGCCCCGGCAAAAAACCGATGTTCACTCTGGATGAGCGGGTGGCGCTGGCAGGCGAGACGGTTGCCCATCTCTCTAACGTTGAAGTGGTGGGATTCAGTGACCTGATGGCCAATTTCGCCCGCGACCAGCAGGCGAATGTGCTGGTGCGGGGATTGCGCGCGGTGTCAGACTTTGAATATGAGATGCAGCTGGCGCAGATGAACCGTCACCTGCTGCCGACGCTGGAGAGCGTGTTCCTGATGCCGTCAGAGGGCTTTTCGTTTATCTCTTCGTCGCTGGTCAAAGAGGTGGCGCGTCACGGCGGCGACGTCACCGCCTTTCTGCCCGCGCCGGTGCATCAGGCGCTGCTGGCTAAATTAGCTTAGTGCTGGCAGTTCGGGCACCAGTAAGTGCTGCGCTGTCCATGCCTGCCGCTGGCTATCGGCGTTCCGCAGGCGCGACAGGGTTCACCCGCCCGACCATAAACCTGCAACTGCTGGGCAAAATAGCCCGGTTTACCGTCACTCTGTAAGAAGTCACGCAGCGTGGTGCCGCCCTGCTCAATCGAACGCAGCAGTACCGCTTTGATGGTGTTGACCAGCAGCTCTGCTTCGGCCTGCGACAGCTCCCCGGCCGGACGATCGGGAACGATCCCGGCGGTAAACAGTGACTCACTGGCGTAAATGTTACCCACGCCGACCACCACTTTATTATCCATCAGCCACTGCTTGATAAGCGTCCGCTTGCCGCGGGATTTCTCAAACAGATAGGCGCCGTCAAACTGGTCGCTGAGCGGCTCGGGTCCCAGATGGGCCAGTACGCTGCTGCCCGCCAGATCGCTGCTCCAGAGCCAGGCACCAAAGCGGCGAGGATCGGTATAGCGCAGCACTTTGCCGTTGCTCATCACCAGATCAACATGGTCATGCTTCGCCGCGGGCAGCTCTTCTGTCAGCACGCGCAGGCTGCCGGACATGCCGAGGTGAATGATAATCCAGCCATGCGGCAGCTCCAGCAGCAGATATTTTGCCCGGCGCTGCACGCTCAGCACCGGCTGATCGCTCAGCGCCTGGATCTCCTGCGAAACAGGCCAGCGCAAACGCGCATTACGCACCACGGCGTGAAGAATGGTTTCACCGACCAAATGCGGCTCGATACCGCGGCGGCTGGTTTCAACCTCTGGCAACTCTGGCATACCCTTCTCCTCAGCGAATTACACAAACAAAAAACCCGGCCGGAGCCGGGTTTTTAGCAGAACACTAAAATTACTTAATTTTAGCTTCTTTGTAGATCACATGCTGACGTACAACCGGATCGAACTTTTTCAGTTCCAGCTTCTCTGGTTTAGTACGTTTGTTCTTCGTGGTGGTATAGAAGTGACCTGTACCAGCAGAGGAAACCAGCTTGATCTTCTCACGAATACCTTTAGCCATGATTCAGTTCCTTAGTACCTTAGTACTTCTCACCACGGGCACGCATGTCGGCTAACACCGTATCAATGCCCTTTTTATCAATAATACGCATACCTTTTACAGATACACGCAGAGTAACGAAGCGCTTCTCGCTCTCAACCCAAAAACGGTGTGAGTGCAGGTTCGGAAGGAAACGGCGTTTCGTCGCGTTCATTGCGTGGGAACGGTTGTTACCGGTCACCGGACGCTTTCCAGTTACCTGGCAGACTCGTGACATGTCTATTCTCCAAAAATCAAATCAGCTCGAGCTTTAAAAATTAGGTTTTGGCCGCCTCGTCAGGCTTGCAGCCCGCCAGGCGAGTTCCATGGAACCCGCTAAGCTGGCCTAACCGCCAAACCCGAGATTCTCAAAGGTGGCGTAGTATACGCCGCTCAGCCCAAGTGCTCAAGTCCCGAACAGATAAAGATCCCGAATGATCGGGCAAAAAGCCGCCACCTGGCGCGAAATTTCGCAGGGTCAGAGCCATCCCCGCTCCGCAAAAGAGACATATTCGCCATGACCTATCACCAGATGATCGAGCAGGCGGATGTCGAGTAGCTGGCAGGCTTCGCTGACTTTGCAGGTGACTTCCCGGTCCGCCCGGCTCGGTTCCGACCTGCCGGAAGGGTGATTGTGCGCGAGGATTAACGCCGCGGCGTTGAGCTTTAACGCCTCCCGGACGATCTCCCTGGGATGAACCTCCACGCTGTTAATAGAGCCGGAGAACATCTGCTGTGCCCGCAGTACCCGGTGCTGATTATCCAGAAACAGCGCCATAAAGATCTCACGCTCCTGATGCGCCAGCATACTTTGCAGATACTGGCGCGTGACCTGCGGGTTTTCCATCACGCTTTCGCGAGCCAGTTTGCTGGCGAAAAAGCGCTTCGCCAGTTCAGCGACCGCATAGAGCTGCGCCAGCTTCGCCTCGCCCACACCCTTAACATCCGTGAATGCCGCTTTGCTGGCGGTCATAAGCTGATAAAGCGAGCCAAAGTCCTGCAACATCTGCCCGGCCAGGTCGAGCACATTCTGGCCCGGTGAGCCGGTGCGGAGAAACAGCGCCAGCAATTCGGTATCACTGAGCGAATGCGCTCCCAGCCTCTGAAGTTTTTCCCGCGGTCCCTTAATTTTCATCGTCGCTCTCCCTGAGATGTGTCACAGCGTGCCCCATCCGGGAGGATTACTCCATCGGCAGTGCGGCAACCTTCGAGGCGGCTCGCAAACGCAGTCAGTGAAAAGGCGCGTCAGCACTTTTGTGATAAAGTCCGTGCATTCGCCGCCGCGAGCGGCAGAGAGCTTAGTGAGGCCAACATCATGATGGGATTAGCCGGCAAAAAAATTCTTCTTGGGGTCAGCGGCGGTATTGCGGCTTACAAAGCACCTGAGCTGGTGCGTCGCCTGCGCGATCGCGGGGCCGATGTGCGGGTGATGATGACGCAGGGCGCAAAAGCGTTTATTACGCCACTCAGCCTACAGGCGGTCTCCGGCTACCCGGTGTTTGACGATCTGCTCGACCCGGCGGCGGAAGCGGCGATGGGCCATATTGAACTGGCGAAATGGGCCGATCTTATCGTGCTGGCACCGGCGACGGCCGACCTGATCGCCCGCGTCACCGCCGGTATGGCGAACGATCTGGTGACCACCGCCGTTTTAGCGACCGCCTCGCCGGTGGCGATCGTGCCCGCCATGAATCAACAGATGTATCGTGCCGCTGTCACCCAGCAGAACCTGCAAAGGCTGGAGGAGCGTGGCGTCCTGATCTGGGGGCCGGACAGCGGCAGCCAGGCCTGTGGCGATGTTGGTCCTGGCCGGATGCTCGACCCGCTGGCGATTGTTGACCACGCGGTGCAGTGGGCCTCTCCCGTCAACGATCTGCAACATCTCAACATTATGATCACCGCCGGTCCGACCCGTGAGGCGCTCGACCCGGTGCGCTACATCTCCAATCACAGCTCAGGCAAAATGGGCTTTGCGATTGCCGCCGCCGCCGCCCGCCGCGGCGCGCGCGTCACGCTGGTCAGCGGACCTGTCACGCTGCCAGCGCCAGCGGGGGTAAGGCGCATTGATGTGACTAGCGCGCTGGAGATGGAGGCGGCCGTTATGGGCGAGATAGACAAACAACATATTTTCATTGCAAGCGCAGCCGTGGCAGACTACCGGGCAGCCGGAATTGCGGCCGAAAAAATCAAGAAACAGAGCGGCGATGATGAACTCACGCTGCAACTGATAAAGAATCCCGATATTGTCGCTGGCGTCGCCGCGTTACAGCAGCACCGGCCATTCGTGGTTGGATTTGCCGCTGAAACACAGAATGTGGAAGAATACGCCCGGCAAAAACGGGTGCGCAAGAATCTGGACCTGATCTGCGCTAACGACGTCGCTAAAGCCGGACAGGGTTTCAATAGCGACACCAATGCTCTTCACCTTTTTTGGCAGGATGGAGAAAAGCGCTTACCGCTCAGCGATAAGTCTCTCCTTGGCCAACAATTATTAGACGAGATTGTCAGCCGTTATGATGAAAAAAATAGACGTTAAAATCCTGGATGCGCGGGTCGGCAAAGAGTTTCCGCTGCCGACCTACGCCACATCAGGTTCCGCTGGGTTAGATTTACGCGCCTGTATTGACGATGTTGTCGACATCGCACCAGGCACCACCACGCTGGTTCCCACCGGCCTTGCGATTCATATCGCCGATCCCGATCTCGCCGCAGTGATCCTGCCACGCTCAGGCCTGGGTCATAAACATGGCATCGTGCTGGGCAACCTGGTCGGACTGATTGACTCCGACTATCAGGGTCAGCTGATGGTCTCGGTCTGGAATCGCGGTCAGGAGAGTTTCTCACTGCAACCTGGCGATCGCATGGCACAGCTGGTCTTCGTACCCGTGGTGCAGGCGGAATTCAACCTGGTGGAAGACTTCGACGCCAGCTTGCGCGGCGAAGGCGGCTTCGGCCACTCAGGTCGCCAGTAACCCGCATTACCGACTTTCACTTACGCCCGTTATTTTTCCTCATCGCCTCAGGACGCGCTCCTGTGGCAGATGCGTAGGTGTTGCCTGTTTTAGGTGAATTTCAGGGGTTTTTAAGGTCATGGCAGAAAAAAAAGTCGCGAAGCGAAATCGTCGCGAAGAGATTTTGCAGGCGCTGGCGCAAATGCTGGAGTCGGGTGATGGCAGTCAGCGCATTACCACGGCCAAACTGGCGGCCACGGTGGGCGTATCTGAAGCGGCGCTCTACCGCCACTTTCCCAGTAAGACACGGATGTTCGATAGCCTGATTGAGTTTATCGAAGACAGTCTGATTACCCGCATCAATCTGATCCTCAAAGATGAAAAAGAGACCATGACGCGTCTGCGTCTGATCGTGCAATTAATTCTGGGATTTGGTGAGCGTAATCCGGGACTGACCCGTATTCTGACCGGCCATGCGTTGATGTTTGAGCAGGACCGTTTGCAGGGGCGAATCAATCAGCTGTTTGAGCGGATTGAAGTGCAGCTGCGTCAGGTGATGCGCGAACGGAAAATGCGTGAGGGCGACGCTTTCCAGGCGGATGAGGCGCTGCTGGCGAGCCAGCTGCTGGCCTTCTGTGAGGGCTTACTGTCGCGCTATGTCAGGTCAGAGTTTCGTTTCAGCCCGACCGCCGACTTTGAGGCACGCTGGCCGCTGATGGCGGCTCAGCTGGTATAACCGTCAGGCGGGCATCGCGCCCGCCTGCGGGTTAAATTCCGTAGGCGCTCTGATAGGCACGCACCTGCGCCAGATGATCGGCCATTGCAGGTTTCTCTTCCAGCCAGGTAATCAGGTCTGCCAGCGTAATAATCGCGGTCACTTTGCAGCCGTAATCACGTTCCACTTCCTGAATCGCCGACATCTCTCCACGTCCACGCTCCTGACGATCAAGCGAGACCAGCACGCCCGCCAGGGTCGCGTTGTGGGCACCGATAATATCCATCGACTCACGAATCGCGGTGCCAGCGGTGATCACATCGTCCACCAGCATCACTTTGCCCTGTAGCGGGCTGCCGACCAGCAGGCCACCTTCGCCGTGATCTTTCGCTTCTTTACGGTTAAAGCAGTAAGGCACATCGCGGTCATGGTGATCCGCCAGCGCCACCGCCGTGGTGGTGGCAATCGGAATACCTTTGTAGGCCGGGCCGAACAGCAGATCGAAATCGACAGCGCCATCCACCAGCGCCTGCGCGTAGAAGCGTCCCAGCAGCGCTAAATCCCGTCCGCTGTTAAACAGACCGGCGTTAAAGAAATAGGGGCTTTTACGCCCGGACTTTAAAGTGAACTCACCGAACTTCAGCACCTGCTTGTTCAGGGCGAATTCAATAAACTGACGCTGCCAGGCTTTCATTTCTCACTCCTCAAATAAAGAAAAGGCGACTCAGTGGTCGCCTGTTACATCAATTTTCCAGTGCGGCTTTCTGCGCCTGAATTAATTCCTCAATGCCACCGCGTGCCAGCGCCAGCAGCGTCAGCAACTCTTCGTGGCTGAATGGCTCGCCTTCAGCGGTGCCCTGCACCTCGATCATGCGGCCATCTTCCAGCATCACCACGTTCATGTCGGTTTCTGCGGCGGAATCTTCAACATACTCCAGATCGCACAGGGCCTCACCATTGACGATGCCGACAGAAATCGCCGCCACCATGCCTTTCATCGGGTTGGCTTTCAGCTTACCGCTGGCCACCAGCTTGTTCAGCGCATCGGCCAGCGCCACACAGGCTCCGGTGATCGATGCGGTGCGGGTGCCGCCGTCGGCCTGAATCACGTCGCAGTCGAGGGTGATGGTGAACTCGCCCAGCGCTTTCAGATCCACCGCCGCGCGCAGTGAGCGGGCGATCAGACGCTGAATCTCCAGCGTGCGGCCGCCCTGCTTGCCTTTTGCGGCTTCGCGCGCCATACGGCTGTGAGTCGAACGCGGCAGCATGCCATATTCGGCGGTGATCCACCCCTGGCCCTGGCCTTTAAGGAAACGCGGAACCCCTTCGTCTACCGAGGCAGTGCAGAGCACTTTGGTTTCGCCGAATTCCACCAGAACGGAACCCTCTGCGTGTTTGGTGTAATTGCGGGTCAATGTGACTGGACGCACCTGCTGTGCGCTACGGCCTGCTGGACGCATGGGTAATCTCCGGCTTGCTAATGATTGGCTGCGCATTATACGGACTTACGTGCCCGCTGTCTCTGCTCCCTGCCGCGACCTCATCAGGTGAAATTTGCGGCTGACTGTGGCTAAATGCGCGCTCCTTTCCTGCTGATAAAAAAGAGATATGGCCGCTATTCTTCATTTCCTGCTCGCGCTGGCGGTGATTTTCACCCTTGCGCTGCTGGTCAGTCATGACCGCAAACAGATTCGCCTGCGTTTTATTGTTCAGCTGATGGTGGTGGAAGCCGCGCTGGGCTGGTTCTTCCTTCACTCTGCCAGTGGTCTGGCGCTGGTCGGCTCGGTGGGCGGCTTCTTCGAGACGCTGCTGGGCTTTGCCGCACAGGGTACAGAGTTCGTGTTTGGCGGCATGAGCAAACAGGGACTGGCGTTTATTTTCCTTGGCGTGCTCTGCCCGATTGTCTTTATTTCGGCGCTGATCGGCATCTTACAGCACTGGCGCATCCTGCCGCTGCTGATTCGGGTGGTGGGTACGCTGCTGTCGAAGGTGAATGGCATGGGCAAGCTGGAGTCGTTTAACGCGGTCAGCACGCTGATCCTCGGTCAGTCAGAAAACTTTATCGCCTATAAAGGGATTCTGGGCGATATAGCGCCTCGCCGGCTTTACACCATGGCCGCGACCGCGATGTCGACCGTTTCGCTGTCGATTGTTGGCGCCTACATGTCGATGATTGAAGCAAAGTATGTGGTGGCGGCGCTGCTGCTTAACATGTTCAGCACCTTTATTATCCTGTCGATTATCAATCCGATGAACAGCCAGGATGAGCAGCCTGTGGCGCTGGATAAATTGCATGAAGAGCAAAGTTTCTTCGAGATGCTCGGCGAATATATTCTGGCGGGCTTTAAAGTCGCGATGATCATTCTGGCGATGCTGATCGGTTTTATCGCGCTGATTGCCGCGGTGAACGCGCTGTTTGCCACGATTTTTGGCTATAGCTTTCAGCAGCTGCTCGGCTATCTGTTCTATCCCTTCGCCTGGCTGATTGGGATTCCTAAGGCGGATGCGTTGCAGGCGGCCAGCATCATGGCGACCAAGCTGGTGGCGAATGAGTTTGTGGCGATGATTGAGCTTCAGAAAGTCGCGGCGGGCATGAGCGCGCGTGGGCTGGGCATTCTGTCAGTATTTCTGGTCTCTTTCGCTAACTTCGCCTCGATCGGCATCGTGGCGGGAGCGATTAAAGGCCTGAATGAGAAACAGGGAAATGTGATTTCCCGGTTTGGCTGGAAGCTGGTCTATGGCTCCACGCTGGTGAGCCTGCTGTCGGCGACCTTTGCCGGACTCTTTATCTGATTCGACGGCGGCACTTCTGCCGCCGTCACTCCTGCTAGAATCCGACGCAGACGGGCGCATCCACCCGCATCACCGACTCCTGACCAAAGCGTTTTTTATAGAGGTTGCGTAACGCCTCGATGTTATCGTTGGTCGCCGGATCGATGTCGTGGATCAACATTAAGGCTTTGCTGTTTTCGCGGGCCAGCTGACCTTTTTCGCCCAGCCATTGACCTCTGGCGTCATAGACCGACAGCCCGGCTTTAAAGCGCGGCGTCACTTCGTTGTCCACGAAGTTCATCCAGTCCAGCGAACTGACCGTGCCGCCCTGGGGCTTGCTCAGTCCAAACCACAGCGTGGTCTGCATCATCATTTCACCCCCGGCACAAACAGGATGCGGTTTCGTCGGCGGCGAGTGTCTCGCCTGGCAACCGGCCAGCAGCAAGGCCAGCGCAACAGAAAGAGCAATAACGCGAGACATAGATCGATAATCCTCACATAACGGGTCAGTGGTCATCATAGGTGGCTGTCGCGCAAAGCGGAAATGGTTCGTTATCTCATTGTGAGACGCTTATGCCTGTTATGCGGTGGCGCGCCTCGCTATACTTCCCCCATCTTTCCGAAAATGAGTACCGCTTATGATCCGCAGTATGACTGCTTATGCCCGCCGCGAAGCCAAAGGCGAATGGGGCAGCGCCGCCTGGGAGCTACGTTCCGTGAACCAGCGTTATCTGGAAACCTACATCCGCCTGCCGGAACAGTTTCGTGGGCTGGAGCCGGTTATCCGCGAGCGCATTCGCCAGCGACTGACGCGCGGTAAAATTGAGTGCAACCTGCGTTTTGATGCCGATCCCAGTGCTCAGGGCGAGCTGATGCTGAACGAAACCCTGGCGAAGCAGCTGGTGCAGGCCGCCAACTGGGTGAAGATGCAGAGCGACGAAGGCGCGATTAATCCGCTGGATATTCTGCGCTGGCCGGGCGTGATGTCGGCGGCAGAGCAGGATCTGGATGCGATCAACACCCAGCTGTTACAGGCACTGGACGGTGCGCTGGATGATTTCATTGCGGCGCGCGAAAGCGAAGGCACCGCGCTGAAAGCGATGATTGAGCAGCGTCTGGAAGGTGTCTCGCAGGAAGTGAGCAAAGTGCGCGCGCAGATGCCGGAAGTGATCAAATGGCAGCGTGAGCGCCTGGTCGCCAAACTGGAAGATGCGGAAGTGCAGCTGGAAAATAATCGCCTTGAGCAGGAACTGGTGATGATGGCGCAGCGTGTTGACGTCGCCGAAGAGCTGGACCGCCTGGATGCGCACGTCAAAGAGACTTACAACATCCTGAAAAAGAAAGAGGCGGTTGGCCGTCGTCTGGACTTTATGATGCAGGAGTTCAACCGTGAGTCGAACACGCTGGCGTCAAAGTCGATCAACGCCGAAATCACGACATCTGCCATTGAGCTGAAAGTACTGATTGAGCAGATGCGCGAGCAGATTCAGAATATTGAGTAAGTTCTCACCCACTTTCGAATAATGTCACATTACTAATAAAACCCGTAAATTACGGGTTTTATTATCTCATCAAGAATCATCATTTCTCGCAAAACCTCCCGCTTTTAATTTTTCAACTAATGTACCAATTAACCTTTTGACCGTTATCGGTTTGGCACAAACAGGCAGAATAGGAAGGCTAACAGACATACAGATAAAAGCCTGATTCAAGTCTCAGGAACGCTTTGAAGGACACTCTGACGGGAACGGATTATAACTTTGCTACCGCAAAGAGTTCTCAATACCCAAATGGCGTTTTCGCTACAGCTACAAAGGCAAAGCGCGTGCGATGTGGATTGGTTGGTTTGGGGATCTATCCTTAGCAAAAGCTCATGAATGGGCCAAAGAGCTATCGGCAAGAATTTATCGCCAAAGCCTGGCGGTGGAGTGCATCCAAATGGCCAGAATCTCAGCGAGCTGCGCCAGCGTAAGGCTGAAATGGAGCAGACAAGCCGGGACAACCGGGCACGCTTCCGTGAACTAATGGGACAGAATGGCGGCAACGTCACGCCGGAGATGAAGACGCTGCGCGCGGAGTATCTGGAGCAGCAGGAAACGGTATCTGACCTTGCCGGGCTGATTGCCGAAAAGGAAAAGCAGCTGCCCGTACTGGCAGACGTGACCGGGCACAAGGCTAACGCTTACGTGTTCTGTCATAAGGGCATCACGGATGAGCGCATTGATACGCTTATTGATGACTTCTTTATCATTCACGGCGCCGAGCTGGGCAGCCTGCTCAGAATGAAGTACAGCCAGTTTGAACGGAATGGCTCAACCCATGCACCGGGCGTTATCGAAGGCGCGAACGATGCCGACACGCTGTACCGCAGATATGTTATGAGCCTTATCAAGCAGCGGACGGGTGTAAATCAGCCGCTGATGTTCCGTGATGACGTGCTGAGCGTCAGCGGTGTGCATCCTTTCCGGGGAGCCAGAACCGACCGCCGCAAGCGTAAACTTTTCTGAGCCGAAACTCAGAAACTCACCGAAGCCCGGCCCGCGCCGGGCTTTTTTACGTCCGCTGCGTGAGTGCATGTCTATGCTGCATGAAAACGCATGAGTTCCAGGCATCCCGGAACGGCAGGTAAGGCCAGCAGCGGCGCGGCTCAGCGCTAATCATGCAGGTGCATGAAAACCGCTGCATAAAGCGGGCAGGCGTGGCGGGGCTACGAGCGCGCCCATAACTTAAAAAGGCATACCACCTAGGTTTCTTTTCAGAAGAGCTTGTACTCTTGGCCTACCCCCTTGAGCTGAAGAGAAATTTAATCCCCAGCGATAAATTTCGGGCAAATAATATCTTTCCTCTACTAAATTATGATCTGTATCTTCATATACGATACCTAACTCCCTCAGCGAACTAATCAAAACAAGGGTCAGTCCAACATCAATAGGATTGAAAGGAACTTTTTTACTCTCAGGTCTAACTTCACTAAGAATCTCAGCCCACTCTCTTAAGGAGCGTATTTCAGCAATGGCCTCATCAACCTTCTCTTTTGAGCAGGCTTCTAAGGAGCGTCTTATAGCCTCAGGTGCTAAAACACGATCAACCCAAAGTTCAGGTTTAATGTTGATTGATGAGGCTCGCGACATCAATTCTGCTGAAAATTTCAAAAATCTTACTAAGTCTCGTGCTTGCAACTTACCATTCAAGTCACATAAGGCAGCAAAAACCCATCTGGCACTGTGAGCCTCTTTTGAAGTATCTCTCCCTAATTTTTTACCCCATAACTTCTCAAGTTCACTTAAAAGCGAATCAAGATTTTTCGTTTCAGCATGTTCTATATTAGCATCGATTATACCCGCTTTACCGCAAATCCAATAAGCCAAACGTAAGAATGTCTCAGGTGTCCACTCAAGACGGAACTGCTGAAATCTTGATACATATTGGGAATGATTTTGCTTAATAACTGCCTGAACATAATCAGCTCGAACAAAACTAACCAACCCAATACGTCTATTAGTCAACTCAGTTAAAACATTTGGCAAATAAAGAAGAGCCTTTAAAGCATTCCTATGATTGTCATCTTTTACAGGATCATCAATGATATCCTCAATCCCATCAATGACGAACACAATAGATTTATCATTTTCTACAAGGAAATCATTGAATTGCTGGAGACTCAACTCTTCCTTACCGAACTGAGATAAAATGAGTTTAATCCAAAAAGATTCCCAATCAGTATCTTTTTCAAGTGCAGAACGTACACTTAAAAAAGCAGAACTCAGCTTTATCTCTCCATCGAAAAAGTAGCTTTTAGCAATGTCATCTCTAATGGTTGTTAACTTCCCCATCACCTTTTGGTTTATATTCAAAGATGACAGTAGTGGATAAATTTTTGCATTCACTTGAGATGCATTTTTTGGAGTAATAACCCGTACAAAACTATCCCAATCCTCTGACAAACATAACTGAATATAAGTAAATGTTTTACCAGCACCCTTAGCACCAATTGATACAACCACTGGCAATTCATTATAATAATGCTTCGCCAAATTCCTTAATGGGTCAGTAATTAAAAGATCATTGCTTTCAATATCTTCAGCAAATTGAAACTTTTTGCATGTTTCATGTAATTTGGCTGCATCAGATAGTTTTGACTGAGTATCTGAAGCATTCGAAATTTTTCCAATAGCAGAATCTGATCGAATAGAGACAGCCCACTCTTTAGCCGATGAGTACAAACTAGCCTGCTTTAGTTTGTCAAGAGCATCTTTTATAGAACCTATACTCATGAGGCTTTCATTATGTTCAAATTCGAGCCATTCAACGCCAGGACTAACTACGTCATTTTCACTACCAGGGTAAGCAGAATTTAATATCTCATTAGCGTTTGAGTAATCTTTTAATTTTTTTAAGTTGTCTGTTAACAGACTAAGCACAATTGATGGCTTAGTATTAAAGGGCAGTTCATCCTTTAAATTGCTATGCGATGCATAAACTTTTGACAGTATTTCCTTCATTCCTAGAATTGACTGAGGAGCTATTGTAGTAACAAAAAAATGCTCAATCCTTGGATCAAATATCAGAGGGCTTGAAAGTTCACTTAGCCCAGCACGGAGATCAACAAAAGCAACATCCACCTCAAGGTAGTCTGCTAACTTTTTGATATAGTCGCTAAGAATCCAAGGGTTTTCGAGATTTTTTGATATATGCTCTGGCGTTACTGGCATATCCATAATATTTGTTATATCCAAAGCTGACGGAAGTGTAAATACTTCTTTCTTTCCACCATCAATAACAATAGATTTTTTGAATAGCTCATCGCCAAAATATTTTATAACTTCCTGTTCTGAAGCACCAAACCTATAATGTAATGCTTCAATAAACTTGAGAAACGATACAGTTGGAGACAATTCATTATTCAACCAAAAACTTATTCCAGGAGCCTCGAGGTCAGCATCAATTAGAAGGATTTTAGTATTTTCATTCTCGTTAACTACAGCAGAAACATAAGTCATTAAAGAGGTTGTTCGACCAACGCCACCTTTAAAGGAATGAAAAGCTACGACTTTAGCCCCGCCACTCCAGGGAGTGGGGTAAGCGGTACTCTTAGAATTATAAGCATGCTCTTTCCATAAAGGATAAAGAGTATCTACGTTAGCTACTGAATCTTCACCCTCTATAAGCAATACTTCGTATTCGGCATCATTTGGCCCAACGCTTATAAAATCCCTCTCTTTGTTATAATTGTCACCAAATATATTTCCTATCCAAAGTTTTACATTTGCGACATCACCACGATACTGAACTTCAACAGCATCAGAGTAACAGTCTACTTTAACGATATACTCTTTAAGTTCAGGGTGTGATAAGTTAAATTTTTTAATTTCTCTTTCAACATCAATCCATGTTAATAATTTGTTTTTCATGACAACTCCTTGGTCACCCAATCGTTAATTTTTGTAAGCGTTTTTTCAAGAGCTAAATTGTCTGACTCACCCTCAAGGGTTCCGCCATACCTCCATACCTGATTAAGCTCTCCAGGACCACACCCTCTTGGAATTGCCTGATTGTTTATTCTGTAAGAACCAAGTTTCAAATTTGATGGAAGTTGATATTCCCGGCCCATTTTCATTGTAAGGCACATCTTGTTGATATCATGTAGAAAGTCGCCAGCAATACTCGAATCAATAATGTCCTTACTTTGCTGCTTCAGATAAACTGCTTTCAAACCGCACTCCACCGCATAAAAAAGCAGCAACCTATGAGGGTTTTTTCTTGGTTCTGCAATCGACACTTGGGTAGATTCCGACCATGACCTTTTCAACTCTCTGAAAGTAAATGGTATTTTAGCCATAAATTTTTCCGTCAGATATGAAATACATTAATTAGTAGCCAGTCTAATTTAGATAATTATTACCTTGCAATCTAAATAAAGTCATGCAGAAGAGTTCACATACTTTTGCATGTGCCAAAAAAAGTACCAAAATTGCATAGGTAAAGATTAAAACCAATTAAAACAATAAATTATATTGCTTATTTAGTTTAGATTCAAAATATCGAGTAGTAGCGCATTACGTTTTATCCAGTAGCCCAACTGCTTTAAAGCCCGCTTTTGTCGGGCTTTTTTGTTATCAGAAATAGCATAATGGTCCGGTAACGCGGGTTAACAGCGAATCAATATCAGCGTTCAAACGCCAGCAACTGGCACGTCGTACCGGATTTAGCGCTTATGCCACCGCATCGTCTGAGTTGAACTCGATGTGAATCCGGTCATAGGGCAGCACGATTTTATCGCCTTGCTTATACAGCACACCGCCATTGAGTAATGACTGGACATCGTTATAAACGCCGCGAAAATCACGCCCGACCATCCGCGAAAGTTCCCGGATAGACACGGCTTCTGCGCCTTCCATCGCCTTGATGATTTGCCAGCGATTAGGTGCAAGCATCGTTTTTGCCAGTTGCTCTACGCTGGGAAGTACCCACTCTGAGCCGATAACCTCCCCCTTCATCGCGCGTGAGGCATCGCGCATTGCCGCTCGGAAAGCATCGTCAGCGGCCATAACTCTGACTGTTCATACTCGCATGGTGCTACCTCCTCAGCAGGCTAATATCGTTCTGGAAACTGGCTATCAGGTTTTCAATGCTGGTGAACACAACCGGATATTCCCGATCGCCAATGTGTTTGTGGTCTCCTTTACCGCGCTCATTGTCATAACGCATCACGCAGACACCTTCCACGATGTAAGCTAGGTATGGTTACTTCCCGGTATTGCCGGAGCGACCTGTAAATGCGGATAGTGGCGAAAGCATTGTCTGCTATCTGGATGCGTCGGTTCATCAACTCAATAGCGGGCATAAGAACACCTCCTTGTTGATGTAAACGATGGTATCAGCCCTGGATTGATGTAAATAAATACATCACTAATTAAGTACAAAGAAAGTAGCAGAAGACACTCTGGCTGGACTACGTCACCACAGTTCACTTAAGGGCGCTGGCCGACAGAGCGACCTACCCATCGAGGCCGGCAATTCTTACCAGATGGACGGTCAGCCACAGCAGCTCGTTCCCGCCCAGGGTGATGTCAAGCTGGCCCCTGACGTAATCGCGGATCAGCAGCGCGCAGCGATAGGCATCGGGATACTCTCTGATCACCTGCGCCAGCAAAAAACTGTCCCGTGCGCCGTCCAGTTCTCCCTCCTGTAAACGCTGGAGGAAAAACTGCATATGAACCAGAAAGCGCGAGTAGTTAATCGATTCGGTGTCTATCGGCTGCCTGAAGTGGTACTGCACCAGATTAAAAATATCCTTCAGCATTTTTACCGACTGCATTGTCTGCGCCACATCATCGCCCTCACTCTGGCCATTCACCAGATGAAAAGCGATATTCCCGGCTTCCTCTTCCGGTAATTCAATCCCGTACTGCTGACGAATAATTGTCACTATCTCGCTGGCGACGCGGAACTGCTGCGGATAAAAACGTCTGACTTCCGGCAGCAGGCGGTTTTGAATGGCGATCCCTTTGCGGCTGCGTTCGATGGCAAAGGTCAGGTGGTCAGCGAGAGTAAAGAAAATCTGCTCGCGAACCTTGCTGGCAAGCTGCATATTGGCGCGGGAAATAATCATTGCGGCCATTTCGATCACCTCGTCCGAAATGGCCGAGAGCGCGTCGAGATAGCCGCGACGTTCACCGGGCACCTGGGTCACAAACAGCTTCTCAATCTTTTCCGGGTCAATCTCATCCCCTGGCCTGCTGTTAAAGCCAATGCCTTTTCCCATGACGATAACCTCTCTGTTATCGCCATCCCGGGAGAGCACCAGACTATTATTGAGCACCTTCTGAACAATCATCTCTGAGACTCGTCGTGGTTGCCGTTTTGCGCGATGAGATCCCTGTACCACCAGAAGCTACGTTTGCGGATCCTTTGCAGGCTCTTCAGGTCATCCTCACCGCGATCAACATAAATAAAGCCGTAGCGCTTGGCATATCCCTGATGCGTGCTGACCACATCAATCGCCGCCCACGGGCAGTAGCCCATCAGTGTTACGCCGTCGGCAATCGCCAGCCGCATTTGCTCAATGTGCGCCAGCAGGAAGGCGATACGGTAATCATCGTTCACCGTCCCGTCAGACTCGAGCTTATCCGGTGCGCCCATGCCGTTTTCGCTAATCAGAATCGGCAGACCGTAGCGTTCGCACACTTTACGCAGCGTCAGGCGCAGCCCCACCGGGTCGACCACCCAGCCGTAGGGCGTTTTGCCGACCCACGGGTTATCTGCCGGGCGATAAACGCCCTCTTCGCCCAGCATAATTTGCTGGTCGCCAGCGCGGGGCGCAACATCCCCTGCGTCGCCCCGACTGGCGGCAATGGTGGCGGTCGAGTAGTAGTTAATGGCGATAAAGTCCGGTCGACCCTGCTGCAAAATCAGAGCATCCTCTGGCTGACATTCCGGCGCGAGACCGCGATCCTGCATGTAGGCCCACGCCAGGGCGTTATAGCGACCGTGCACCGCAACATCCAGAAAGCTCCAGCAGCGCAGCGTTTCCCAGTTATGCGCGGCAATCGCATCCTCCGGTTTACAGCTTTCGGCATACATCGAGGTGGTATTTATTGCCGGGCCGATACGCAGTCCGGGAAACTCGCGGTGGCACAGGGCAAAGATCTGCGCCTGGGCCAGCATCATATGGTGATTCTGCTGGTACAGCGCCTTCTTGTCCGGTAGTTCGCGATCTGCGGGTACCCCAATCGCGCCGGGATGCAGGATCATCGTGTTCTGTTCGTTAATCGTCAGCCATAGCGGGACTTTATCAGCAAACTCGCTGAACAGCAGTCGGGCATAGTTTACAAACGCCTCTCCGGTTTGGCGGTTCAGCCAGCCGCCTTTCAGCTCCAGCGCCCACGGCAGGTCGAAGTGGTATAGCGTAACGATTGGCGTTATCCCGTAGTGCGTGAGGGTATCGATCAGGCGGTGATAAAAGGCCAGCCCGCCCGGATTCACCGGGCCGTCACCGTCGGGGATCACCCGCGACCAGGCGACCGAAAAGCGGTAGGCCTTTAGCCCCATCTGCGCCATCAGCGCAACATCCTCCTCCACCCGATGATAGTGGTCGCTGGCGACACAGAAATCCGCCGTTCCTGGCGGATGGCGGAGCATATCGACCACCGAGGGCCCTTTACCATCTTCATCCCATGCGCCCTCAACCTGATAGGCCGAGGTGGACGCGCCCCACAGAAAACCGTCCGGGAATCGGGCCTGCTGTTGATAGATCATGCCTGCTTCTCCTCAGAAGATTGCACCATCAGCGGCTCGCCATAATCTACCTGCGCGGCGTCGGTGAGACGCAGAGAGTGCTGCTCATCCCCGCTGATCACGATCACCGGGGTAATCAGGTCATACCCGGCCTGCTCGATAGCGGAAATATCAAAGCGGATCAGCTCCTGTCCGGCTTCAACCTTATCGCCAACCTTGAGCGCCGAGCTGAAGTGCTGGCCGTTAAGATTAACGGTGTCGATACCGATATGGATCAGCAGCTCAAGACCCGTGTCGCTCTGGAGGCCAACGGCGTGGCAGGAGGGAAGAAACATCATCACCGTACCGCTAAACGGCGCAAGAAGTATTCCTTCCTGCGGATAGATTGCCAGGCCCTTGCCCAGCAGGCCGCCGGAAAAAACGTCATCATTTACGTTGTCGAGCGCCACTACCTGGCCACGCAGCGGGCTTAACACGGCTATCTCGCCCTCGCTTTTCGGGCTGACCACGGGCTGCGGCGCCTCGCTCACCTCCTGTTGATCTCCGGCAGTGTCTTCGAAAGCGATAAACCACGTCAGAGCAAAGGTCACCACGATAGAAATCACACAGGTCACCAGCGCATGAACGATGTTCATCGGGTTTTCACCGATAAAGGCTGGCAGCGCCGCCAGGCCTGGCGAAACAAATGCGTAGCGCACCAGCCCGCTAACCCCAGCGTATACTCCGGCGCAGCCGCCGCCGATCATGGCGGCAATCAGCACGCGGCGGAACTTAAGCAGCACACCATACAGCGCAGGCTCGGTAATCCCCAGTAACGCAGTAAAGCCCGATGAAGAGGCCAGCTGGCGCAGGTTGCTATTTTTGGTTTTCAGCGCCACACACAGCGTCGCGGCACCCATCGCCACATTTGACGCCAGCATCCCCGGCCCGTTAATCATCTCGTAACCGCTTTTACTCAGCTGGCCGGTCGCGATCGGCGTCATTGCCCAGGCAGTGCCGGTAATGATCAGGAAGGGCTGAAGGGTGCCCATCAGCATCGGGATTAACCAGCTGGCGTGGCGGTCGATAGCCCCTGCCCCTGCGGCCACCAGATCGTTAAGCAAAATGCCCGCCGGGCCGACAATCACCAGCGCCAGCGGCGCGGTAATCAGCAGAATCAGCATCGGCTTGATGAAAAACTTGATAATGGAGGGCGACACTTTTTCGGCAAAGCGCTCCACCCAGGACATCAGCCACACGGTCAGAATAATAGGCAGCACCGATCCGGCGTAATCGGAAAGCAGGACGTTGATACCGATAAAATCGACCGCTTTGCCCGTCGCCAGCATCTGTCCGATGCCCGGATGTAACAGCACCCCCGCAAGGGTCATTGCCAGAATCGGGTTGCATTCAAACTTCAGCGACGCCCCGTAAGCCAGCAGCACCGGCAGGAAGAAGAAGGCGGCGTCAGCAATAATGTTGAGCAGCTGATAGGTGGAGCTGGTTTCGCTAATCACTCCCGTTAGCCTGAGAATGGCCAACAGCGCTTTAATCATCCCCGCGCCGGTTATCGCCGGGATCACCGGGGTGAAAGTGGTCGAAATGACGCTGATAATGCGTGCGATGATACTGGTCGGTTTCGCGTTGTGATTGCTGTCAGCCGGGCTATTCTTCTCCGGCAACGCCTTCTTAAGCAGGCGATAAACCTGCTGTACCTCATTGCCGATAACAATCTGGAACTGCCCGCCCTTTTCCACCACGCTGATCACGCCGGGGATGGCGCTAATCTGCACCTCATTAACTTTTGCGCGGTCGCTGAACTCCATGCGCAGCCGTGTCGCGCAATGGGTGAGCATACGGATATTCTCCGCACCTCCCACTGCCTGGAGGATTTTGTCTGCTGTTTGGTTATAGTTCATAGTGTTCCCTGGTGTTGGAGCAAAAAAAAAGACCAAAACAGAGACGCTCCCCTTGCCGGGAGAGCATTCCTATTTTGGTCTTGCCTGCTTTCGCAGTAGCACGCCATCATAAAAATGGGTTATTTCGGCGTATTCTCCAAAGAGTCCTGGGATACTTCAATCGCCGCTGGATAAAAATGTGAGCCTGGTTACGTAAATTCTTCAGGTCAGGCTGAAGCCTTGTTGCTATCTGATTCACTCTGCCTTTCGGTCAGCTTCTCACTGAATCGCTTCACCCTTTTGCCGGGCTGCGGGTGTTAGCGTCATGTAAAGATAGATAAATAATCATTTCCAGAAAGTTCCTGAAACCGCGTTTGTTACGCTACCCTCCTCGTAACTCATCTCCTTAACATACTGAATTTTTGGTATTTTATCAGTCAACCCCCCTTTTTCAGGGCTACGAATAGCGCGTCGATGAAACAGGTCAATCCTGTCGACGCCTGTCTTTACCTTTCTTTGGAGGCACTTTTTGATAAAGTGCTGGTCGAAATCAGTACAGCTGTACCGCCTGGAGACTTATGGAAGTGCTCTTTATGCGTTACATCCATTTATCTCAGAAGGTTGTTAATGAAAAACACCGGAAAATTCAGCAGCTCGCTGCTCCATCCGCGTTATTGGTTCACCTGGTTTGGCCTTGGCATACTCTGGCTTCTGGTCCAGCTTCCCTACCCTGTTCTTATGCGTCTCGGTGCCGGTGCTGGCAAAATCTCCCGCCATTTTTTACAGCGTCGTGAACGTATCACCCGTCGTAACATCGAACTCTGCTTCCCTGGCATCAGTGAAGAGAAAACCGAGCAGATGATTGCCGGTAACTTCGCCTCGTTAGGCATGGCGCTGGCTGAGACCGGCATCGCCTGGTTCTGGTCCGATCGCGCGGTAAAACGGCTATTTAAAGTGTCGGGAATGGCGAACCTGCATGCCGCCCAGAACGAAAAGCGCGGCGTAATGCTGATCGGCGTACATTTTATGTCGCTGGAGCTGGGGGGTCGCATCAGTGGTCTCTGTCAGCCGATGATGGCGATGTACCGTCCGCACAATAACCTGGCGATGGAATATGTGCAGACCAAGGGCCGGATGCGCTCAAATAAAGCGATGATTGATCGTCGCGACCTGCGCGGCATGGTCCATGCACTGAAACAAGGTGAATCGGTCTGGTTTGCACCGGACCAGGATTACGGCCCCAAAGGCAGCACCTTCGCGCCGCTGTTTGCGGTGGAAAAAGCCGCTACCACCAACGGGACCTTTGTTCTGTCGCGTCTGGCCAAGCCAGCGATGGTGCCGATTATGCTGATCCGTAATCCGGGCAATAATGGCTACCACCTGATCATTGAACCGCTGCTGGAAAACTATCCTCATACCGATGAAGCGGCCGCGGCGGCCTATATGAACAAAGTGATCGAAAACCAGATACTGCGCGCGCCTGAACAGTATCTCTGGCTGCATCGTCGCTTTAAAACCCGGCCACCCGGTGAAGCGTCGCTTTACGTTTAAGACAGTCAACAGAGCAGGCCACGCGCCTGCTTTTTTATTTCCCTTTTCCGACAAAATCCCGCCTTACACCCCTTTCCCGCTTTTTCCGGTGACGTGCCTTGTTTGGCAGGCTGGCACCAGGACGCTATTTAAGGAATGATGGACCCTTCTTTCAGGTCAATGCCGGACTCTCTTATGGATAGCAACGATAAACAGCAGTGGCAGCGCCCGCTAATTGATGATCGCCTGACACCCTATATTGAAGTAGACGCCGCACGGCTGGAACGGAATCTGCAACAGATGCAGCTCAAAGCCAATGCCGCCGGTGTTGCGCTGCGTCCCCACATCAAAACTCACAAAAGCGTCTGGATTGCGCAG
The DNA here is from genome assembly GCF_051336815.1 of Pantoea sp. C2G6. Classification (NCBI taxonomy): domain Bacteria; kingdom Pseudomonadati; phylum Pseudomonadota; class Gammaproteobacteria; order Enterobacterales; family Erwiniaceae; genus Pantoea; species Pantoea sp. C2G6. Next base: position 93,697 of record NZ_JBGMNJ010000012.1, read on the forward strand.
CGCCAGCTCGAATCCGGGGCGCGGGGCGTAACGGTTTCTAAACCCAGCGAAGGCATCAGCTTTATCGCCGGCGGTGTCCGCGATCTGCTGTTAGCCTATCCGGTTATTCGTCCGCAAAGCGTGGCGGAACTGCTGCGCCTCGCCGCACTGCATCAGGCGAAAATCACCCTGATTGCCGATACGTTACAGGGCGTAGCGGCGATCGCTGAAGCCAGCCAGCGGCAACCGGCGTGCGAACTGGCGGTTGCCATTAAAGTGGATGTTGGCCTGCATCGGATCGGCGTTAACCCCGAAACCGATGACGCAGTGCAAATTGCCGACGCGCTGCGGGCTAACGGACTGCGTTTTGCCGGACTGGTGTCACATGCCGGTCACGCCTATGGTGCGGGTCACGCCGCAGCAATTGCGGAGATCGCCCGCCAGGAAGCGGCACTGATGCAGCAGCTACAGAAAAAACTTCAGGCGGCCGGTTTTCCCGATGTGCCGCTCTCGGTCGGTTCCACGCCTACCGCCCTCGCCGCGGAGATTGCGCCTTCTGTCACGGAAATCCGGCCTGGCAACTATGCGCTGCTCGATCTGACCGCCTGCCGTCTTGGTTTAAGCCGCCCGGATCAGTTAGCCATGAGCGTGATTACCCGCGTCGTGGCGGTAAACGACCATTACGTCATTATTGATGCCGGCTCAAAAATGCTGAGTTCAGATAAGGGCCCGCATGGCACCAACGCCAGTGGTTTCGGCGTGGCGGCCGATGAAGCAGGTCAGACTTATGAAGTGACGAAATTATCGGAAGAGCACGGTTTTCTGCTTTATCAGCATCACCATCCGGCAGTTGGCTCGCTGTTGCGTCTCTTTCCTAATCACAGCTGTGCGGTGATGGCACAGTCGGACAGTTTTGTTCTGCGTCACGCTGATGGCCAGAGCGAAGAGCATGTGGTTGATGCTCGCGGAAAATTCATCTGAACCAGTGGCAGGCAAGGTTGCCTGCCTTTTGTACGAATCCCTGTTAACCCCACACTTCTGTTATTGCACTGTTCTGCCCGATCCCTCGCCATGCTTTAATGCCTCTCTGACCCCACCTCCCGGAGGTAACATGCTCTCATCCCGCACGCTGAGTCTGACGATTCCCCGTCACTGGTTAGATCTTTATGAAACCATCTGGAAGCCAGAATTTTTTCCAAAGTGGGCTGCCGGACTGACGCAGAGCGCGTTAGAGCCCGATGGCAATCGCTGGCGCGCAAAAGGGCCGCAAGGCAATGTGAAGATTCGGTTCACGCCGCATAATCCATTTGGCGTCATGGATCACTGGGTCGATAGCGGCTCGGGTAAAGAGATCTACGTGCCGATGCGGGTGATCGCCAACGAGCAGGGGGCGGAGGTGATGGTCACGGTCTACCGACAGCCATTTACTTCAGAGGATAAATTTAAGCAGGATATTGAAGGGGTTAGCAACGATCTGGAAAAACTGAATCAGCTACTGACTCAGTAAATCAACCACTTAGCTTCAGTTTATCTCTGTAGTTAACACTGGTCGTTAATGAAAAAAAACATAAAAACATCAGAGGAAAAAGCATAAAGCGCTTAGCTGCTTTTCTGTCGCCTTTGGTTCTTTACCACCAATCCTGCTTAAGCATTGCTATCAGGAAAATTCCTGGCAATACCGGCGACCGTCAGGCGACAAGCGCTGATTTCCATCGACTTTGCAGGCCGCCTGAACGATTTCTCTCAGACGCATACATTAATCCTTAACAATCATCAGGAATGGCTCGTCTGGGGATTTAATATTTATCATGCATAAAGTGAAACCATTTATTTCTGCGGTAGCGTTATCAGACTTTTCTTATGGTGTTAAATTAAATAAAACAATGTATAAATCATTCCACACACAGCAATACCCATAATGATAAAGCAGTAAAAAAAGTCAGGGACCGCTCAACCTTTCCTTTTTTCGCGGAAAAGAAAGTGTTGAGATTGCCGCAGGGATGCCGGCTTTATTATATAAAATAATAACGGGATCATTGATGATCTGGCGGAGCACTTAGCGTTACCGGGGCTACCGTCATACAACCCGAAAAAAAAGATTACCAGGGATAACTTTTTATCCGGGCATGATGTTATTCAACCCATAATAACATGGCGGAACTGGAGAACGCATTCAGGACTCAGGCCAGAAAATTGCACTCAATAACGGTGTAACAGCTATCTGCTGCTGTTGTTACACAATGATTTAATTCTCACAGAATCTGTCGATTCTAACGAGCTTATTATGGCAATACGTGAAAGCAGTCTTAATAGCGCAAAGTGGTCCCTTCTCTCTTCAATTAAGATTATTGGTATCGGGGTGCTACAGCTTTCGCTGCTGGCGCAAATCCTACAGGCAAATGAACTGAACCTGCTGGCGATTGCCGTCATTGCTTTACTGGCTATCGATACCCTGACCGACCGCGGTTTTTCCAATACGCTGATCCGCCGCTGCATCCTCTCCATCAACGATCTGTCGACCCTTTACTGGGGCAACATGCTGATGGGTTTAGCAGTATTCGCGCTGTTATTTGCGGGCAGCCACCTGCTGAACAGCATGTTTGATCAGCCTGAACTGGCTTTAATGCTGCAAATGGTCTCCGTGGTGTTTATTATTATTCCCCAGGGCCAGCATTACCGTGCAATATTACAGCGTGAAAAGCAGTATACCCGTATTGCCTTTGCTGAAACCTTTTCGGTATTAGCCGGACTTGGTATCACCTTATTTACCGTCTGGCTGACGCCTTCAGTACTGTGTGCGATATGGGGTTATCTGGCGATGGCGTCCATCCGTATGCTGATTTACTGCTACTATGGCCGTTCATGGTTCCAGCCGGAATACCATTTCAGCCTGAAAACCTTTTCAAAGATTCGTGCAAGAAACAGATAATATAATAAGTCTGTATGGTGGGCTCTGGGCATCCGAAACGATGCATTGGCGTGCTGTGAACCAGCACGCCTTTTCTTTTTCCTGTTGCGCGTAACTTAATACCCATCTCTTCATTAACGCCTCGCTGATTTTCACGCCGTCCCTCTCCCTGTTATCTGACCCGCGAACTATTCGCCGCTTCTCGCCGTTCTCTTAAATAAAATAGTCAGCGATGCGCCTCGCTTATTAAATTATCACGCCAGCTTTCACCGGCGCGTTACGCTGAGGCTTCGCTATACGGATGCGGTGGCTGGCTGGTATAAACAGCGCTAATCCTGAGCGCCGACCGCCAGAAAATTTCCCTCGCTGGCTTACAGGCAATGGCGTAGCCTTGCCGCCGTCTACACTGGAGTCCGCTATGTTACTTACTGTTCTCTACATCATCGGTATTACCGCCGAGGCCATGACTGGCGCACTGGCGGCTGGCCGGCGCAGGATGGATCTGTTCGGCGTCATTATTATCGCGTCCGTGACCGCCATCGGCGGGGGCTCAGTGCGCGATATTCTGCTGGGACATTACCCGCTGGGCTGGGTGAAGCACCCGGAATATGTGATGATTGTTGCGGCAGCGGCCGTCGTCACTACCTTCGTTGCGCCTTTAATGACGCACCTGCGCAAAGTGTTTCTGGTGCTGGATGCGTTAGGTCTGGTGGTGTTCTCCATCATCGGTGCGCAGGTGGCGCTGGATTCAGGTCACGCCATGATTATTGCTGCGATTAGCGCGGTGATCACCGGCGTCTTTGGCGGCGTACTGCGTGACATGTTCTGTAATCGCATCCCGCTGGTGTTTCAGAAAGAGCTTTATGCCGGTATCGCTTTCGCCTCAGGCTGGATCTATATCCTGCTGCTTAAGACCTCGCTGGCGCATGAGGCGGTGATTATCATCACCCTGCTGTTCGGATTCTTTGCCCGACTGCTGGCGCTGCGCTTCCGGCTTGGTTTGCCGATCTTCAACTATCCCCATCCCGAGCATTGAGGCAGCGGGAATGCCCTGCTGCTGCAAAAAAGCGATCAGCGACTGAAGTCTGGCATCCTGAAATTGGGCAACAAGGCGCTTTGCCAGCGTGGCTCCGATACCTGGCAGAGTTTGCCAGGCGTTAACATCGCGCTGCGTTAAGCTCTCCCACTGTTGGTCGGGCAGCGCCTGTAAAGCCTTGCGCGGCAGCGATATCCCCAGGGCGCTGACCCAGCGACGCAGTGGCTGCTGGCGGGTGAGATTAAAGCGATGCCAGAGCTGACCCGCCCGCTGCGCAGAGAGCCCGGTAGCCGCTGCAATCTGTTCAGGTGTCAGGCTCAGCCAGCCGAACAGATGCGTCATGCTGCCGGTTTCCAGCAAACGCAGCCAGGTACGGCGCTCCACGCCAGCAATATTGAGTACCGATTTCTGGCTGAGCCAGTGTAACTTTGCCAGCAGCTGCTTCTGGCAATCCGGGCTGAAGGTGTAACAACTGAGCGGCGTATAACGTGAGGCATCAGGCGGCTCAGGATAGTGGCGCTCCGCCACGCGCCAGATGACGCTTTCCAGCCGCGGAATGCCCTGACCCGCCAGACTCAGCGTAACCTGATCGCCGGCAATGATGTCACTCTCCCGCCAGCGACGCAGCGATCCCACATTGACCCGCCTGACCGTTTTATCATCCAGCTGGACCGGTTGCAGGTTAAGCACTGCCGCCACTTTGCCGGTCCGGCCGATGGGAAAATCGACGGATAGCACCTCGGTGCTGACCGCCGGTGGCTGATATTTCCACGCCACGGCCCATTCACCTTCCCCCGGTCGCCAGTTTTTACCCGCCGGGCGTGAGGTCTGATGAATAACCACGCCGTCGGTCACAAAGGGCAGAGCAGCGTTAAACCAGTGCTCCCGCCAGCTGGCGACCTCCTCTTCATCTCTGACGCGGTGACTCCACTTTTCGGCAATCCCCAGTCCCCAACGGCTGAGCTGGCTGAGGCGTTCCGGCATCGTGGACGGTCCATCGGGCCAGGCCCAGATAAAAATATTAAGCGAACTCAGCAGTGGCGTCGGCTGCCGGCTCATCATGGCACCGGCCACCTGCGCGCGCGCATTTCTGCCGCCATCCACCGACTGGCGATGACCGGTCATCGTCAGAAAGAGTTCGCCCTGCAAGACGACGCTGTCGAGATCGGTGGCGATATGGCGGGGAATAGCCGGAATATGTGCGGCTTTCTCCAGCCACTCTTCACCCCGCAGCCCGTCGCCGCGGCTCAGTAGCGAAACCAGCTGACCGTGGCGATAAATCAGTGAAACGGCAATCCCATCCACTTTTGGCTGCACCCACAAATCACGCCGTCCCTGCATCCAGTAAGCCACGGCCAGCTTGTCGCGCATCTTTTTTACACCGGTGTGAGCCACGGGATGCACCTGTTCACCCTGGTCCGGCAGCTGCGGTTTATAGGCGGGTTGCGCGGAACTGAAGCAGCGTCGCCACTGATTCAGACGCTGTAGCAGGCTGTCATAATCTGCATCAGCCACCAGGCTTTGCCCCTGTCGATAATAGGCGTCATCCCAGTGCTGAAGTTGCTGTTGCAGATGATCGATTTCCGTCGCGGCCCTTGCCGGTGTCCAGGCGGGACAGATCGCGCTCCGGGCTGACCCCGTGGCGAGCCATAAAGCGATCATCAACAGTCGCCAGCCGAATCCTTTCATCGTCTCTCTCCTGAGGTTTTCTGGCATTCCATACTGACGCTTTGCCATCAGCCAGAGGAGATGTTGAGATCTGGAAGGAATAGCGCGGCAAACAGACGGCTATTGCAGCTATACGACGGGCATTTGCGTGGCGTAACGCAAAAGTTGGCGGCTGCCGCTGCGCAAACGCTGCGTGGCGACGGGAAGCTGTGTATACTGGGCAGGAAATCGACTCCGCATTTAATCAATTCAAGAAAATCATGGCTCAAGGCACGCTCTATATTGTTTCTGCTCCCAGCGGCGCAGGTAAATCCAGCCTGATTCAGGCCCTGTTAAAGACCCAGCCGTTGTACGATACGCAGGTCTCTGTTTCGCATACCACGCGCGGTATGCGGCCGGGTGAAACCCACGGCGAACACTACTTTTTTGTTGAAAAACATGAATTTGAGAAAATGATCGCGGAAGATGCCTTCCTCGAACATGCCAGAGTGTTCGACAACTACTACGGCACGTCGCGTCATGCTATTGAGCAGGTGCTGGCGACCGGCGTGGATGTGTTTCTCGACATCGACTGGCAGGGTGCGCAGCAAATCCGCGCCAGAATGCCCGGCGCGCGCAGCATCTTCGTGCTGCCGCCGTCGAAAGAGGAGCTTGATCGCCGTCTGCGCGGTCGGGGTCAGGATAGTGAAGAGGTGATCACCCGCCGCATGGCCCAGGCGGTCGCCGAGATGAGTCACTATGCCGAGTATGACTATTTAATTGTGAATGATGATTTTGATCTGGCGCTGTCCGATCTGAAAACCATTATTCGTGCAGAACGTCTGCGTATGGCGCGCCAGAAGGCGCGTCACGATGCTTTAATCAGCAAACTGTTGGCAGTCTGAATACAGTTTCAGTATGATGCCCAGTCATTTCTTCATCTGTGGAGTAGCACACCTATGGCACGCGTAACCGTTCAGGACGCAGTAGAAAAAGTTGGTAATCGTTTTGACCTGGTGTTGGTCGCTGCACGTCGTGCACGTCAGATGCAGGTAGGCGGTAAAGATCCGCTGGTTCCCGAAGAGAACGATAAACCTACCGTTATCGCCCTGCGCGAAATCGAAGAAGGTCTGGTCACCAATCAGATTTTAGATGTGCGTGATCGTCAGGAGCAGCAAGAGCAGGAAGCCGCTGAATTGCAGGCCGTTACCGCTATCGCTGAAGGTCGTCGTTAACAGCCACCAGCAGGTCACCCTTGTATCTGTTTGAGAGCCTCAATCAACTGATTGAAAAATACTTGCCAGAGGAGCAGATCAAGCGCCTCCAGCAAGCCTATCTTGTCGCACGTGATGCCCACGAGGGACAGACACGCTCCAGCGGTGAACCTTATATCACCCATCCGGTAGCCGTGGCCTGTATTCTGGCGGAAATGAAGCTCGACCATGAGACACTCATGGCCGCGCTGCTGCATGACGTGATCGAAGATACGCCCGCCACTTACCAGGATATGGAACAGCTGTTCGGTAAGAGCGTGGCGGAGCTGGTCGAAGGCGTTTCCAAGCTGGATAAGCTGAAATTCCGCGACAAGAAAGAGGCGCAGGCAGAGAACTTCCGCAAGATGATTATGGCAATGGTGCAGGACATCCGCGTCATTCTCATCAAGCTGGCTGACCGCACCCACAATATGCGCACCCTCGGCGCGCTTCGCCCGGACAAACGTCGCCGCATCGCGCTGGAAACGTTAGAGATTTACAGTCCGCTGGCGCACCGTCTGGGTATACATCACCTGAAAACGGAGCTGGAAGAGCTCGGTTTTGAAGCCCTTTATCCGAACCGGTATCGGGTGATTAAAGAGGTGGTGAAAGCGGCGCGCGGTAATCGTAAAGAGATGATCCAGAAGATTCTTTCTGAGATCGATGGCCGGTTGCAGGAAGCGGGCATTCCCTGCCGCGTCAGCGGTCGCGAAAAGCATCTTTACTCGATCTACCGAAAAATGACGCTGAAAGAGCAGCGTTTTCACTCGATCATGGATATTTACGCCTTTCGCGTCATCGTGAAAGATCTGGATACCTGTTATCGCGTGCTGGGCCAGATGCACAGCCTGTATAAGCCGCGTCCGGGCCGCGTCAAAGATTACATCGCCATCCCCAAAGCCAACGGCTATCAATCCCTCCATACCTCAATGATCGGTCCGCACGGCGTGCCGGTTGAAGTACAGATCCGTACTGAAGATATGGACCAGATGGCGGAAATGGGGGTCGCTGCGCACTGGGCGTATAAACAGGCGGGCGAAAGTGGCACCACCGCACAGATTCGCGCACAGCGCTGGCTGCAAAGCCTGCTGGAGCTGCAACAGAGTGCGGGCAGTTCGTTTGAATTTATTGAAAGCGTGAAGTCCGATCTCTTCCCGGATGAGATCTACGTCTTTACACCTGAAGGCCGTATCGTTGAGCTGCCGACCGGATCGACGCCGGTGGACTTTGCCTATGCGGTGCACACCGACATTGGTCATGCCTGCGTAGGCGCGCGCGTGGACCGTCAGCCCTATCCGCTGTCGCAGACCCTCTCCAGCGGTCAGACCATTGAGATCATCACCGCGCCAGGTGCCCGTCCCAACGCCGCCTGGCTTAATTTTGTCGTCAGCTCCAAAGCCCGCGCCAAAATTCGTCAGCTGCTGAAGAACCTCAAGCGTGAAGACTCGGTAAACCTGGGTCGCCGCCTGCTCAGCCACGCGCTGGGTGGCAGCCGTAAACTGGCTGAGATCCCGCCTGCGAATATCAGGCAGGAGCTGGATCGGATGAAGCTGACCTCGCTTGACGACCTGCTGGCGGAGATCGGTCTGGGCAACGCGATGAGCGTGGTGGTGGCGAAAAACCTGCTTCAGGCTGACAGCAACGCCATCAGCAGTAACAGCAAGCGCGGTAAGCTGCCGATCAAGGGCGCAGATGGCGTGCTGATTACCTTCGCCAAATGCTGCCGTCCGATTCCCGGCGACCCGATTGTTGCCCATGTCAGTCCAGGTAAAGGGCTGGTGGTGCATCACGAATCCTGCCGCAACATCCGTGGCTACCAGAAAGAGCCGGAGAAATTCATGCCGGTCGAATGGGATAAAGTGACGGAGCAGGAGTTCGTGGCGGAGATTAAGGTCGATATGTTTAACCATCAGGGCGCACTGGCGAACCTGACGGCCGCTATCAACACCGCCGGTTCCAACATTCAGAGCCTGAACACCGAAGAGCGCGACGGTCGCGTCTACAGTGCCTTTATCCGCCTGACCGCGCGTGATCGTGTCCATCTGGCTAATATCATGCGCAAAATTCGCGTGATGCCGGATGTGATCAAAGTTCACCGTAACCGTAATTAGTGCATGAACGATCAACGTTTTGCCCGGATTCAGGCGATGCTGGCGCTGCGCCAGCACGACCTGACGGTCTGCATGGAGCAGGTGCATAAGCCGCATAACGTCTCGGCGGTGATCCGTACCGCTGACGCCGTCGGCATCCATGAAGTGCATGCGGTCTGGCCGAGCCAGCGCATGCGCACCCAGGCTTCCGCCTCCGCCGGCAGCAACAGCTGGGTGAAGGTGGTCACCCATCCCACTATCGGCGACGCCGTTAAGCAGCTGAAACAGCAGAAGATGCAGGTGCTGGCCACTCATCTTTCCGCCGATGCGGTCGATTTCCGTGAGATCGATTACACCCTGCCGACCTGCATTCTGATGGGCCAGGAAAAAACCGGCATCACCGAGGAAGCGCTGGCACTGGCTGACCGGCAGATTGTGATCCCGATGGTGGGCATGGTGCAGTCGCTGAATGTCTCGGTCGCCTGCGCGCTGATCCTCTATGAAGCCCAGCGGCAACGACAGAATGCCGGTCTTTACCTGCGCGATTACAGCCTGCTGGATGAAGATGAGCAGCAGCGTCTGCTGTTCGAAGGCGGATTTCCGGTGCTGGCGCGGGTCGCGAAACAGAAAGGTTTACCTTACCCGCGTATTAACGCGCAGGGTGAAGTCGAGGCGGACCCCAGCTGGTGGGCCACCATGCAATCGACCGGTAAGAAAAGATGAAAGGCCGTCTGCTGGATGCCATCCCGCTCAGTACCCTGACCGGCGTCGGTGCCAGCCAGGCGGCGAAGCTGGCTAAAATTGGCCTGCACACCATTCAGGATCTCCTGCTCCACCTCCCGCTACGCTACGAAGATCGCACCCAGCTCTACGCCATTAATGATCTGCTGCCCGGTATCTGGGCCACGGTAGAGGGCGAAGTGCTGCACTCGGAAATCACCTTTGGTCGCCGCCGGATGATGGTGTGCCAGATTGGTGATGGCAGCGGTGTGCTGACCATGCGCTTCTTTAACTTCAATGCCGGCATGAAAAACAACCTGTCGCCCGGCCGTCGCGTCACCGCCTATGGTGAGATCAAGCGCGGCCAGCGCGGCGCGGAGATTATCCATCCTGAATATCGCATTCAGGGCGAGCAGAGCAATGTGACGCTGGAAGAGACCTTAACGCCGGTCTATCCCACCACCGAAGGCATTCGTCAGGCCACGCTGCGTAATCTCACCGACCAGGCGCTGACGCTGCTGGAGAGTTGCCCGATTGCCGAACTGCTGCCGCAGGAACTGAGCGGCGGCTTAATCAGCCTGCCCGACGCCCTGCGCACGCTGCACCGTCCGCCACCCGATCTCCGGCTCAGCGAGCTGGAGAGTGGCCGTCATCCGGCCCAGCGCCGCCTGATTCTGGAAGAGCTGCTGGCGCATAACCTCAGCATGCTGGCGGTGCGTGCCGGTGCGCAGCGCTATTACGCCTTGCCGATGCCTCCGCGACACAATCTGAGTGACCAGTTGCTGGCCGCGCTGCCCTTTTCACCGACCAATGCGCAAAAGCGGGTGGTCGCGGAGATTGAAAAAGATCTGGGGAATGATTTTCCGATGATGCGGCTGGTGCAGGGCGATGTGGGTTCGGGCAAGACGCTGGTGGCCGCACTCTCTGCGCTGAATGTTATTGCCCACGGCAAACAGGTGGCGCTGATGGCCCCGACGGAACTGCTGGCTGAACAGCACGCCACGAACTTCCGCCAGTGGTTTGCGCCGCTGGGTATTGAAGTGGGCTGGCTGGCCGGGAAACAGAAAGGCAAAGCGCGTCAGGCGCAGCAGGAGGCGATTGCCAGTGGTCAGGTGGCGATGGTTGTCGGCACCCATGCGCTGTTTCAGGAGCAGGTACAGTTTAACGGCCTGGCGCTGGTCATCATTGATGAGCAGCACCGGTTCGGCGTGCACCAGCGGCTGGCATTGTGGGAGAAAGGCGAGGAGCAGGGTTTCCATCCGCATCAGCTGATCATGACGGCCACGCCCATTCCGCGCACCCTGGCGATGACCGCCTATGCCGATCTGGATACCTCGACCATCGATGAGCTGCCGCCAGGTCGTACTCCGGTGACCACCGTGGCGATCCCCGATACCCGTCGTGATGAGATTATGGCGCGGGTGGAAAACGCCTGCCGCGAAGGGCGTCAGGCCTACTGGGTCTGTACCCTGATTGAAGAGTCCGATCTGCTGGAAGCGCAGGCGGCCGAGGCGAGCTGGGAAGCCCTGAAAACAGCGCTGCCCGGCCTGAACATTGGCCTGGTGCATGGCCGGATGAAGCCCGCCGAGAAACAGGCGGTGATGCAGGCGTTTAAAGCCAACGAACTGCAACTGCTGGTGGCGACCACGGTGATTGAGGTGGGCGTCGATGTGCCCAATGCCAGCCTGATGATTATTGAAAACCCGGAACGTTTAGGGCTGGCGCAGCTGCATCAGCTGCGCGGCCGGGTCGGACGCGGGGCGGTGGCGTCGCACTGCGTCCTGCTCTATAAAGCGCCGCTGAGCAAGACGGCGCAGAAGCGGTTGCAGGTGCTGCGTGACAGCAATGACGGCTTTGTGATTGCCCAGTTTGACCTGGAGATCCGCGGACCGGGCGAACTGCTGGGTACGCGCCAGACCGGCAACGCGGAATTCAAGGTCGCCGACCTGCTGCGGGATCAGGCGATGGTGCCCGAAGTACAGCGCGTGGCGCGGCATATCCACCAGCACTATCCCGAGCAGGCCAGCGCCCTGATCGAACGCTGGCTGCCGGAGAACACCCGTTACACCAACGTCTGATCGGCCTTTTTTATCTCCGCCGGGCAAACGATTGCTTTTAGCCGGCGGATGATTACAATCGCCACACTATTTTTCGGGAAGAGCAGAAGATGTCCACCACTCCGCAGCCAGACCAGCCCTCCGTCAGCCACAGCGAACTGATTTACCGTCTTGAAGATCGTCCTCCCTTGCCGCAGACCCTGTTTGCCGCCGGTCAGCATCTGCTCGCGATGTTTGTCGCGGTGATCACCCCGGCGCTGCTGATTTGTCAGGCGCTGGGACTGCCGGCGCAGGATACCCGACACATTATCAGCATGTCGCTGTTTGCCTCGGGCGTGGCGTCGCTGTTGCAAATCAAAACCTGGGGGCCGGTCGGATCGGGTCTGCTGTCGATTCAGGGCACCAGCTTCAACTTCGTCACGCCGTTAATCATGGGCGGCATGGCGCTGAAAAATGGCGGCGCGGATGTACCCACCATGATGGCGGCCCTGTTTGGTACGCTGATGGTGGCTTCCTGTACTGAAATGGTGCTGTCCCGCGTCCTGCACCTGGCGCGCCGCATTATTACGCCGCTGGTTTCCGGTATTGTGGTGATGATTATCGGCCTGTCACTGATTCAGGTGGGGCTGACCTCGATTGGCGGGGGCTTTAGCGCGCTTAACGACCATACTTTTGGTGCGCCGAAAAACCTGCTGCTGGCGGGTGCCGTGCTGCTGGTGATCGTACTGCTTAACCGGCAGAAAAATCCCTACCTACGTGTCGCCTCGCTGGTGATTGCGATGGCAGTGGGTTATCTGCTCGCCTGGGCGATGAACATGCTGCCGGCGGCCACCCCCGCCGCAGACCAGCCGCTGATTGCGGTGCCGACGCCGCTCTATTACGGACTGGGCTTTGACTGGAATCTGCTGATCCCGCTGATGCTGGTGTTTATGGTGACTTCGCTGGAGACCATTGGCGATATTACCGCCACCTCGGATGTCTCGGAGCAGCCGGTCAGCGGACCGCTCTATATGAAGCGCCTGAAAGGTGGCGTGCTGGCAAACGGCCTGAACTCCTTTGTTTCCGCCCTGTTCAACACCTTCCCGAACTCCTGCTTCGGGCAGAATAATGGCGTGATCCAGTTAACCGGCGTCGCCAGCCGCTACGTCGGGTTTGTCGTGGCGCTGATGCTGATCGTGCTGGGGCTGCTGCCGGCCGTGAGTGGACTGGTGCAGCTAATCCCGGAGCCGGTACTCGGCGGAGCGACCATCGTGATGTTTGGCACCATCGCCGCTTCGGGTGTGCGTATCGTTTCACGCGAGCCACTCAACCGCCGCGCCATCATGATTATTGCGCTGTCGCTGGCGGCAGGGCTGGGCGTTTCCCAGCAGCCGCTGATCCTGCAATTTGCGCCGGACTGGCTGAAAACCCTGCTCTCATCCGGCATTGCGGCGGGCGGTATTACCGCTATCGTGCTTAACCTGATTTTTCCGCCAGAGAAGTAATTCTGAAGACAGGCTTCGGCCTGTCTGCTAATTATTCGGATTTACATCCAGGCTGTTGAGCTGTAACGGTAATTCAGGCATAACAACCTCTCACCGGATTACTCTCGGGAAGGATGCTATGAAATTTATTGGAAAGTTTTTCCTCACCTTACTTTTGCTGCTGCTTTTCATCCTGGTGGTGATCTATGTGCTGTTGCAGACACAGTGGGGTGCAGGCTGGTTCAGCCGCTGGGTAAGCGATAAAACTGCCTGGCATCTCTCCCTGAGTAAAATTGAACACAACTTCTCTTCACCCTCGCATATCATTCTGGATGATTTCAGTTTTGGTCACGATGGGCAGCCCGCGGTGCTGGTGGCAAAGCGGGTCGATCTCGGCCTGGCGCTGGTGCAGTTCAGCGATCCGCTGCATTTCAGCAGCGTTGAGCTGCGCGATGGCGAAGTCAATCTGGCCAATCTGACGCCTGACAGCGCGCTGCCGATTCAGGCGCAGCGTCTGCAACTCAACAACATGCGTATCGACAGCCCCAATAGCACCCTGCCGCTGTTTGCGCAGCAGGTTAATGGCGGCATTGTGCCGTGGAAACCGGTTTCCCTGGATATGCTGGGGCAGGATGCCCGTTTCCAGATGAGCGCTGGCAGCATGACACTGAATCAGGTGCCGGGCGAAAACGTTCTGATCCAGGGAAGCGTTTCCCAGGGCCGGATGCGCTTTGACAATATTGGCGCGGACCTGGCACGAGGCTCCATGACCGGCAACGGCGAACGCGATGCTCAGGGCAACTGGAAAATTAATCAGCTGCGGCTGAACGATATTCGTTTGCAGACCGCCAGTAACCTGAAAGATTTCCTGCATAGCTTACAGGCGGTGCCGTCGATCGCCGTGACGCGCCTGGATATTACCGATGCCCGTTTGCAGGGCCCGGACTGGGCCGTGACCGACCTGGATCTGACGCTGAGAAATCTTAACTGGCAGGGCGACGACTGGCAGAGCAATGATGGTTCGCTGTCGCTCAATGCCAGCAATTTTATCAACGGCGGTTTTGAGCTTAACGACCCGATTGTTAACCTGGATTTCTCCTCACAGGGTGTAGCGCTGACGCAGTTCAGTTCACGCTGGGCCAATGGCGTAATCCGGGCAGATGGTGACTGGTCACGCAGCGATAAACGTCTGACGCTGAAAAATCTGGCGGTGGCCGGACTGGAATATACGCTGCCACAGGACTGGCGTGACCGCTGGCAGGCAACACTGCCGGCGTGGCTGGAGAGCGTGGCGGTGACTCGTTTTACCTCGAACCGTAACCTGATTATCGACATCAATCCGGCTTTTCCCTTCCAGCTGACTTCACTGGATGGCAGTGGCGAAAACCTGGTGCTGGCACGTCAGCATCAATGGGGGATCTGGTCCGGGAAGCTGAGCCTCAACGCCGCGGAGTCGACCTTTAACCGCACCGATTTGCGTCACCCGTCGATGACACTCAATGCTGACGAGCAGCAGATTCAGGTAACGGAGCTGAGCGCGTTCAGCGGCCAGGGTCTGCTGGAGGGCACCGCGACGGTGGGACAACAGCCCGCCCGTCCGCTGACGCTGCAACTGAGCGGCCGGGCAGTGCCGGTCAATGTCTTGCAGAACTGGGGCTGGCCAGCACTGCCGTTAACCGGTGACAGCAATATGCAGCTGCAACTGAAGGGATCGTTAAAGGCGGATGCGCCGCTGCGTCCGACGGTGAACGGCAGTTTGTCAGTGACCACCGACAGCCAGCAGCTCCAGCAGAGGATGCAGGCTGGTGAGGTAAGATAAGAGCATCAGGGCCGTGGTGACGGCCCTGAGATTAATTGATGCGCGCCCCCGAGCCACCCTCTTCCAGCGGCCCGTCAGGATCGGCAGGCAGGACGATATAGACTCCCTCAAACACCGCGCCACACTCATCATCGCCAAACAGCTCCACTTCCAGCTGCACCCTGGCTTTACGTCCACGCGCCAGACGATCGAGGTCGCCACTGAGCGAGCCGATGTCGGCAATCGCGCCAGGCCGTCCGCTGATCGGGTGGCTGTAGCGGATGTGTGCATCCGCCAGAATAATGGTGCCGCCCAGATGACGCTCACGCAGCAGCAGCCAGATCAAGCCCCAGCCGGTCAGGGTCGCCAGCGAAAACAGGCTGCCGGCAAACAGCGTCTGATGCGGGTTCTGATTGCCCGCCTCCGGCATGGTGGTGATAAATTTCTGCCCGGTAAATTGCAGAATCCGCACCCCCATCTTTTCGCTGAGCGGGATGTGATCATACCAGGCCTGTTGCAGCTGACCGCACCAGTCAGCGCGATGCAGAATATCGTCAAGCGTCACCACCGGTTTGATCATCAGAAAGTGACGCACCGGCGTGGTCTGCGGCGCGGTAATCTCACCCTGGTTGACGTAGCCGAGTTTCGCGAAGAAGGCGACAGCATCTTCGCGGGCGCTACAGGTGACCCGTTTCGCCCCTTCCTGACGCGCCACCGACTCCAGCGTCATCGCCATCAGCGTGCCGAGCCCTTTGCCCTGCACCGAGGGATGCACGGCCATAAAGCGGATAGCCGCCTCGTTATCGGCATTGATGTAGAGGCGTCCAACCGCAACCGGGTTGCCCTGCTCATCCACCACCATCTGGTGATGGGCTAAGGCATCCCAGGCGTCTCGTTCAGAACCCTGCGGCTGACGCAGCGGTTTTCGTAGCATCTCCCAGCGGAACTGATAATAGATATCCAGCTCTTCCGCCGTCTGTGGCACGCGAAGGTGATACATAAAATGTTTCTCCCGCTCGGATGGGTGGCCAGTTCCCTGCCGCTCCGCTTGCGATCTCACACCTGCAACCAGAAGGTCACAGGACCATCATTCACCAGCGAAACCTGCATATCCGCCGCAAAACGGCCATTGGCCGTGGTTATTCCCTGCCGCCGACAGCAGTCGCTGAAATAGTCATACAGCCGTTCCGCCTCAGCGGGCTCTGCGCCACCGGAAAATGAGGGGCGCATTCCCTTTTGGGTGTCCGCCGCCAGCGTAAACTGCGAAACCACCAGCACGCTGCCGCCAGCCTGCCGGACGCTCAGGTTCATTTTGCCCTGCTCATCACTAAAGATGCGATACCCCAGCACCCGTTCTGCGAGGCGTTCCGCACGTTGTGCGTCATCGCCCTTTTCCACCCCCAGTAAAACCAGTAAGCCAGCGCCGATTTCACCGGTTACCTGCTGATCGACGCTGACGCTGGCGCGCTGCACGCGCTGAATCAATGCAATCATGTTTCCTCGCGTTGTTCTTCTCTGTGCTGCTGCTTGAGCTGCCGATAGTCGTCTAACGCGACGGTAATTTCAGCGCCTAACAACACAATACACCAGGTCCAGTAGACCCAGAGAAACAGAATGGGGATCACGGCCAGTACGCCGTAGATCAACTGATAAGAAGGGAACATCGTAACATAGAGCGCAAAGCCCTTTTTACCCAGCTCAAACAGCGCCCCGGCCACCAGCGCCCCAATCAGCGCATCGCGCGGCGGCACCCGCTGGGTGGGAACAATACTGTAGAGCAGCCAGAAGGCAAACCAGGAGAGCAGCAGCGGGAAGATGCGCAGCATCTGATCGACCAGGCTGGTGACGCCGGTGGCGTTAATCCAGCGCAGCGACAGCAGATAGGAGCTGATGGCCAGGCTGGCACCCGCCAGTAGCGGTCCCAGCGTCAGGATCATCCAGTAAACCGCGAAGGAGTAGACCAGCGGCCGCTTTTTGTTGCTGCGCCAGATGGTGTTCAGCGCGGTATCGACCGAATGCATCAGCAGCAGGGCGGTGACGATCAGCCCGACCGCGCCGACCGCGGTCATCCGGTTGACGTTAGCGACAAACTGCTCAAGGTAGCGTTGCAGCGTATTGCCGGCGGCGGGCATCAGGTTGGTAAAGACAAAGTGCTTTAACTGCACGCTAATATCTGAAAACACCGGAAACGCCGCAAACAGGGCAAACACCACCGCAATCAGCGGCACCAGCGCCAGCAGGGAGACATAAGCCAGATTACCGGCCTGGGTCGTCATGCCATCCTCATCGATGCGTTTCCATAACAGTTTGAGCCACAGCCAGAACGCATGCAGGCCGGGACGAAAGTTACGTGACATCATGAGTTACTGCTGACCTGCAAACCAGTCAGGTACGGTTTTGTTATCCGTGACCAGCACGCTTTTAATGCCGAGCGCACGCGCCGCCTCGATATTCTGCGGATTATCGTCAAAAAACACCGCCTGATCGGCCGTGACGCCTTCAGCTTCCAGCACATGCTGATAGATACGGGCTTCCGGTTTACGCATCCCGAGATCCTGCGAAAGATAGATCTTATCTGCCGCCTGCTGCACCTCCGGGTACTGCGTTGGCCAGAAGGCGCAATGCAGCTTGTTGGTATTGGAGAGGATCACCACACGGTGCCCTTCCAGCCGTAACCGGTTCATCAGCGCCAGCGTTTCCGGGCGCACATCAACAAATACCGCCTGCCATCCCGCCGTAAACTGCTCATAGCTCAGGGCGATTTCCAGCTTTTCACACAGCGCCAGCGCGAACGCTTCATCGCTGATCTCGCCACGTTCATGCTGTTCAAACGCCTCATCCATCTGGAACTGGCTTTGCAGCGAGGCCAGCGGCACACGACTCAGGTCACTCCAGACGCCCAGTACGCGGTTAAAGTCGATATCGATAATCACATTGCCTAAATCAAAGATATACAGCATGGTGCGCCTCCTTCCCTCTTGGAGTATTCACTCTAGCGGCAAAAGTGCAGACTGAACAGACAACGCGGGCGAGAAAAGCGCAAACGGTAGCCAGAGGGTAAAAAGTGAAGCTTATTGCCCTGATAACCGCTGGCCCGATGCGGGCGACTCTAATTGCAGGCAAAAAAAAAGCCCCGCAGGCGGGGCTTTTTCTCATTTAAAGGCGCGATTAAGCGTCTTTAGGACCACGTGAAGCACGTTTACGGTCGTTTTCAGTCAGGTGGCGTTTACGGATACGCACTGACTGTGGTGTTACTTCAACCAGTTCATCATCATCGATAAACTCGATCGCCTGCTCAAGGGTCATCTTGATTGGCGGAACCAGCGTCGTGGCTTCATCAGTACCTGAAGCACGCATGTTGGTCAGTTTTTTACCGGTCAGACAGTTAACGGTCAGGTCGTTAGAACGGCTGTGAATACCGATGATCTGGCCTTCATAGACTTCTGCACCGTGACCCAGGAACAGCTTACCGCGGTCCTGAAGGCTGAACAGTGCAAACGCAACCGCTTTACCCTGACCGTTGGAGATCAGTACGCCGTTCTGACGCTGGCCCACATCGCCCGGACGAATGTCGTCGTAGTGGCTGAAGGTGGAGTAAAGCAGACCGGTACCGGAAGTCATGGTCATGAATTCGTTACGGAAGCCGATCAGGCCACGGCTTGGGATCACGTAGTCGAGACGTACGCGGCCTTTGCCATCTGGATCCATGTTTTTCAGATCGCCCTTACGCTCACCCATGGCCTGCATGACTGAACCCTGGTTGTTCTCTTCAATATCCAGCGTAACGTTCTCGAATGGCTCCTGCTTACGGCCATCGATTTCGCGGAAGATAACTTTCGGACGGGAAACCGCCAGTTCGAAACCTTCACGACGCATGTTTTCGATCAGAACAGAGAGGTGCAGTTCACCACGACCTGATACGCGGAACGCATCAGCATCTTCGGTTTCTTCAACACGCAGGGCCACGTTGTGAACCAGTTCTTTATTCAGACGCTCAAGGATCTGACGTGAAGTCACGTACTTACCTTCTTTACCGCAGAACGGTGAGGTGTTGACGTTAAAGAACATGGTAACGGTTGGCTCATCGACGCTCAGTGCTGGCAGCGCCTGCACGTTCTGTGGATCACAGATGGTGTCAGAGATGTTCAGCTCGCCCAGACCGGTAATCGCGATAATATCGCCCGCTTCTGCCAGGTCGCTGTCGATACGCTCAAGACCCAGGTGAGTCAGGACTTTACCGACTTTACCGTTACGGGTTTTGCCTTCGCTATCAACAATAGTAACCTGCTGGTTAGGCTTCACTTTACCGCGTTTGATGCGGCCGATACCGATCACGCCCAGGTAGTTGTTGTAGTCCAGCTGAGAGATCTGCATCTGCAACGGCGCGTCAACTTCAACCTTTGGCGGTGAAACGTGGTCAACGATAGCCTGATAGAGCGGGGTCATATCGTCAGCCATGTCGGTGTGCTCAAGACCCGCGATACCATTCAGCGCAGAGGCGAAAATGATAGGGAAGTCGAGCTGTTCGTCGGTGGCATCCAGGTTAACGAACAGGTCAAATACCTGATCTACAACCCAATCCGGACGCGCGCCAGGGCGGTCTACTTTGTTGATAACCACAATCGGCTTCAGACCATGCGCGAACGCTTTTTTGGTCACGAAGCGGGTTTGCGGCATAGGGCCATCCATCGCATCTACAACCAGCAGCACCGAATCCACCATGGACATGACGCGCTCAACTTCACCACCGAAGTCGGCGTGTCCCGGGGTATCAACGATGTTGATACGGTAGTCATTCCACTTAATGGCGGTGTTTTTTGCGAGGATGGTAATCCCACGCTCTTTCTCCAAATCATTGGAGTCCATCACGCGCTCGGTTGCTTCGGTACGGGCATCAAAGGTACCGGATTGTTGCAGCAGTTTGTCAACCAGGGTGGTCTTTCCATGGTCAACGTGCGCGATGATGGCGATGTTACGCAAATTTTCGATCACAGCTTTGCCTCAGGCATTAGAAATAGCGCGCTATTGTACACGGATTAAGCGGAAGACTGAACACGATCACACTTTTCACTGAAAGTTTATTGCATTGGCGCAAATTCGCGCTGTTCCCGGTGCAGAAAATGCACTAAGTTGGTCTTATGCACCAAAATAGTGCTGCGCGGAGCGGATAAAGCACCAATAAGGTGCAGAAAAGCTATCGTGGTGCAGCGCCGTTATGACAAAAAGGTGCACCACAAGGCGATTTAAGCACCATCAAAAAAGTTGGCACAGAATTCGCTTTATCTTTTACAAGCGCAAATGCCAGTCAGATGACGGTTGAAGAGCGTGCCGCAACAGGCTGGTCAGGACATGTTTCCCGTGACCTGTTGCGGGCAACGACGTTTCCTCACCATGTAGATAATGTATGACCATTTCCAGGAGAGTTGAGTATGTCCGCTGAACACGTTCTCTCGATGATGAACGAGCATGAAGTTAAGTTTGTTGACCTGCGTTTTACCGATACCAAAGGTAAAGAACAGCACGTTACTATCCCTGCTCACCAGGTTAACGCTGACTTCTTCGAAGAAGGCAAAATGTTCGATGGTTCGTCTATCGGCGGCTGGAAAGGCATCAACGAATCAGACATGGTGCTGATGCCTGACGCCACCACGGCGGTCATGGACCCTTTCTTCGAAGATTCAACGCTGATCATCCGTTGTGACATTCTCGAGCCAGGCACCATGCAGGGCTACGACCGCGATCCACGCTCTATCGCCAAGCGCGCTGAAGATTTCCTGCGCTCGTCTGGCATCGCCGATACTGTGCTGTTTGGACCAGAGCCAGAATTCTTCCTGTTCGATGACATCCGTTTCGGTTCATCGACCTCAGGTTCACACGTAGCTATCGACGATATTGAAGCGGCGTGGAACACCGGTAAAGAGTACGAAGGCGGTAACAAAGGTCACCGTCCAGGTCTGAAAGGCGGCTACTTCCCGGTTCCACCGGTTGACTCATCACAGGACATCCGTTCTGCCATGTGTCTGACGATGGAGCAGATGGGCCTGGTGGTTGAAGCGCATCACCACGAAGTGGCAACGGCTGGTCAGAACGAAGTGGCTACCCGCTTCAACACCATGACCAAAAAAGCGGACGAAATTCAGATCTACAAATATGTGGTGCACAACGTCGCGCACGCTTACGGCAAAACCGCGACCTTTATGCCGAAGCCAATGTTTGGCGACAACGGTTCAGGCATGCACTGCCATATGTCACTCTCTAAAGGTGGCCAGAACCTCTTCTCCGGTGATAAGTATGGCGGCCTGTCTGAAATGGCGCTGTTCTACATCGGCGGTATCATCAAGCACGCCAAAGCGATCAACGCCCTGGCGAACCCGACCACCAACTCCTACAAGCGTCTGGTTCCGGGTTATGAAGCACCGGTTATGCTGGCTTATTCTGCCCGTAACCGTTCAGCCTCAATCCGTATTCCGGTTGTTGCCAGCCCGAAAGCCCGTCGTATCGAAGCGCGCTTCCCGGACCCAGCGGCTAACCCATACCTGGCGTTCACCGCCCTGCTGATGGCTGGCCTGGATGGCATCATCAACAAAATCCATCCTGGCGATGCGATGGATAAGAACCTGTATGACCTGCCACCGGAAGAAGAAGCTGAGATTCCAAAAGTTGCCGGTTCGCTGGAAGAAGCGCTGAATGCCCTGAACGAAGACCGCGAGTTCCTGACCCGTGGCGGCGTATTCACCGACGAAACCATCGATGCTTACATTGAACTGCGTAAATCAGAACTGGACCGCGTTCGCATGACGCCACATCCGGTTGAGTTCGAGCTTTACTACAGCGTTTAATTGGTCAGACGTTTTTTGTTGCCGTGGAAACTTTCAGCCCATCTTCGGATGGGCTTTTTTCTCCGCGAATTCACCGTTCATTCGCCCTCTTTCCGGCTTAAAGACTAAAATGCACGTTTTTAGTGCAGAGGAACGTGGTATGGCAACTGGCTCTCTGCCCGACGCAGGGCAGATTCTCAACGCTTTAATCAACAGTATTTTGTTGGTGGATAACGACCTGGTTATTCACTACGCCAACCCGGCGGCGCAGCAATTACTGGCGCAAAGTTCACGCAAACTGTTCGGCACGCCGTTACCGGAATTAACCGGCTACTTTTCGCTGAATATCGAGGTGATGCGCGAGAGTCTTGAGGCTGGCCAGGGGTTTACCGACAGTGAGGTGACGCTGGTGGTCGATGGTCGCGCGCACATCATGTCGCTGACCGCCCAGCGCTTACCCGATGGCTTGATCCTGATGGAGATGGCGCCGATGGATAATCAGCGTCGGCTCAGTCAGGAGCAGTTACAGCACGCCCAGCAGGTGGCGGCCCGCGATTTGGTGCGCGGTCTGGCCCATGAGATTAAAAATCCGCTGGGAGGATTGCGCGGCGCGGCTCAACTGTTGTCACGCGCTCTGCCCGATCCCTCGCTGAACGAATATACCAAAGTGATTATCGAACAGGCCGACCGGTTGCGGAATCTGGTCGATCGCCTGTTAGGACCGCAGCAGCCGGGTATGCATATTACCCAGAGCATCCATCAGGTGGCTGAGCGCGTCGTCAATCTGGTGTCGATGGAACTGCCGGACAACGTCTCGCTGGTGCGGGATTACGATCCCAGCCTGCCGGAGCTGCCGCACGACCCCGATCAGATCGAACAGGTGCTGCTTAATGTGGTACGCAATGCGCTTCAGGCGCTGGGCGACGACGGCGGCACCATTATTATCCGCACCCGTACGGCTTTCCAGCTGACGCTGCACGGCACCCGTTATCGTCTGGTGGCGCGCATTGATATTGAAGATGATGGCCCCGGCATTCCGGCCCAGCTCCAGGATACGCTGTTCTATCCGATGGTGAGTGGACGGGAAGGCGGTACCGGACTGGGTCTCTCCATCGCCCGTAGCCTGATTGATCAACATTCAGGAAAAATAGAATTTAACAGTTGGCCAGGACATACCGAATTCTCGGTCTACCTGCCTATTCGCCAGTGAGGTTTCTATGCAACGAGGGATAGTCTGGATCGTCGATGACGATAGCTCCATCCGCTGGGTGCTTGAACGCGCGCTCACTGGAGCCGGTTTAAGCTGCGCGACTTTCGACAGCGCAAGCGAGGTGCTGGATGCCCTCTCAACCAAAACCCCGGACGTTTTACTGTCAGATATTCGCATGCCCGGTATGGACGGTCTGGCGCTGCTGAAACAGATTAAACAACGCCACCCGATGCTCCCGGTCATCATAATGACGGCGCATTCCGATCTGGATGCGGCCGTCAGTGCTTACCAGCAGGGCGCATTCGACTACCTGCCGAAGCCGTTCGATATTGATGAGGCGGTGGCGCTGGTGGAACGCGCAATCAGCCACTATCAGGAGCAGCAGCAGCCGCGTAATCAACCGGTCAGCGGGCCGACCACCGATATTATCGGCGAAGCGCCGGCGATGCAGGATGTGTTCCGTATTATCGGACGGTTATCGCGCTCCTCAATCAGCGTGCTGATCAACGGCGAGTCCGGTACCGGTAAAGAGCTGGTGGCTCATGCACTGCATCGCCACAGCCCGCGCACCAAAGCGCCTTTTATCGCGCTGAATATGGCCGCGATCCCCAAAGACCTGATTGAGTCCGAGCTGTTTGGTCATGAGAAAGGGGCGTTTACCGGCGCGAACCAGATCCGTCAGGGCCGCTTTGAGCAGGCGGACGGCGGCACGCTGTTCCTGGATGAGATCGGCGACATGCCGCTGGATGTCCAGACCCGCCTGCTACGTGTGCTGGCGGATGGTCAGTTTTATCGCGTCGGTGGCTATGCCCCGGTGAAAGTGGATGTGCGGATTATCGCCGCCACCCACCAGAATCTGGAACTGCGGGTGCAGGAGGGCAAGTTCCGCGAGGATCTGTTTCACCGCCTGAATGTGATCCGCGTGCATCTGCCGCCGCTGCGTGAGCGTCGTGAGGATATACCGCGTCTGGCGCGTTACTTCCTGCAAGTGGCAGCCCGTGAACTGGGCGTAGAGGCGAAGATTCTGCACCCTGAAACGGAAACGGCGTTAACCCGCCTGCACTGGTCCGGTAACGTGCGTCAGCTGGAGAACACCTGTCGCTGGCTGACGGTGATGGCTGCCGGTCAGGAAGTGCTGATTCAGGATCTGCCCGGTGAGCTGTTTGAGTCCAGCACCCCGGAAAGCCCGGTGCAGTCGCTGCCTGACAGCTGGGCGACGCTGCTGGCGCAGTGGGCTGACCGCGCACTGCGTTCCGGTCATCAGAATCTGCTGTCGGAAGCTCAGCCGGAGATGGAGCGTACGCTGCTCACCACTGCGCTGCGTCATACGCAAGGCCACAAACAGGAAGCAGCGCGTTTGCTGGGCTGGGGACGGAATACCCTGACGCGCAAACTGAAAGAGCTTGGCATGGAGTAAGCCGTTCAGTACGGGCTGGCGTAAGCTGCCAGCCCGTTTATTCAGATAACGCGGGAGAACTGCTGCTGACGCGCTTTCTGGCGCAGATAGCGATCAAAGCACATGCAGATATTGCGGATCAGTAATCGGCCTGTTCCCGTTACCTCCAGCCCGCTAGCCGTTTGTACCACCAGCCCGTCGGCGATTAGCGGTTTCAGCAGCGCCAGGTCCTCAGCGAAATAGTCGCTGAAGCAAATCCCCCATTGCGCTTCTGTCGCGGCAAAATCGAGCGAGAAGTTACAAATCAGCGTTTTTATCACGTCACGACGCAGACAATCATCGTCGGTTAAGGCAATGCCGCGCCACAGACCATTTCCCTGCTGTTCCACACAATTGTACCAGGTATTCAGGTCCTTCTGGTTCTGCGCATAGCTGTCGCCAATCATGCTGATGGCCGAGACGCCCAGCCCCAGTAAATCGCTGTCGCCCTGCGTGGTATATCCCTGGAAGTTGCGATGCAGCTGGCCTGCACGCTGCGCAATGGCCAGCTCATCCTGCGGCTTCGCAAAGTGATCCATGCCAATGAACTGATACCCCTGTCGGGTCAGCGTGGTGATGCTCTGATGCAGAATATCGAGCTTTTGCTGAGCCGAGGGCAGCTCCTCCTCTTTGATTTTGCGCTGTGCCGCGAACAGCGCGGGCAGATGGGCATAGTTGAATACGCTAAGGCGATCGGGGTTCAGCGCCAGCACCCGCTCCAGCGTCCAGGCGAAGCTCTCTGGCGTTTGCAGCGGCAAACCATAAATCAGGTCAATGCTGGTTGAGCTAAAGCCCTGCTCGCGGGCACGCGCCATCAGGCCGAAGATCACCTCTTCATCCTGCACCCGGTTGACCCGTTCCTGCACCGATTTGTTGAAGTCCTGCACGCCCATGCTCAGACGATTAAATCCCAGCGATCGCAGGTGATCGATAACCTCCAGCTCAATTTCGCGGGGATCGACTTCGATCGACATTTCAGCATCATCCGCCACGCTGAAGTGCTGCTTCAGCAAACCTACCAGCCGCGAAATCTGCGCATTGTCGAGAAAGGTCGGCGTGCCGCCGCCCCAGTGCAGCTGCGTCACCTGACGCTGACGAAACAGCGGCGCGCGCTGAATAATCTCCTGCTCAAGCACATCCAGATAGCGGTCAGCTTTGTGGCGCTGGCGCGTAACGATCTTATTGCAGCCGCAGAAGTAGCAGAGACGATGGCAGAAGGGAATATGAACGTAGAGCGACAGCGGGCGATCGGGATATTTCGCCACGGCGCGCTGAAAATCGCTTTCAGTATACTGCTCGCTGAACTCCAGCGCGGTGGGATAAGAGGTGTAACGCGGGCCGGCGTAATTGTACTTTTCAATCAACGCCTGGTCCCACTCAATCTGCTGCGATGGCATGCTCACTCCTTCCGGTGACGTCGTCTGAGAGAAGGTCGCGAAGAAGAAGGGATGAAAGGTGAGCGGGAAGAGACCCGACGTAAACGTTGCTTCAGCCGCGACAGGCGCTGTAGTTTAAACAATAACCACAGTAGATAACATGTCGCCAGCAGCGCGAAAATTGATCCAGGCCAAAACATTGTTGTTTACCTGAAAAGCACGGCATGTGAGAACCACATGCCGATCAAATTTGCTTAATTGCCTTTCAGCAGACGATACATATCTTCTTCCGCCTGCTCATCCTCGGCATCGTCCATCACAATGCCTAACTGTTCCATCAGTTCATCGATACGGTCCAGCGAAGCGTCCAGCCAGCCCTGATCTTCCGCAGAGAGGGTTTCGCCATTTTCCAGCCGATCCAGCAACGCATCCAGCCGTTCGTCATTTTCCAGCTTCGCCAGCTCTTCTTCCGGTGTCAGACGCACTTTCTTCGGCGCCGCAGGTTTTTCCGCGCCCGTCTTCACTCTGGCGGAGGTGGTCTTTCCATCAGCAATCAGCGCTACCGGTTTCTTGCTGCCGATGCGGGGATCTTTCACGCTGTTCGCCTGACGCCCGCCACTGCTCTCTGAAGCGACCGGATTGGCACGGCTGCCAGAGGCGTGTCCGCGATGCTTTTTATCGCGTTTGCGATCGCGCGCTTCATTATTAATTTCGTCACGCGATTTGCGTTTAGCTTTGACGGCAGGTTTGCCGTGAGCAGCTCGTGCAGGTTGCTTCATAGTGTTGGGTCCCGGCTTTTTTATTCAGTATAGAATTGCGGCGAAATCTAGCAGAAACCAGACAAAGAAAAAAGGCGACAGCTCAAGCTGTCGCCTTATTTCATACCTTCATACGAAGGAATCATGTTTTAAATCCTTTTCGGCTCGTAACATCCCGGTCAATCCCGCGCCTGCTCAACTCCTGAGCTATTCCTTATCCCTGTCTGGTCCGCTATCCGTGACCTCTTCCCTTCCCTCGCTCTTTGTCATCCTGACATCCCTGAGCGCATCTTCCTGATGGGTGCTGCCATGCACTGCACATTAATGTAGACCAACTGGTAAAAGCCTCAAGCCAGAGTCAGAATGAGTTAGTACAAAAAAAGAACGTTAATTTATAACCCAATGAATTAAATAAATTTTTATTTTTAATTATTATGATAAAAAGCGATATAACCACCAGCGTTAATGGCAAATCTCTTACACCACTCCCTGCCAGGAGAGGGTTGAGCACTTTCGCGCCATAACGGGTATAATCGGCGCCATTGCCTTAATGCGTTTTCTGGAGTGTCACCTTGTCTGAATTGAATTATCACGTTACCCGCTTTGTTCTGAGCGCACCGGACATCCGCCATCTTCCTGCCGACACCGGTATTGAGGTGGCCTTCGCCGGTCGCTCGAACGCCGGAAAATCAAGTGCGCTGAACACACTGACCAATCAGAAAGGTCTGGCGCGTACCAGTAAAACGCCTGGACGTACGCAGCTGATTAACCTGTTTGAAGTTAAAGAAGGTAAGCGCCTGGTCGACCTGCCCGGCTACGGCTATGCGGAAGTGCCGGAAGAGATGAAGCTGAAGTGGCAGCGCGCGTTAGGTGAATACCTGCAAAAACGTCAGGCGCTGAAAGGGCTGGTGGTGTTAATGGATATTCGTCATCCGCTGAAAGAGCTTGATCGGCAGATGGTGCAGTGGGCGGTTGAAAGTCAGATCCCGGTGCTGCTGCTGCTCACCAAAGCAGATAAACTCGCGTCAGGCGCCCGCAAAGCGCAGCTCAACGCAGTGCGCGAAGCCTCACTCGATTTTGCCGGCGATGTTCAGGTAGAACTCTTTTCATCACTGAAGAAAACCGGTGTGGATAAGGTTCGTCAGAAGCTTGATAGCTGGTTTAACACGCTTGAACCCGCTCAGGACGATCAGCCAACTGAAGAGTGAGTGGCGGCCACGCGCCTGATCTGCCAACGGAACAAAAAGCCCAATAAAAAACGCCCCAGTCACAGAATGACTGGGGCGGCTAAATTCAGCCAAATCCGATTACGTGAAGTAAAAGGTCTGAAAGATAGAACATCTTACCTCTGTACCCTACGCGACGAACTTTACCTGATTTTTTGTGAGTGACAAAGGCTTTTTTGTTGCTTACTTACAGCATATAGTCCTTTTTTTACAATGCACGTCACAAAAATAGCGCTGCAATGTAGTTTAATGACGTAAAAAATGTTTAAGCGATAAGCAGTTAGAAAAGGCCATACTGTCAGCGTGACATCAGGCCGGGCTGAACCGGTTAACTAAACGATTTTCTTATAGCGCTTTCAGACCGGTTCCACTCAGCAACTCAACAGAACCGGCCCGCGGCGAACTATCAGTGCGCTTCATCCCAGTTATCACCGACACCCACTTCAACCAGCAACGGCACATCGAGCTGTACGCTGTTTTCCATCAGGGCGCGAATTTTCTGGCTGGCTGCTTCAACAGCGTCAGTTTTCACTTCGAACACCAGTTCATCGTGAACCTGCATGATCATTCTGACTGCGCTGTCATCCTGCTGCTCAAGCCAGCTATCAACCGCGATCATCGCCCGTTTGATAATATCCGCAGCCGTTCCCTGCATCGGGGCATTGATTGCCGCCCGCTCTGCGGCTTTGCGACGGATCGCATTGGCTGATTTAATATCAGGCAGCCATAACCGGCGGCCTTCCAGCGTCTCCACATAGCCCTTATCGGCGGCCAGCTGGCGCGTATTCTCCATATAGCGCAGTACGCCCGGATAGCGTTCAAAGTAGAGGTCCATATACTTTTTCGCTTCGCCCGCACCGATATTCAGCTGACGTGACAGGCCAAACGCGCTCATGCCATAGATCAGACCAAAGTTAATCGCTTTAGCGCTGCGGCGCTGCTCGCCGCTGACCCTGTCCAGCGCCACGCCAAACACCTCGGACGCCGTGGCGCGGTGAATATCCTCGCCCTGGGCGAACGCATCCAGCAGACCTTTGTCCTGCGAGAGGTGCGCCATAATTCGCAGCTCAATCTGTGAATAGTCTGCCGCGACGATGCGATGTCCTTTGGCCGCGACAAACGCCTGCCGGATACGGCGTCCTTCGTCATTACGCACCGGGATGTTTTGCAGATTCGGATCGGTCGAGGAGAGTCGCCCGGTTGCGGTGACCGCCTGATGATAGGAAGTGTGCACCCGACCGCTCACCGGGTTGATCAT
The DNA here is from genome assembly GCF_051336815.1 of Pantoea sp. C2G6. Classification (NCBI taxonomy): domain Bacteria; kingdom Pseudomonadati; phylum Pseudomonadota; class Gammaproteobacteria; order Enterobacterales; family Erwiniaceae; genus Pantoea; species Pantoea sp. C2G6. The sequence goes on from NZ_JBGMNJ010000012.1 coordinate 122,729, forward strand.
CAGCGGCAGCTTATCCGTATAGGTAGACTTGAGTTTGGATAAGCCGCGATGCTCCAGAATCACTTTTGGCAGCGGGTAGTCGAGCGCCAGCTCCGCTAATACCTCTTCACTGGTGGAAGGCGCACCGCCCGGGGTTTTCTTCGTCGGTTTGATGCCCTGTTTTTCAAACAGGATCACCTGAAGCTGTTTGGTGGAGGAGAGGTTAAAGGGTTCGCCCGCCAGCTCATGCGCTTTCAGCTCCAGCTCAGCCAGCCGGGCAGTCAGCTCTTTCGAGTGCTGCGCCAGAATCGATTGATCGATCAATACGCCATTACGCTCTATCCGCGAGATCACGGTCAGCAGCGGCATCTCAATCTGCTCAAAGACTTTTTTCGGGCCCGCCTCTTTTTCCAGCTCTGGCCACATTTTCAGGTGCAGTTGCAGGGTGACGTCTGCATCTTCAGCGGCGTAATGTGACGCCTGCTCCAGCGCGATCTGGTTGAACGTCAGCTGATTTTTGCCTTTCCCGGCGATCTCCTGGAAGGTGACGGTTTTATGGTTCAGCCAGCGGGCCGCCAGGCTGTCCATATCATGTTTACCCACCACGCTGTTGAGGATGTAGGACTCCAGCATGGTGTCGAATTTAATACCGGCCAGCTCGATGTCGTAGTTCTTCAGCACGCCGCGATCGTATTTCAGGTTCTGGCCCACTTTCCAGGCGCTGTCATCTTCCAGCAAGGGTTTCAGCTGTGCCAGAACGGTCGCGCGGTCGAGTTGCTCTGGGGCGTCGAGATAGTCATGGGCCACCGGCAGATAGGCGGCTTCACCGGGTGCTACCGCGAAGCTGATGCCGACAATGTTGGCACTCAGGGTATCGAGTGAATCCGTCTCCAGATCAAAAGCAAACACCTCGCAGCTTTTCAGCTTCGCCAGCCAGCTCTCAAAGAGATCCTGATCCAGAATGGTGACATAACCCTCACTCGATAAAACACTGCTGGTTTCCACCGCCGGAGCGGACTCATCCAGCGGCGCTTTTTGCGCCTGAGAGCTGCTCTTTTTACCCTGTAGCCATTTACCTTCCTGCAAATCATTCAGCCAGCGTTTGAACTCATAACGGCTGAACAGGTTCTGCAAGGCGGTCACATCGGGTTCATTGACCGTAAGCTCTTCATAGGTCAGCGCCAGCTCAACATCGGTCTTGATGGTCGCCAGCTGATAAGAGAGAAACGCCACGTCGCGGTTCTGCTCAAGTTTGGTCGCCATTGTTTTGGCACCGCGAAATGAGAGATCGGCGACTTTGTCGAGATTTTCATAGATGGTCTGCATGCTGCCCAGCCCCTGCAACAGCGCCTGCGCGGTTTTCTCACCCACGCCCGGCACGCCAGGGATGTTATCCGAGCTGTCACCCATCATGGCGAGGAAGTCGATAATCAATGCTGGCGGTACACCATACTTCTGTTCAACCTCTTCCGGCCCCAGAATGGTGTTGTTCATGGTGTTGATCAGCGTGATGGCGGGGGTGACCAGCTGCGCCATATCTTTATCACCGGTGCTGATCAGCACCGGGATACCCTTTTTCTCAGCTTCCAGCGCCAGCGTCCCGATCACATCATCCGCCTCGACGCCACTTACCGCCAGTAAAGGCAGCCCCATCGCACGCACCATCTCATGCAGCGGCTCAATCTGCGCACGCAGTTCGTCTGGCATCGGTGGTCGATGCGATTTGTAATGCTCAAACAGTTCGTCTCTGAAGGTTTTACCTTTGGCGTCGAACACCACAGCAACGTGACTTGGGTTGTATTGCGCCAGCAGGCTTTTCAGCATGTTGAGCACGCCGTACATGGCGCCAGTGGGTTCACCTGCACTATTGGTCAGCGGCGGAAATGCGTGATACGCACGATAAAGATAGGATGAGCCATCAACCAGAATCAGGGGATTTTCTGCTATTTGCGCCATAAGTCTGTGTAGTCTTCGTTGCTATGGGTTGGTCTATAAGGATGCCACAGCCTGGCAGAAATAGTGAAATAAGGCGTAGGGCCTCTGGCATTTTTAACGCTTTTGCGCAGAGGATCGCAACGATCGCTCTGTGGATAACTTTGTGCGTAAAAATTATAACGCGCTGATTTTGCCGAAATTAAATAATTTAACCCCAGATAAACGCTATATTTTTTAGAGGCTTATTTAATTTCCGTGACCAGATCGCCATTTTCAGTTACGCGATCCCTTGTGTGGATATTAAATTTATGCCCTGGAGATGGACAAAAATCGCGCCGCTGTTTTACAGCATAAAAAAACGCCAGCAGCGCTGGCGTTTAATCGGGATAGCGTGTTGATTACTTCTGGTTTACCAGGAATTTTACCAGGTTCGCATAGTCAGCGACGAAATTATCCATAGAGCTGGTATCCAGGCCGCCGTTGTTCACCATATATTTGCCATTAACGAAAATCGCTGGCACGCCACGCAGTTCAACATCGGCAGCGGCTTTCTGCTGCTGCGCAACCAGCGCTTTGACGGCAAAGCTGTTCCAGGCTGCATCGTAGTCGGCGGCAGAGATACCGGCGGCTTTGATGAACGTCTCTTTCAGGCTGGTAGGATCGGTAATGGTCTGGGTTTTCTGGATGCCATCAAAGATTGGCGCTGTCACCTTATCTTCAACCCCTAACGCCATCGCCACCGACCAGGCCTGAGTCACCACTGGTCCCATGTCACCGCCAAGGAAATCGACGTGGTATTTCACCATTTTGGTGTCAGCGGGCAGATTCTTTTTCACCGCCTCATTAACGTGGTAAACACGTTCAAACTGATAGCAGTGCGGGCAAAAGAAGGAGAAAAACTCCATGACCTGAGGTTCACCTGCAAGCGGCTTCGGCAGACTCACATACTGTTTACCTTCGGTGAACTGGGCAGCAGACGCGCTGAATGCCAGCACTAAACCCATCAGTGCAAACCAAACTTTTTTCATCGTGAAAAATTCTCCTGACTACGTCATTAAAATTGCGGTGTCAGCTGTAGAGGGGGCTCCTGCAACAGCTTCTCCTGCTCGGTAAATAGCGAAATCTGCCTGCGCCAGAAATCTTCATCTGTCATCCAGGGGAAAGCGCGCGGAAAAGCGGGATCCTGCCAGCGTCGGACCACCCAGGCCAGATAATAAACCATGCGCATCGCGCGTAAAGGCTCAATCAGTGACAATTCATTAATATCGAAGTCACTGAATTCGCTGTAAGCCTCCAGCAGAATATCCCACTGAATACGCTGCTCCTGCCGATCGCCGCTGATCAACATCCAGAGATCCTGTACCGCCGGACCGTTACGGGCGTCATCCAGGTCGACAAACAGCGGCCCGTCACGCCACAGGATATTACCCGGATGGCAATCGCCATGTAATCGTAGCGGCTGCCACGCACTGTGCCACTGTTGTTGTAACGTCGTTCCCAGCTTATCGATTGCCTTCAGCAGTGCCGCTTTGAGTGATGCAGGCACTAACAGCGACTGTTCCAGTACCTCACGCGGCTGGTGCAGATACTCATCCAGACCGATGGTGGGCCGCTGGCTAAACAGCGTTTTGCGCCCGGTCTGATGAATACGTCCCAGAAAGCGGCCGACCCACTCCATCTGATCTTCATTATCCGTCTCATATTGCCGTCCGCCCAGGCTGGGAAAAACGGCAAAAAAGAAGCCGGCATGACGGTGGAGTGTCTCGCCTTTTAACGCTAATGGCGCGGCGATAGGCACTTCATCAGCCAGCAAATCGCACGCATACTGATGTTCTTCAGCGATCTGTCCGGCATGCCAGCGTTGTGGACGATAAAACTTCGCCACATAGCGACGTTTATCATCATCGCTGAATTGATAAACCCGGTTCTCATAGCTATTCAGCGCGGTCAGGCCAGAATCGACGCGAATTCCTGTCTCCCAGAGCGCATCAAGCAGCACATCGGGATTTAAGGTCTGGAAGTTAAAAGCAGCGTCGCTCATCGTTTTACCTGTGGTTATCCGTGCATTGAGCCGCCAAGGATAACACTACTCGTCCTCTTTAATGACACCCCGTGCGCGGAGTAAGGCCGTTTTGAAATCAACTTCATAATCTTTTTTCAGTCCGGGGATCTCATCGTGGCTGGCTGAATCGCGCATTTTGAGATGGTAAATTAATACATCATCGGTTAATTCACTTAACGGGCCACGGAAACCAGATTCCTGCGCCAGTTTCTGCAAAAATGTGACCAGATTCAGGTCAGGCTCTTTTTGCCAGGCGGGTTGTAGCAACTCCATCAACTCATTCAAACGATGGCATTTCATTTCTGTTTCTCCCGTTTTCACAGTGGGTCTTTAGCGAGGGTAATAGCATGACAATCTTAACCGGCGTGATTCTGGCCGGGGGTCAGGGGCGCCGTATGGGTGGGCAGGACAAAGGTCTGGTGCTGCTCAATGGCAAACCTCTGTATCAGCATGTCCTTGAACGGCTGAGGCCACAAGTTGACATTGTCATGATTAATGCCAATCGCAATATTGATCGCTATCAGTTAAGCGGATGTCGGGTTGTGCAGGATAGCCTTACGGATTATCCAGGCCCTCTTGCCGGCATCTACAGTGCATTAGGCGCTATCGAGGGAGAATGGGCGGTGTTTAGCGCCTGTGACACGCCCGGGATCCCGCTTAACTTCGTTGAACAGCTGATGCAGCAACGCGGTGATGCGCCCGCCGTATGGGTGCGCTCTCAGACCCGCGATCACCCCACTCTGGCGCTTATCCACCGCGATATGGCTGCGCCACTCGGTAAGTACCTTCAGGCGGGTGAGCGGCGTCTGATGCAGTTCCTGCGTGATCAGGGAGGACATGCGGTGTTGCTGGAGGATAATGAGTCTGCTTTTCGGAATATAAACACGCCTGACGATTTGCAGGAGATCGATTGATATGTCACTACCCTTACTCGCTATTGTTGGCTGGAGCGGAACCGGAAAAACCACGCTGTTACAGAGCGTGATACCGATCCTCAGCAGTAAAGGCATTCGTGCCGGGCTGATAAAGCATACCCATCATCAGATGGATGTGGATACGCCAGGCAAAGACAGTTATCTGCTCAGAAAGGCGGGTGCCAGCCAGGTCATTGTGGCCAGTTCAAAACGATGGGCATTGATGTGTGAAACGCCAGAGGAGCAGCCGATCAATCTGCGTTATCTGTTAAACCAGATGGATCCCTCTATGCTGGAGATGGTACTGGTCGAGGGCTTTAAAAATGAGGCCGTGCCTAAGATTGTTTTATGGCGTGCCGGGATCAAGGGTGGGGTTGAGGAGCTGCTTGATGAACAGACAATTGCCGTCGCCAGCGACCAGCCGCTCTCTCTGAAGGTGCCGCTTCTGGATATTAATCGCCCGGAGAGCGTTGCTGAATTTATAGCAGACTGGCTGAAAAGAGAGTGAGTTGAGGAAAGCCGCTAAGTTTTTCACGATCGGCAGACGTAAAAAAGCCCCGCACTCGCGTGCGGGGCTTCTTCACTTATACAATGCCTGGCAGTTCCCTACTCTCGCATGGGGAGACCCCACACTACCATCGGCGCTACGGCGTTTCACTTCTGAGTTCGGCATGGGGTCAGGTGGGACCACCGCGCTACAGCCGCCAGGCAAATTCTTTGTGCACGAAACGAATCTTTTACGTCATGACCGCGTTGCCATCGCTCAGCCACACCGGTCACATACTTCAGTATGCTCCCGCCGATGTCCTCGCTCTGCGCCTTGTCACGCCGCAAAATCTTTCGTTTCCGCTTATTCGTTATCCGTTATGAACAGGCTGAAAATCGTGTCTCTCAAAAACGCCTCTGGCGTTGTAAGGTTAAGCCTCACGGGTCATTAGTACCGGTTAGCTCAACGCATCGCTGCGCTTAC
>NZ_JBGMNJ010000013.1:0-127546 GCF_051336815.1 Pantoea sp. C2G6
GAGTGATAGTCATCTTTATTGATTAAAATGGAAATAGTTTTTGATTTAGAAAAATAAATGCTTATGCTCTGATCCTGTAGCTCAGGAAATAGACAACTTGTGGATCCGCTGCATTCGATCCTTTGAATACAGGAGAGCGCCAGCATGACAGATTCAGTGATCAGCCATACCCTGACTTTCAGCCAGCCCTTTAGCCAGGCGGAGCAGCAGCTGCTGACTCCCGAGGCGATTGCATTCCTGGAGGCGCTGGTTACACGGTTCGCCCCGCAGCGCGAGGCGTTGCTGTCGGCTCGTCAACAGCGCCAGCAGCTTTATGACCAGGGCCAGTTGCCAGACTTCGATATGGAAACGGCTTCCATAAGAGCAAGCGAGTGGCAGATCCGGCCGATTCCGGCTGATTTAAGGGATCGCCGCGTCGAAATTACCGGGCCGCCCGATCGCAAAATGGTGATCAACGCGCTGAACGCGAACGTGAAGGTGTTTATGGCGGACTTTGAAGATTCACTGTCGCCGGAATGGTCGAAGCTGATTGAGGGCCAGTTAACGCTGCGGGAAGCGGTACAGGGCACGCTGAGTTACACCAGCGACACCGGCAAAATTTATCAGCTGCGTGCCGATCCCGCGGTGCTGATGTGCCGGGTGCGCGGGCTTCACCTGGCAGAAAAGCATGTCAGCTGGCAGGGCAACGCGATTCCCGGCGGCCTGTTTGATTTTGCGCTCTATTTCTTCCACAACGTCCGGCCGTTACTGGCCAAAGGCAGCGGGCCATACTTCTACCTGCCGAAAACCGAAAGCTGGCAGGAGATCGCCTGGTGGCGGCAGATCTTCAGTTTCAGCGAGGATCATTTCGATCTGCCGCGTGGCACCATCAAAGCCACGGTTTTGATTGAAACCTTACCCGCCGTATTTCAGATGGATGAGATCCTGTGGAATCTGCGCGATCACATTGTCGGTCTCAACTGTGGCCGCTGGGATTATATCTTCAGCTATATCAAAACGCTGAAGCAGCATGCGGATCGGGTACTGCCGGATCGCCAGGCTGTCACCATGTCTCAGCCGTTCCTGGATGCCTACTCCCGGCTGCTGATCAAAACCTGTCATCGCCGGGGAGCATTCGCGATGGGTGGGATGTCAGCACTCATCCCCGCTAAGGATCCGACGCGCAACGCCTGGGTGCTGCAACGGGTAACAGAAGACAAGCAGCGTGAAGCAGGTAATGGACATGATGGTACCTGGATTGCGCATCCCGGCCTGGCGGATACCGCGATGGCGGTCTTTGATGCCGTATTAGGCGACCGGCCTAATCAGCTGGCGGTGACACGCGAGGAGGATGCGCCGATCACGGCGGAGCAGCTGCTGGCGCCGTGCCAGGGTGAACGTACTGAAGCGGGTATGCGCGCCAACATCCGTGTCGCGCTGCAATACCTTGAGGCCTGGATCAGCGGCAATGGCTGTGTCCCGATTGATGGCCTGATGGAGGATGCCGCCACCGCTGAGATTGCCCGCACCTCCATCTGGCAGTGGATCCATCATCAGCAGACGCTGAGCAGCGGCCAGCTGGTCACGGCGGAACTCTTTCTGCGCTGGCTCAACGAAGAGCTGCATCTGCTGCAAAACAGCCTGGGTGATGCCCGATTCAGCGCCGGTCGTTACGACGAAGCGGCGCGGCTGATGGCGCAGATCACCACCGAGCGCGAGCTGGTCTCATTTCTCACCCTGCCGGGCTATCGCCTGATCCCCTGACTCACGGAGACATTGCCATGACACGTACTCAACAAATCGAGCAACTGGAACAACTCTGGCAGACACCACGCTGGCAGGGCATTACTCGCCCCTATAGCGCAGCAGAGGTGGTGAACCTGCGTGGCTCAGTGGTGCCCGCCTGCACGCTGGCCCAGCGCGGCGCGGAGAAATTATGGCGGCTGCTTAACGGCGAGGCGAAGAAGGGTTATATCAACAGCCTCGGCGCGCTGAGCGGCGGACAGGCGTTGCAGCAGGCCAAAGCGGGCATCGAGGCGATCTATCTCTCTGGTTGGCAGGTAGCCGCTGACGCCAACGTTGCCGGCCAGATGTATCCCGATCAGTCGCTCTATCCGGTTAACTCGGTGCCGGAGGTGGTGACGCGCATTAATCAGACCTTCCAGCGTGCCGATCAGATCCAGTGGTCGGGCGGGATCGAAGCGGGTGACAGTCGCTACACCGATTTCTTCCTGCCGATTGTCGCCGATGCGGAAGCGGGTTTTGGCGGCGTGCTCAATGCGTTTGAGCTGATGAAAGCGATGATCGAAGCCGGTGCCGCGGCGGTGCACTTTGAAGATCAGCTGGCTGCGGTAAAAAAATGCGGTCATATGGGTGGCAAAGTGCTGGTGCCGACGCAGGAGGCGATTCAGAAACTGGTGGCGGCGCGGCTGGCGGCGGACGTGATGGGAGTCCCCACCGTACTGCTGGCGCGCACCGATGCCGATGCCGCTGACCTGATCACCTCAGACTGCGATGAGTACGATCGCCCCTTTATCCGGGATGAGCGGACCGCAGAAGGCTTCTTCCGCACCCATGCGGGCATTGAGCAGGCGATCAGCCGCGGGCTGGCCTATGCGCCTTATGCTGACATCCTGTGGTGTGAAACGTCGACGCCGGATCTGGCGATGGCGCAGCGCTTTGCCGATGCCATTCATGAACGCTTCCCTGGCAAGCTGCTGGCCTACAACTGTTCGCCGTCGTTCAACTGGAAAAAGAACCTCGACGACAGCACTATCGCGACCTTTCAGCAGGCGCTCAGCGACATGGGCTATCGCTTCCAGTTCATCACGCTGGCGGGCATTCACAGCATGTGGTTCAACATGTTCGATCTGGCCCACGCCTATGCGCAGGGGGAAGGGATGCGTCACTATGTGGAAAAGGTTCAGCAGCCTGAATTTGCCGCCCGCGATCGCGGTTACAGTTTTTCATCACACCAGCAGGAGGTCGGCACCGGTTATTTCGATCAGGTGACGAATATCATCCAGGGCGGTAAGTCGTCGGTGACGGCGCTGACCGGTTCAACCGAAGAGCATCAGTTCTGAGTCGTGACTGATTCCCCGCCCGCCCCCGCGCGGCGGGGATTTACCGGAGCCGATTATGCCGCCACGCGAATCCCTGATTGCCCAGACTATTTTGCAGGGCTCGGATGCCCAGTATGGCCGCTTTCTCGACATCACCGCCGGCGCACAGCAGCGTTTTGAACAGGCGGAGTGGCAGGCGGTACAGCACGCCATGAAGGCACGGATTCATCTTTATGATCACCATGTCACGCTGGTCGCCGATCAGCTGCGGGTGCTGAACGGTGCCGCGAGCTGGGATCAGGCGTTCTGGCTGCGGGTAAAGGGCCACTATGCAAGCCTGCTGCCCGGCTATCCACGCCCGGAAATTGCGGAGAGCTTTTTTAACTCGGTCTACTGCCGGTTACATGGCCATGCCGATCTGCAACCGGAACGGCTGTTTATCTTCAGTTCACAGCCAGCCTCGGCGCCACTTACCCCTTTGCGTCCGCTGTCGCGTCGGTATCACCCCCGGCACGGCTGGCTGGCGCTGGTCGAGCAGCTGCTGAGCGATCTGCCCTTGACCCTGCCGTGGCAGGATCGCGCCCGCGACGCGGGCTGGATTGTCCGTCACCTGCGGTCGCATTTTCCCCGGCTGGAGCAGGGCTGGCTCGACGTCAGCAGTGAACTCTTTTATCGCAATAAAACCGCCTGGCTGGTGGCGCGGCTGCATCTGCCGGAGGGTATCTCGCCCTGTTTACTGCCGATTCAGCGCAGCGAAAGCGGGGAACTGTGGATCGATACCTGTCTGACCGATGTCAATGACGCCAGCATTGTGTTTGGCTTCGCTCGCGCCTGCTTTATGGTGTTTGCGCCCGTTCCTGCGGCGCTGGTGGCGTGGCTGCAACCGATTCTGCCCGGCAAAACCCTGGCGGAACGCTATATGGCGATTGGCTGCCAGAAGCATGGAAAAACCGAAAGCTATCGCGAATATCTTCAGGCGCTGGCAGAGAGTGAGGCAACCTTTGAGATCGCACCCGGCGTGCGCGGCATGGTGATGCTGGTCTTTACGCTGCCGGGTTTCGATCGGGTGTTTAAGGTGATCAAAGATCGCTTCGCGCCGCAAAAAGAGGTGACAGAAGCGCAGGTTCGCGCCTGCTACCTACAGGTCAAAGAGCACGATCGCGTGGGGCGGATGGCGGACACCCAGGAGTTTGAACAATTCGCGCTGCCGCTGGCGCGCATCTCCCCGGCGCTGCTGGCGGAACTTCACGCCTGCGCGGCAGAGAAGTTGCGGATCGAGGGCGACCGGCTGATCATCCGGCATCTGTGGCTGGAGCGCCGTATGCAGCCGCTCAACCTCTATCTGGCGCAGGCCAGCGCCACTGAGCGCCGTCACGCGATTGAGGAGTATGGCAACGCCATCAGACAGCTGGCGGCGGCCAATATCTTTCCGGGTGACATGCTGTTTAAAAACTTCGGTATTACCCGTCATGGCCGGGTAATTTTTTACGATTACGATGAGATCCGCCCGATGCAGGAGCTGAACTTCCGTGAGGTGCCGGTTGCGCGTTATGAGGAGGATGAGCTGAGCGCCGAACCCTGGTACAGCGTCGGGCCGGATGATGTCTTCCCGGAAACCTTCCGCCATGCGTTATGCAGTGAAGCGGCGACCGGCGCGTTACTGCTGCAACTGCACCCGGAGATATTTGATCCGCGCTGGTGGCGCGCGCAGCAGCAGCGCATTGCCCAGGGGCATGTGGAAGAGGTGATCGCCTGGCGGCAGACGCAACGCTTCTGCGTCCGCTACGCGCCAGACGCCGTTAACGACCGCTGTACGCCAGCGTAACCTGACGCGCTTCCCGGATCACCAGCGCGCCTAATTCGGTAATGCGGTTGTCGGTCATGCGGGCGATCGGACCGGAGATGGAGAGCGCGGCAAAGGCTTCGCCATGTTCGTCATAGATGGGCGCGGCGACACAGCGCAAGCCGAGCGCATGCTCCTCATCATCGAAGGAAAAGCCCGCTTTGCGCACCTGAGCCAGATTCTCTTTCAGACTCTGCGGCGACATCAGGGTTTTCGGGGTGTAGTAATGCAATCCTTTCTGATGCAGCAGGGCGGTCACCTGCTCATCGCCCAGATGAGCCAGAAACGCTTTGCCCGCGCCAGAGGCGTGCATCGGCAGTTTGCCGCCGATGGGGGCGGACATCCGCATCAGCTGCGTACACTGCACCTGATCGATAATCACCGCCTGATGGTCGCTGAGATCCAGCACCGCCAGATTGACCGTCTCGCCCGACTGCTCCATCAGGCTGCGCAGCACCGGATGCACCAGCGCCAGCAGGTTGCGGCTTTGCAGGAAGCTGCTGCCGACCACAAAGGCGTGCGCCCCCATCGTCCAGAGCCCGAGATCGCCTACCTGACGAACAAAACCCTGCTGCTGCATGGTGGTGAGCAGACGGTGTGTGGTGGAGTTGGGTAAACCCGCCTGCTGCGCCAGTTCGGTCAGCGCCACGCTGCCGTGTGAATCCGCAATCAGCTCCAGCAGCGTCAGACCGCGGGTGAGAGATTGAACCTGACCCCCCGCGGGCGCGGCAGCAGGTGTACCACGGGGTTTCTTGCCGCGCTTAACCGGGACCGGCGTCGCCATCATCGTTTCTCCCTATTCATTGTGGAAATCATTTTCGTTTTTATTGGCCCATTTGCAAAGGCGGATTTTCTGGTCAGACCTCTCCATCGCTAAGCTGAAAATGTCTCAGCTCAGGGTGCTTTGTCGCTTAACAGGCTTGTGCCAGAATGGCTGACAGGGTTTTCCGCCGGCAGACTGACGTGAATGGGGCAACAGTGAGCAATAAAATCGACGTGTTACATCAGCAGCTCGCACAACGCATTATGGTGCTGGATGGCGGTATGGGCACCATGATCCAGAGTTATAAGCTGGATGAAGCGGATTTTCGCGGCAGCCGTTTTGCGGATTGGCCCTGCGATCTTAAGGGCAATAACGATCTGCTGGTGCTGAGCAAACCGGCGGTGATCCGCGAGATCCACCACGCTTATCTGGCTGCCGGCGCGGATATTCTCGAAACCAACACCTTTAATGCCACCGCTATCGCCATGGCGGATTACCAGATGGAAGGGCTATCGGCGGAGATCAACTATGAGGCGGCCCGACTGGCGCGCGCCTGCGCCGATGAGTGGACGGCAAAAACGCCGGATCGTCCCCGTTTCGTGGCGGGCGTGCTCGGCCCGACCAACCGCACCTGTTCAATCTCACCCGATGTTAACGATCCCGCTTACCGTAACATCACCTTTAATCAGCTGGTGGAGGCGTATCGCGAATCGACCCGCGCGCTGGTGGAGGGCGGGTCCGACATCATCATGATCGAAACGGTGTTCGATACGCTGAATGCCAAAGCCGCCATCTACGCGGTGCAGACCGAGATGGAAGCGCTGGGCGTGACGCTGCCGCTGATGATCTCCGGCACTATCACCGACGCCTCCGGTCGCACGCTCTCCGGCCAGACCACCGAAGCTTTTTACAACTCCCTGCGGCACGCCAGGCCGCTCTCTTTTGGGCTTAACTGCGCGCTGGGCCCGGATGAGCTGCGTCAGTATGTGGCGGAGCTGTCGCGCATCGCGGAAGGCTATGTGAGTGCCCACCCCAACGCCGGTCTGCCCAATGCCTTTGGTGAGTACGATCTGGATGCCGGTCTGATGGCGCAGCAGATTGGCGAATGGGCGACCGCGGGTTTCCTGAATATTGTTGGCGGCTGCTGTGGCACCACGCCGCAGCATATTGCCGCGATGGTCGCGGCGGTGGAAGGCGTTGCGCCCCGTAAGCCACCGGTGCTGCCGGTCGCCTGTCGGTTGTCCGGCCTGGAGCCGCTCAATATCAGCGCGGAGTCGCTGTTTGTTAACGTCGGTGAGCGTACCAACGTCACCGGCTCGGCAAAATTCAAGCGGCTGATTAAAGAAGAGAAATATAACGAAGCGCTGGAAGTGGCGTTGCAGCAGGTTGAGAGCGGCGCGCAGATTATCGATATTAACATGGATGAGGGGATGCTCGACGCCGAAGCGGCGATGGTGCGTTTCCTGAACCTGATCGCTGGCGAACCCGATATTGCCCGCGTGCCGATCATGATCGACTCCTCAAAGTGGGAGGTGATTGAAAAAGGGCTGCAATGCATTCAGGGCAAAGGGATCGTCAACTCGATTTCGATGAAAGAGGGGGAGGCCGCCTTTATCGACCATGCGCGCCAGGTGCGTCGCTACGGCGCGGCGATGGTGGTGATGGCGTTTGACGAGGTGGGTCAGGCGGATACCCGCGCCCGTAAAATTGAGATCTGCCGCCGCGCTTACCAGATCCTCACCGAACAGGTCGGTTTCCCGCCGGAAGATATTATTTTCGACCCCAATATTTTTGCGGTCGCCACCGGTATCGACGAACACAACAACTACGCGATGGATTTCATTGGTGCCTGCGAAGATATTAAGCGGGAACTGCCGCACGCGATGATCTCCGGTGGCGTCTCCAATGTGTCGTTTTCGTTTCGCGGCAACGACCCGGTGCGGGAAGCGATCCACGCGGTTTTCCTCTATTACGCTATCCGCAACGGCATGGATATGGGCATCGTCAACGCGGGCCAGCTGGCGATTTATGACGATCTGCCCGCTGAACTGCGCCACGCGGTAGAAGATGTCATTCTGAATCGCCGCGATGACGCGACTGAGCGGCTGCTGGATCTGGCGGAGAAATACCGTGGCGGCAAAAGCGACGGCGCGCAGGAGAAACAGTTAGCGGAGTGGCGCAGCTGGGAGGTGGCAAAGCGGCTGGAATATTCGCTGGTGAAGGGCATCACGGAGTTTATTGAGCAGGATACCGAAGAGGCGCGTCAGCAGGCACCACGGCCGATTGAGGTGATTGAAGGCCCGCTGATGTCCGGCATGAACGTGGTTGGCGATCTGTTCGGCGAAGGTAAGATGTTCCTGCCGCAGGTGGTGAAATCAGCGCGCGTGATGAAGCAGGCGGTGGCGTATCTGGAGCCGTTTATTGAAGCCAGCAAAGAGGCGGGGCGCAGTAACGGGAAAATCGTGCTGGCCACGGTGAAAGGCGACGTACACGATATCGGCAAGAATATCGTCGGTGTGGTGTTGCAGTGCAATAACTATGAAATTATCGACCTCGGCGTGATGGTGCCGGGCGAGAAGATCCTGAAAACGGCGCGTGAAGTGAATGCGGATATTATCGGCCTGTCGGGTCTGATTACGCCGTCGCTGGATGAGATGGTCAATATGGCGAAAGAGATGGAGCGTCAGGGCTTCACGCTACCGCTGCTGATTGGCGGCGCGACCACCTCGAAAGCGCACACCGCCGTGAAGATTGAGCAGAACTACAGCGGACCGACGGTTTACGTGCAGAACGCGTCCCGCACCGTGGGCGTGGTGTCGTCGCTGCTCTCCGCCACCCTGAAAGAGGATTTTGTGGCGCGCACCCGTAAAGAGTATGAAACCGTGCGCATCCAGCATGCGCGTAAAAAGCCGCGTACGCCGCCGGTCTCGTTGCAGGCGGCGCGCGATAACGCCACCCTGATCGACTGGGAAAGCTACACCCCGCCGGTGCCGCATCGTCCCGGCGTCAGTCAGGTGGAAGCCAGCATCGAAACGCTGCGCAATTACATCGACTGGACGCCGTTCTTTATGACCTGGTCACTGGCGGGCAAATATCCGCGCATCCTGGAAGATGAGGTGGTAGGTGAAGAGGCGCAGCGGCTGTTCGCCGATGCCAATGCGATGCTGGACCGGCTGAGCCAGCAGGCGCTGCTGAAACCGCGCGGCGTGGTCGGGATTTTCCCGGCCAACCGGGTCGGTGATGACATTCATATCTATCGCGATGAGCGCCGCACGGAACTCTTGTGTGTGAGTCATCACTTACGTCAGCAGACGGAGAAAACCGACTTCGCCAACTACTGCCTGGCCGATTTCGTGGCCCCGAAATCAACCGGAAAACCCGATTATCTGGGGGCTTTCGCGGTGACCGGTGGCCTGGAGGAGGATGCGCTGGCGGAGGCGTATGACCGTCAGCATGATGACTACAACAAGATCATGGTGAAAGCGCTGGCGGACCGTCTGGCGGAAGCCTTCGCTGAATATCTGCATGAGCGGGTGCGTAAAGTGATCTGGGGCTTCGCGCCTAACGAGAACCTCAGCAATGAGGAGCTGATTCGGGAGAATTATCAGGGGATCCGGCCAGCGCCCGGTTATCCGGCCTGCCCGGAGCATACTGAGAAAGCCACCATCTGGACCCTGCTGGATGTGGAAAAGCAGACCGGCATGAAACTCACCGAATCTTTTGCCATGTGGCCGGGCGCGTCAGTCTCGGGCTGGTACTTCAGCCATCCTGACAGTCGTTACTTCGCCGTGGCGCAGATCCAGCGTGACCAGGTGGAAGATTATGCGGCACGCAAAGGGATGTCGGTCAGTGAAGTGGAGCGCTGGCTGGCCCCGAATCTTGGTTACGATGCGGACTAAATAAAAAGGCGGCCCGAAGGCCGCCTGACTGCTTAGTTAAAGCGTGCGTCGCGATCGGACGTCAGATCATACAGCTGGTACTTACGACCCAGCATCTGACCGCCATCCCGCGTCAGCGGCACCCAGTTCACCTGCGCGCGACCGCGCGTTGGTGTCACGGTGAAGAGATCCATCGGGACAGAGATATAGAAGCCTTTGGTGAAGTCGCCTTCGCCATACTCCTGAGACGACACGTTGGTTTTGGTGGCGTAAACACCCACCATTACGCCGCTGTCGAAGCGCTTCGACACATCCACCGTTACGCCTTTATCTTTCGCCAGGTACTGACCGACGCTGGCTTTCACCAGCACATCCTGCATAAACCAGGGTCGCCAGTAGCCGGTCAGATTACCGGTTGCGGCTTTATAGCGGTTAAACTGCATCATGTTGTCCCAGTCACGCTGCCGGACGTAGTTGGCATCCACACCCACCGCCCAGTTGGCGTCAACCGGACGATAGAGCAGCTCGCCGCCCGCGCCGCCATACATCGTCTCCAGATAGCCGCCATAAACCTGCCCATAGAAGCCATTACCGAGATGGCCCATATAGTTCGCCTGCAAATCGTTGACGTAGACATTGTTCTCAACGTAGTCGCGGATATGGGTGCGCACGCGCGGCAGCGAGGAGTCAGCCGGTGCGCCGTTGTAGTTGAACTTGTCGTAGTTATTGGCGAGGTTGCCAAACAAACTGCCGCCCACCAGCAGATGATCGGTCAGCCAGTAGTCGACATTGCCCATCACCCCGACCTGGTACATATAGAAACTTTCCGGGCCACCCACTGACTGGTTCAGCACCGGTGACAGGCTGTAGTTCAGGCGATCTTTACGGATAAACATGCCCTGCTCAGTATTCCCCGGATCGACGGGTTCTTTGCGGGTCTGTTGCAGCGGCTGTTCATGGCCGAGCGGGTAGCCTGTCAGGTCGTTACGCAGGCTGGCCACCTGGGTCTCAGTGGTGACCTGCGGCATGTTAAAGCGTGTCTCGGTGACATTGATGGTGTCGATGTCCGCCGGCAGGTGATTCATGATGATGCGGTTAGCGCGATCGACTCCTTCCTGGGTGTCACGATATTTGGTCTGCTCGCCGGTGACATAGAGCGTCCGGCCTTTGGTCTGAATACGCGGGCCGTCGAGACCGGCATTGTACTTCAGATCGGTAAGCTGGTTGCCCACCACGGTCGGCTCCAGCAACTTAGGCTGCGGCTGTGGATTATAGGCGGGCTTCTCGCTATCAATGTGTGACTGGCGCAGATCGTTAAAGTTGGTGCGCAGGGTAACGCCAAACATAAAGGTGTTGCCGCGTTCGTAGCTGGCATTAATATCTGCCCAGTCGGTCACACGATAGATCGCTCCGACGTTGAGCTTGCTGCGCTGCTCAAGGCGGCCCGCGAAATCGTTCTGATAGTCGTTGCCCTCATACTCCATTTTAAGGCGCAGCGGCTGCCACGGCGTCTGATACTCCACGCCGCCAAACAGCGCGGTCGGACCGTGGAACATCTGTGAACCGTTGATTGACCCCGCTTCGCCCACCCGCGGACGCTGGCAATAGCTGTCGCTGTAAGAGCAGAAGGGGTTTTTCAGCGTGCCGCTGTTGCCGAGATAGCCCCAGCCGAGCCCCAGCGTAAAGTCAAACGGCCCCCAGGCTTTGGTCGCCACCAGATATTCACTGTCGAACAGGCCGGTGCCGCCGAGATCGCGGGTGCCCAGCGCCACTTCCGGCAGCCAGAAGCCCTCCTGCCACAGACGCAGTTTCAGGTCGAAGGCTTTATCTTTGTAGCTCTGGGTTCCGCTGAACTCCGAGACTGCACTGTACTGGCGGGTGCGGACGTCGGTATAACGCACGGTGGTCTCCAGCCAGGGGAAAAGCTGAAGCGACGCGGAATAGTAGCGGTACTGATCGTTGTCACGCGCGTTGAGGCTGAACTCGCCCTCTCTGGCCATGCGCGCCGTTGGCACCTGCATCAGGCCCACGCCACCAAAATCGGATTGTGAAGGTCCCACCGGCGCGGGAAAGGTTTCAGCCTGCGCCTGACAGGCTGCCGCCACAGAAACAGCCAACAGGCTGAAGAGATAACGTTTTTTCATCAGTCTGGTACCCGGTGAGTCAGAACGGAGAGGATGCGATCATTCAGGTCTTCATCGTTGCCTGGCAGGCTCCATGACGAAAAACCGAGCCAGATAATGCTGCCAGGCTCCACTTCCGCGTGGCGATGATTCCAGTAGGCGATCGGGACCTGCCGGGTGGTGCCGGTGGGAGAAATCACCGTGACGAAGTTGCGTTCCGCGCCAGAGAGTGAAGGGTGATCCGCCAGATAGTCACGCACCGATTGACCCGGCTGCCAGCTCACCTTGCCGGCGCCGCTCAGCGCGCCAAGCAGCAGCACTGAGTCAGACGGCGCTTGCAGATAGAGGTCATAGCTGCCCTCCAGGCGGCGGTTATCAGCCGGATGCAGCCGGATCCAGTCCGGGTCGAGCGGAGTAAACTGGCGGCCGGTAACCTTCATCGCGCTCAGCTGCTGGATCACCGCGTCAATGGTGGCGGCCAG
Source organism: Pantoea sp. C2G6 (assembly GCF_051336815.1). Taxonomy (NCBI): domain Bacteria; kingdom Pseudomonadati; phylum Pseudomonadota; class Gammaproteobacteria; order Enterobacterales; family Erwiniaceae; genus Pantoea; species Pantoea sp. C2G6. The sequence goes on from NZ_JBGMNJ010000013.1 coordinate 12,131, forward strand.
CTCACCGCTGCTGTCACCACGCCAGGCGCGCAGCGCACCCAGCGTCTGCTGGTACTGCTGCTGTGCCACCGCGCTGGCACCACGCTCGGCAATAAAAGAACGACGCCAGTCGGTGTGCGCCTGCAAAACGGGCAGCGTCACCAGTTGCGACAGATCCGCCACCTGACTCAGTTCCGCCTGGCCGCTGTTATGCGGTGCATGGACGATAACCTGCGCAGCCGCCTGCGCCCCTGCGGTGCTGAACAGGCTCAGCCCGGCCAGCAAAAAAGTGATTTTTTTCATGATTTCGCCGGCTTCAGAATAGTGGTTTCAACAGGGAAGGCATCCGCCGCCAGCATCTGATGGGCCTGCACCACATCGCCGCTGCTGTTATCGATCCAGAAGGTGTTTTCCCACTCGCGATGACCGCTATCGAGACTCACCTGCTCATGCCAGACGCGGCAGGGGATGCGGTTGCCCGCCACGGTCAGCACTTCATCGGTGCCGCGCTGGAAGGTGGAGCGCAGGGTCGCGCCGCGCACCTGATCCTGTTCGGTCCACTGCACGATACGGGTCCAGCTGGCACCATCGCGCAGATGCAGGCTGTCAGCCAGCGGGTCCTGTGTCAGGTTGCTGACGCTCAGCAGGTTGTCCGGTAAACCCAGGGTTTTAACCAGGCGGCCATGCTGAGTCACCAGCATCGCCTGATCCTGAGTCACCCATTTCTGCTGACCGTTTTCGTTGTAGCCCAGCACCACAAAGATGCGCGGGCCACTATTAATCCGGGCGTAGAGACTGGCGTAGGGGAGAGCCCTGACCTGTTGATCGGTGACGGTCACGTCGTCAGGACCGTTAACGGCGAGCAGCAGCGTCTGTTCAAGGCCTTTTTGCGTTTGTGTACAGGCCTGTAGCAGCAGGCAAGCGAGCAGCAGAGGAAGTTGGCGCACTGTGTGTCCCTGAATAAGTCAAACCAAAGTAAAAATAACCACACAGGCGTGTGGTTATGTTTAAAGGTGCTCTGCCCGCTGGATCTGGCGACAGAGAGAGGCTACGTGGCTCAGCGGCCCCACTCACCGTAGTGAGGGGGGCCGCCTCTGCCCGTTGGCCGCCGCTCCGCAATCAGACCCGTTACGGGCAGCCATCAACGAGTGGTGCTCGTCGTGGTTGTGGTTGTTGTTCCGGTATTTGCACCGTCACCACCGCCAGAAGCGGCAATGCCGAGCCCTACCAACGCGCCCAGCGCGCCGATACCGACAGCGGTCGACGTGCCGGCTGAGATTGCTCCCGCCTGCGCGCCTGCTGCGGTACCCGCTTCTTCCGGCGCAGCAAATGCACTGGAAGAGAAGGCCGCGAAGATCAGGGCTGCACCGGCAATCCTGGTTTTTTTCATAACAACGTTTCCTGCATTGAGTGAATGAAGGATCTCTGACCGGCGATAATGGCAGTGCAGAAGCGCGCTGCCAGCACGACGGACAGGCCCATTGCGGGCGCGTTCATTATAGGGCAACAAAATACCAGAGTTCAGCCGCGGAAAAACCAGGGGTTCTGACGGGCTGATGGCGTGATTTAATCATTCGGATTGGCGGTAACTACTTTTTATATGGGAATATTTCGCGCTGATACCAGATATTTCGCTGCTGGCAGGCCAGATGCAAAGCGTAAAGCTCTTATTTATTTATATCTGGTACGGAATAAGAATATTCAGAATTTACTCAGGATTGATAAATTTAAATAGAGTTATGAATCAATCACTAACCATGAGAGTTATCCCCTTTCAGGGCCATTTTATACTGGATGAATCGGGGCCGGAGGACGTGATGTTCAGAATTATCTTAGCTTATTTTAAGAATTATCCCGTCTGAGGCAGATGGCGGCAGGGAATAAAGGGCCGTTTCAGGGGGAAAAAGCGACAAAAAAGGGCGGCAAAATAGCCGCCCGATATTTTAATGCCGATTAACGCCAGGATTTATAGCGGTTAATTAAGGCATTGGTGGAACTGTCATGCGAGGTAATTTCCTCTTCGTTTTCCAGTTCCGGCAGAATACGGTTTGCCAGCTGCTTGCCTAATTCCACGCCCCACTGATCGAAGGTGAAAATATTCAGGATGGCGCCCTGAGTGAAGATTTTGTGCTCATAGAGGGCAATCAGCGCGCCCAGGCTGTAAGGCGTAATCTCACGCAGCAGAATGGAGTTGGTCGGACGGTTACCTTCAAACACCTTGAACGGCACGATATGCGCCACCGATTCTGCTGATTTACCGGCGTCGGTAAACTCTTTCTCTACCACGTCGCGTGACTTACCAAACGCCAGCGCTTCGGTCTGTGCAAAGAAGTTTGAGAGCAGTTTCGGGTGGTGATCCGCCAGCGCGTTATGGGTAATCGCCGGGGCGATAAAGTCACACGGAACCAGCTTGGTGCCCTGATGGATCAGCTGATAAAAGGCATGCTGACCGTTGGTGCCAGGCTCACCCCAGATGATGGGACCGGTCTGGTAATCCACCGGATGGCCGTCACGATCAACATACTTACCGTTGGACTCCATATTGCCCTGCTGGAAATAGGCGGCGAAACGGTGCATGTACTGGTCATACGGCAGAATCGCTTCGGTTTCGGCACCAAAGAAGTTGTTGTACCAGATGCCAATCAGCGCCAGCAGCACCGGCAGGTTCTGTTCAGCCGGCGTGGAGGCGAAATGCTGATCCATCGCATGGGCGCCGCTCAGCAGCTGCTCGAAGTTATCGAAACCGATGGAGAGGATGATCGACAGGCCAATCGCTGACCAGAGTGAGTAACGACCGCCGACCCAGTCCCAGAATTCAAACATGTTGTTGGTGTCGATACCGAATTCGCCCACCGCTTTCGCGTTGGTGGAGAGCGCCGCAAAGTGCTTCGCCACATGCTGCTGATCGCCTGCGGTTTTCAGGAACCAGTCGCGCGCGCTGTGGGCGTTGGTCATGGTCTCCTGGGTGGTGAAGGTCTTGGAGGCCACCAGGAACAGGGTGGTTTCCGGGCTGAGATCTTTCAGCGTTTCGGCGATGTGGGTGCCGTCAACGTTGGAGACAAAATGCATGTTCAGATGGTTTTTGTACGGGCGCAGCGCTTCCGTCACCATGAACGGGCCGAGGTCGGAACCACCGATACCGATATTCACCACGTCGGTGATCGCTTTACCGGTATAGCCTTTCCACTCACCGCTGATAATGCGCTCGGAAAAGCCTTTCATCTTATCCAGCACCGCGTTGACGTCTGGCATCACATCTTTGCCATCCACCAGAATCGGCGTGTTGCTGCGATTACGCAGCGCGACGTGCAGCACCGCACGATCTTCGGTGCGGTTAATCTTCTCACCCGAGAACATAGACTTAATGGCACCGCTGAGATCGGTCTCTTTGGCCAGCGCCTGTAACTTATCGAGGGTTTCCTGGGTGATGCGGTTTTTGGAGAAATCCACCAGCATCTGATCATCAAAGGTGGCAGAGAATTTGGCAAAACGATCGGCATCCTGAGCGAACAGATCGGCAATCTCCACTGATTTCATCTGCTCAAAATGCTGTTGCAGCGCTTTCCAGGCTGCGGTTTGTGTCGGATTGATATTTTTCATGGCAACACTCTTGTTGATATTAAGAACCGTCATTCCATCGGGGGCACAGGGTACCCGTTTAGCATTTCAGTATGACCACAGTTGCTACTGAAAGGAAAAATTTTGTCAGCGCGCTCAACCACTGGCGGCCGGCGCGATGATCTCTGCGGGTCAGCAATGGCTGGCGCGAAGCCTTAACCGCGCGGCTGAGACGCAGGCAGCACAGTGTGACCGGAAAGGGCGCACGAAACCTTGTGCCGAATCAGGGATGGCGGCACAGGCTGAACCCATTAAGCACTTTAGCCGCTGCCAGGTGGATCAATTTGTTTTCTGATGCGCCGGTGTGGCCTCGCTGAGATTGACAGCAGGGCCAGAAACCGCTAAATGTATGCGCCTACTTGCGCACCTGTGCGCAAGCCAGAAGAGGCGCGTCGCCCAGGCAGTGTGTTGGAGGAACCGTATCCGGTGAAAACACATGATGGGGAGCGACGCCGAGGTGGGTCAGCACGCGGTGTGTTGCCTGTCGGCTACAGGGGCTGAATCCCCTGGGTTGTCACCAGAAACGTCCGCAGTCGACGTTTCGCAAGGTGGGGCGCTTCTGGGTGACTCGTCTACCCGATCTTGTCTGCCCGTTTCTGCTCTTTCCTTGTGCCTGGCTGAAAGAATGTTTCTCGACCCCTTTCTTACCGGCGAGAACAAGATAACCTGACACGAGGTTCTACATGTCTAAAACTCTGATAGTGGCAAAATTCGGCGGCACCAGCGTAGCCGATTTTGAAGCGATGAACCGCAGCGCCGATGTGGTGTTGCAGGATGCCAGCACGCGCCTGGTGGTGCTTTCCGCCTCGGCGGGCATTACCAATCTGCTGGTTGCGCTGGCGGAAGGTCAGCAGCCGACGCAGCGCGCCGCACTGCTGGATGATATTCGCCGTATCCAGTATGCCATTGTCGATCGCCTGCAACATCCTGAGGTCATCCGCGAAGAGATCGACCGGATGCTCGACAACATCAGCATGCTCTCTGAAGCCGCCTCGCTGGCCACCTCCAACGCGCTGACCGATGAACTGGTCAGTCACGGCGAACTGATGTCGTCGCTGCTGTTCGTTGAAATTCTGCGTGAACGTCAGGTGCCGGCGGAATGGTTTGATGTGCGCAAGGTGATGCGCACCGATGACCGCTTTGGCCGGGCGACACCTGACGTGCAGGTGCTGGCGGAGCAGGCGGCGGCGCAGTTACAGCCGCGGGTTGAACAGGCGCTGGTGATTACCCAGGGCTTTATCGGCAGCGAGAGTGAAGGCCGCACCACAACCTTAGGTCGCGGTGGCAGTGATTACACCGCGGCGCTGCTGGGCGAAGCGCTCAACGCGGCGCGGGTCGATATCTGGACCGATGTGCCAGGCATCTACACCACCGATCCGCGCGTGGTGCCTGCGGCGAAGCGTATTGATGAGATCACCTTTGAAGAAGCCGCTGAAATGGCGACCTTCGGCGCGAAAGTGCTGCATCCGGCGACGCTGCTGCCCGCGGTGCGCCGCGGTATTCCGGTGTTCGTCGGCTCCAGTAAAGATCCGGCGGCAGGCGGCACCCGCGTCTGCAACGAAACCCGTAACCCGCCGTTGTTCCGTGCGCTCGCCTTACGCCGCAAGCAGACGCTGTTAACACTGCACAGCCTCAACATGCTGCATACCTTTGGTTTCCTCGCTGAGCTGTTCAATATTCTGGCGCGTCACAGCGTCTCGGTGGATCTGATCACCACTTCCGAGGTGAGCGTGGCGCTGACTCTCGACACCACCGGCTCCACCTCAACCGGTGCCAGCCTGCTGACCCAGGCGCTGCTGACCGAACTCTCCTCGCTGTGCCGGGTGGAAGTTGAGGAGGATCTGGCGCTGGTGGCGATTATCGGCAACCAGCTGTCGAAAGCCTGCGGCGTCGGGAAAGAGGTGTTCGGCGTGCTCGACCCCTTTAACCTGCGCATGATCTGCTACGGTGCCAGCAGCTACAACCTCTGCTTCCTGGTGCCAGGCAACGACGCGGAGAGCGTGGTACAGACCCTGCATCGCAACCTGTTTGAGTAAGCGCTGATGAGGGTCAGGCCGCCTCTGCGCGGCCTGACCCTGGCTAAAAGCGCATCATTTCTCCGCCTCGCCCGCCAGGTTAATTCTGCTGTAACCCACTGTAAAACAAAGCATCAGCCTGATGCATTGCCAAATGACCACCCCTTTGTTTGCGCATTTCGTGCACTTCCGTTGCGCTCCCCTTGCGCAGATTTATAATCCCGCCGCTGAATCAATTCACCCTAATACAGGAAATATCATGAAAAGGTTAGTCGCAGAGGCGCTGGGCACTTTTGTGCTGGTCGCTGGCGGTTGCGGTAGCGCCGTGCTTTCCGCCGCATTCCCCGGACTGGGCATTGGCTTTATGGGCGTCGCCCTGGCTTTCGGACTGAGCGTCCTGGTGATGGCATATGCGGTCGGTCATATCTCAGGCGGCCACTTTAACCCGGCGGTCACCCTGGGATTGGTGGCAGGCGGACGTTTCTCCGCCTCGCAGGCCATTCCTTACATCATCGCGCAACTGGTGGGTGGCATTGCCGCCGGTGCGGTGCTTTATCTGATCGCCAGCGGTAAAGGCGACTTCAACGCCGCCGCCAGCGGTTTCGCGGCGAATGGCTACGGCGCACACTCGCCGGGCGGCTTCAGCCTCCAGGCCGGAATGATCACCGAAGTGGTGATGAGCGCCATCTTCCTGATTGTCATCATGGGCGCAACCAGCGAACGCGCGCCAAAAGGCTTTGCGCCAATCGCGATTGGTCTGGCCTTAACCCTGATCCACCTGATCAGCATTCCGGTCACTAACACCTCGGTTAACCCGGCGCGCAGTACCGCCGCGGCGCTGTTCCAGGGCGACTGGGCGATTTCTCAGCTGTGGATGTTCTGGTTAATGCCGATCATCGGCGCGGTGATTGGTGGTGTGATCTACCGCGGATTAGAGGAAAAAGCAGCGTAATTTCGTCAATAAAGGGTGGATCGGCAGCAGTCGATCCGCTTTTCCCGCCTGGTGCCATCTTCCCCGTACGTCGTGATAACGAAATGTTATGATCCCGCCTTCGCCTGCGCAGTCGTTCCTGCGTGGCGTATTGTCAGGGCAAATCTGCATTAAACATCACATTCTTATAAGGAAGTCTGGCCATGCTCGCCACCCTCACTCGCCTGTTCCCGCTCTGGGCCGTGCTGTTATCTGTCGCCGCTTACTATTCTCCCGCTACGTTTCTCGGCATCGGGCCGTGGGTAAGTTACCTGCTGATGCTGATTATGTTTGGCATGGGCGTGACCCTGAATATCGGTGATTTTAAGCGGGTACTGACCCGGCCAGCGCCGGTAATTGCCGGAACCTTTCTGCACTATCTGGTGATGCCGTTAGCCGCCTGGGGGCTGGCAAAACTGTTCCATATGCCGCCCGATCTGGCGGCAGGTATGATCCTGGTGGGCAGCGTCGCCAGCGGCACCGCCAGTAACGTGATGATCTATCTGGCGAAAGGGGATGTGGCGCTGTCGGTGACCATCTCTTCAGTCTCCGCGCTGGTGGGGGTGTTCGCCACGCCGCTGTTAACCCGTCTCTACGTCGACACCCATATCCAGGTGGATGTGGTGGGCATGCTGCTGAGCATTGTAAAGATCGTAGTGATCCCGATTACCCTCGGCCTGATTATTCATCACAGCATGAACAGCGTGGTGCGCCGGGTCGAACCCTGGCTGCCCGCGTTTTCGATGGTCTGCATTCTGCTGATCATCAGCGCGGTGGTGGCGGGCAGTCAGAGCTTTATCGGATCGGTCGGCCTGATGGTGATCGCGGCGGTGATGCTGCATAACGCGATTGGCCTGCTCGGTGGCTACTGGGGCGGTAAGCTGTTTGGTTTCGATGAGTCCACCTGCCGCACCCTGGCGCTGGAGGTCGGGATGCAAAACTCCGGTCTGGCGGCGACGCTGGGCAAGCTCTACTTCTCGCCGCTGGCGGCCCTGCCTGGCGCGCTGTTCTCAGTGTGGCACAACCTCTCCGGCTCGCTGCTGGCCGGTTACTGGTCGGGTAAACCGATTAACAAAAAATAATAGCGCGGGCGCGCCCGCGCTCGCCTGCCGCACCGGAGAATCATCCTCCGGTGCGGCACGGCGTTACTCATAATCACGCTCATCATCAGGCTGTTCCAGCACGGTATAGGCCACGCCGCAGAACAGCGAATTCAGACGCTTCATGTCACCCAGCAGACCCAGATGCAGTGAACTAGTCTCAATGCTCTGCACGTTCTGCTGGTGCAGGCGGTCTACATGGGCGTGGGAGTAGCGGCGAATCATCAGGCGGAAGCGATGTTTAGCGCGGCGCAGACGTTTGGCGCTGGTGACATCGTGTGACAGAAACACCGACAGGCTCATGCGAAGGTTGGCGATCAACAGCTCCTGCAAGGTTTCCAGCTCCTTTAAGCCCTCGGCGGAGAAGGCGCGGCCCGCCGCCAGCGACTTAGCGGCGATCTCGCCACTCATCCGCTCGATAATGTCACCGGCCTGTTCCAGATTAAGCGACATCTCAATGATCTCCCCCCAGCGGCGAGAATCCTCTTCGGGCAGATCCTCTTTAGGCATCCGCGCCAGATAGAGTTTGATGGCGGTATAGAGCACATCCACATCATCATCCAGCCGCCGCACCGTGCGCTCCTCGCGCGGTTCGCCGCGCACCACTTTATTAAACGCCTCCAGCATCTGCTCCACCACGTCGCCCATACGCAGCGCTTCACGGGCGGCGTTGACCAGCGCCAGCGCCGGGGTGTCCAGCGCGCTGCGATCGAGATGTTTCGGCTTCAGGTGCAGTGCGTTATCAACGTCGTCGGCGATCAGACGGCGGCAGAGACGCGCCATCGGGTCGGCAAAGGGCACCATCGCCACGCAGCGCACCAGGTTGTAAAACACGTGAAAGAAAATCACCAGCTCTTCATCGTTAACCGGCAGCTTATCCAACCCCAGTGCCACCCAATCGACAAACGGCAGGATCAGCACGCAGCCGATCACCTTGAACAGCAGGCTGCCGAGGGCGACACGTTTGCCCGCCGCATTGGAGCCGCTGGCGTTGATCATCGCCAGCAGGCCGCTACCGAGATTGGCACCAATCACCAGGCAGAGCGCCACCTTAAACGAAATCACTCCGGTGGCGGTGAGCGTGGCGGTGATGAGCACCGCCGCCAGGCTAGAGTAGCTGATAATGGCGAACACCGCGCCGATCAGCGCATCAAGCATCACGTCACCGGTCAGGCTGGAGAAGAGCACCTGTACCCCCGCCGCCTGGGTAATCGGGCGGGCGGCTTCAACAATCAGTTGCAGCGCCAGCAGGATCAGCCCCAGGCCGATACTGGCGCGGCCTAACTGTCCGGCGCGCGTCTGTTTGCGGCTAAGAAAGAACACCACGCCAAAGAAGATAAACAGCGGTGAGAGCCAGGAGAGATCAAAGGTCAGGATACGCGCCATAATCGCGGTGCCGACATCCGCGCCGAGAATCACCACCAGGGCGGGCGTCAGGCTGACCAGATTCTGCGCCACGAATGAAGTCACCAGCAGGGTGGTGGCGTTGCTGCTCTGCACCAGCGTCGTGACGCCGATACCCGCCAGAAAGGCCATCGGTTTTTTTTCAATGCTGCGGCTCAGCACGCGGCGCAGATCGGCACCGTAGACCCGCATGATGCCGGTACGCACGATATGGGTCCCCCAGACCAGCAGGGCCACGGCGGAGAGTAGATTAAGCAGGGTTAACACGGAATGGCGCTCCTCGACCATCAGGCTTTAAGCAGCACAGAGTGCCAGCCTGATGGAGAGAGCAATCTGCGAAGGGGGGATTGCCGGACAATGCGCGATTTTTTCCTGTGTTTTAAGCAACCTGGCGCAACGTCGACATCTCCAATTGTAGACCAATCTGCCTGCCAGCGGGATGTAAAGCTGCCGCCGAACGGTTAAGCACATCCACAGAGAGTTCGACGCCCTGCGCCCGGACGCGATAGCGGATCACGTTACCCAGCAGGCTGTGGCTGAGGATCTCCGCCGGAATCCCCTGGCCCGGTTCAGTGAACTGCATCGACTCAGGCCGGATCGCCACCTGGCTGTGAAAAGGCTGGCCGGTTAACTGTGTCGCCTGTTCCGCGCTCAGCAGGTTGTAGTTGCCGATAAAGCCCGCCGCGAAGAGATCGACCGGCTGGGTATAGAGCGCTTCCGCGTCGCCGTTCTGCACAATTTTGCCCCGGTTCATCAGCACGATGCGATCTGACAGGGTCAGCGCCTCCTCCTGGTCGTGGGTGACAAACAGGGTGGTAAGATTCAGCTCGCGTTGAATATGGCGGATCTGATCGCGCAGATGGCGACGAATGCGCGCGTCCAGCGCCGACAGCGGCTCATCCAGCAGCAGCAGGCGCGGACGTGTCACCAGCGATCGCGCCAGCGCCACGCGCTGACACTGGCCGCCTGAAAGCTGATGCGGATAACGGCGTGCATAGTCATTCAGTTCCACCAGCTCCAGCGCCTCCTGCACCCGCTGACGGATCTGCGCCTCTGGCAGCTTCTGCATCTTCAGGCCAAACGCGACGTTCTTCTCCACCGTCATGTTGGGAAACAGCGCATAGCTCTGAAACACCATGCCGATGGCGCGCTTCTGCGGGGCCAGCGGCACAATATCTCTGCCTTCGATTCTGATCTCACCGCTGTCGACATCGGTTAACCCGGCCAGACAGCGCAGTAGCGTTGATTTGCCGCAGCCGCTGGGGCCGAGCAGGGTGACAAATTCCCCCTGTTCGGCGCTGAAGTCGATCTGCTCAAAAATCGGGGTGGGTCCATAGCGCTTATTCAGCTGTCTGACCTCAAGGTAACTCATACTTAACCTCGTTCGGGATTCAGGGCGTTGGCCAGCCAGGTGACCAGCAGCACCACAAAGAAATAGGAGATCACCAGCGCGCTGGTGAAGTGGCCGCTGCCGTTGCGCATGTTGAAGAGATAAACCTGAAGCGTCTCATAGCGGTTGCCGACCAGCAGGTTAGCGAAGACAAACTCACCGATCAGAAAAGAGAACGAGAGCAGCACCGCAATCAGCATCCCTTTGCGCAGGTTGGGCAGTACCACCCATAGCGCCGCCTGCCAGGTGCTGGCACCCAGCAGCTGCGCGGCATCGATCAGCTCTTTCAGGTTGATCGACTGCATATTGTTAGCCAGCGCGCGATAGATAAACGGCAGCGCGATGGTAAAGTAACAGCCAATCAGGATCCACGGTGTGCCGGTCAGCATCAGCGGTGAGGACGAGTAAAGTTGCAGTAATCCCACCGAGGAGACCACCGGCGGCACGGCGAACGGCATCAGGATCAGGATGTTCATCACCGCATCGAGCCGGGGATAGTAGTAAGCGATTACAAACATGGCGGGCAGCACCAGCAGCAGCGAGAACAGCAGCGCGCCGAAGCAAATCAGCAGCGAATGGCCCAGCGCCGTCAGGAAACGGCCATCGCTCCAGAGCTGGATGAACCACTTCAGGCTATAGCCCTGCGGCAGAATGGTATTGCTCCAGTCGGATGACAGCGCATAGAGCAGGGTCGCCACCAGCGGCAGCGCCAGCAGGCTGAACAGTAACCCGACCATCACCCGGTGATAGAGACGCTCGGCGCGTGACATGTTGGCTCCTTTCATGGCTGTTTCGCATTGAGATAGCTGCGGCGCACCAGATACTGCTGTACCAGGGTGATCAGCGCCATAATCGCCACCAGCAGCATCGCCAGCGCGCTGCCGGTGTTGGGGTCGAGCGAAATATCGCCGGAGACCAGCGCGGCGATGCGCACCGGCACCACGTTAAAATTGCCGGTGGTCAGGGCATAAATGGTGGCGTAGGCACCCAGCGCGTTCGCCAGCAGGATCACAAAGGTGCCGAGCAGCGCCGGAAAGAGGATCGGCAGAGCAACATGCCAGCCGTAGCGCCAGCGGCTGGCACCGAGCAGCGCCGCCGACTCCTGCCACTCTTTTTTCAGCCCGTCGAATGCCGGATAGAGCAGCAGTACCCCCAGCGGGATCTGGAACCAGGTGTAGACCATCACCATGCCGTTACGCGAGAAGAGCCGGAAGCTCTCTATCACCCCATAATGGCGCAGCAGCAGCGTCAGACAGCCGTTCAGCCCCAGCAGGATGACAAAGGCAAAGGCCAGCGGCACCCCGGCAAAGTTGCTGGTCATATTGGTGAATGAGATCAGAAAGCGTTGCAGTCGCCCGCCGCCGAGCTGATGCAGCGAATAGCCGGTGATCAGCGCAATCAGTAAGCCGTAAACGCTTGACCAGAAAGAGATGTCCAGCGAAAAGCGAAACGCCTGCTGATAAAAGGGCGAGCTGAGAATATCCAGATAGTTATCCCAGCCCCACTGGCTGTTCAGTTCGCTCCAGAAGCTGTTGATGGCGATCCACAGCAGCGGTGCCAGCTGAAAGGCGACCCAGAACAGGGTAAAAGGCAGCAACAGCAGCAGCGCCAGCGCTTTTCCCTTCATCTCTGCGACTCCGCCAGCAGTCCGCGACAGACCGGTTTGTCGTGTGCCACCTCCAGCAGCTCGCATAAAGTACCGCACAGGTCGGTCTGCTGCGGCGCCAGGTCGGGTTGCAGCGAGAAGGCGCGGCCAAAAACAAACAGCGGCACCGTGGTCTCCTCCGGCAGGACTCCGCCATGTGAGCGATCGTCATTCATGCCGTGATCGGCGGTCACCACCACCTGATAGCCCTCCGCCAGCCACAGCGGCATCCACTGCGACAGCAGGCCGTCGGCGATGCGCGCCCGGTTACGATACTGCGGCGAAGAGAGTCCCGATTTATGACCGGCGTCGTCGATATTCATCGGGTGGATCAGCAGGAAATCGGGATCGTAACGCAGCCGCAGACTCTCTGCGTCTTCAAACAGATGGGAGTCGGGATAGCTGTCGTCAGAGTAAAAATGGCCATACTGAATCGGCAGCGCCGGCGCGTCAGTGTGACGATCGCGCGCCGGAAGGAACGGGGTCCGGTTATAGAGTTCACTGACCCAGTGGTAGGCGGCTGCGGCGGTCTTCAGTCCGCCCGCGCGCGCATAGTGAAAAACGCTGCGCTCGCGGCTTAAGCGGCTGACGCCATTGTGAATAATCCCGCTTCTGACCGGCGTGACGCCGGTCAGAATGCACTCATAGAGCGGACGCGACAGCGAGGGCAGTTCACAGGTCAGCCGGTAATAGTAGCCGTTGCCCTGTGAACATTCGGCATGCAGATACCCCATTGCATGTTGCGCCACCTGATTGCTCAGCCCATCCAGCACCACCAGAATCGTTTTCATTCCGTTCCCCTGCCGCGTACTACTGCTGCATATTGATAATGACGTTTTCCTGCCACAGGCGCGGCAGCATTTTCGACGACTTATCCCAGGCGGCCTGATCCTTCACCGGACGGGCATTTTTGTATTCAGACTGCGGCAACAGGCGGGCCTGAACGTCGGCGGGCAGAGTCAGATGCTCGGCACGAATCGGACGGGCGTAACCCTTCGCCAGATTGATCTGGCCCTGGTCTGAGAAGATATATTCGCGCGTCAGTTTTGCGGCGTTAGGGTGTTTCGCATATTTGTTGATGATGGTGGTGTAGCCGGAGGTGACGGAGCCGTCAGACGGGATCACCACTTCGTAGCGATTGCGGTCAATCTGGTCACGATAGTTCAGGGCGTTAAAGTCCCACACCACCGCCATCTGCACTTCGCCTTTTTCGATATTGGCAATCACCGGATCGGTGACGCCAAGACGCCCCTGTTTTGCCAGGTCGGCAAAGAAGGCCAGCGCCGGTTTCAGGTTCTTCTCATCACCGCCTAACGCGTAGTTTGCCGCCAGGACACCGTTAGCAGCCTGAGCTGCCACGCCGACATCGCCGATAGTAACCACATACTTACCTTTTTTCAGATCGGCCCAGCTGTGGGGGATCTCTTTGACCTGCTGCTTGTCGATCAGAAAGGCGATAGTGCCGGTATAGGCCAGTGCCCAGTGACCCTCTTTATCTTTGGCCCAGGCGGGGATCTGATCCCAGTGGGTCGGTTTGTAGGGCTGAGTTACCCCTTTCGCCACCGCGATCGGTCCAAAAGCGGCACCCACATCGCCAATATCCGCGCTGGCGTTCTCTTTCTCCGCATCAAATTTCGCCAGCTCCTGCGCCGATGACATATCGGTGTCGCTGTGCTTAAGACCATATTTGCTGCTGATGTCGTTCCAGGTGTCTTTCCAGTTGGCCCAGCTGTCCGGCATCCCGACGCTGTTAACCTGGCCTTCACTGCGCGCCGCTTTTTCCAGTGCGGCGAGGTCATTATCGGCGGCCTGCGCAACGGGCAGGGTAAGCACTACAGCACTGGCTACTACAGAGGCGATAAACGCTTTCATCTCAGTTGCTCCGGGTGTAAGTTGATGGGCCTGGCTGGTCTAGTCCAGCAAGAACCGAGCCAATGTAGCCCCTGACTATGAACGATTTATGACAGAGCGGCGCTGTACAGGGGATGGGCGATGAAAGATGCGGCCCGTTCGCCCGTCACAGACGCATTTACCTGAACAGTGATAGTGCGGAACCGCACCAAAATGAGGCTACTGTGGTGGAGTCGATAGCACTCAAAACGGCGGAGGCGATCGCCAGCGCTTTACTGAGCCGTATTCAGGCGGGTGAGTTCAGCGGCGGGCGACTGCCGGCGGAACGCGCGTTAAGCGAAGCGTTCAGCACCACCCGGATAACCCTGCGTGAAGCGCTGGGCAAGCTGGAAGCACAGGGGGTGATCTACCGTGAACTGCGTCGCGGCTGGTTTATCGCGCCGCCGCGACTGATCTACAACCCACTGCACCATAGCCACTTTCATGCGATGGCCAGCGAGCAGGGGCGGCAGGCGACGACCGAGGTGCTGGCGGCAGAACAGGTGGCGGCGCAGGAGAGGGTGGCGACGGCGCTGCGGCTGGCACCCGGTTCGGCGGTTTACTGTATCCGCCGCCTGCGGCGCATCGACGGGCGCGCGGTGCTTTATGTGGAGCACTATCTCAACCCACGTTTTTTCCCTGGCCTGCTTGATGAAGACCTGACCCGTTCCCTGACCGATCTCTATGATCAGCGCTACGGGATTCGCTACGGCGGCGCGCGCTTTACTATTCTGCCTGGCCCGTTGCCGGAGGTCGCCGCTCCGCCGCTGAATGTGGCAACCGGCAGTCCGGGTTTGCTGATCACCCGCATCAACCGCAATCAGCAGAAAGAGGTGATTGACTGCGACTGCGAATACTGGCGCTACGATGCGCTCTGTGTCGATGTGGAAGCCTGAGTGGATATTGTGATTTGCGTCACACTCGCGCATGATAGCGCGCGCGAATAACTGCTTTTAAGGCGCGACATGAGTGACAAAAATCCCTGGGCCCGCAACCTTGCCACGCTACTGCAATGGGTGCTCAATCTGGGCCTGCTGAGTCTGGCGATTATCCTGATCGTCTTTCTGGGCAAAGAAACCATCCATCTGGCCAACGTGCTGTTTAATACCGGCGAGCAGGCTTCCTCCTATCTGCTGATTGAGGGAATTGTCATCTATTTCCTCTATTTCGAATTTATCGCCCTGATTGTGAAGTACTTTCAGTCCGGCTATCACTTCCCGCTGCGCTATTTTGTCTATATCGGTATCACCGCGATTATCCGTCTGATTATCGTCGACCATAAAAACCCCTTCGATACGCTCTGCTATTCTGCCGCGATTCTGATGCTGGTGATCACGCTCTGGCTGGCAAACAGCAACCGCCTGAAACGTGAGTAATCTCCCTGCCGTCTGCTATGACGGCAGGTGTTCCCATCGCGTCTCTGCGCTAAACTACCCACCTGAAAATGATTGGGAGTAGTGCTATGTCGCAAGACGCGCTCAGCTTATTACGTGCGCTTAACTGGCTGTCTCCGTCGCAGGCGACGCTGGCGCCGCCGTTGCTCGACTGGCTGATGGAAGAGGATTCGATGACGCGCCGTTTTGAACAGCACTGTCAGCGGGTCACGGTTCAGCCGCTGCGGGAAGGCTTTATTGAGGCCAGTGAGTTGGGTGAGGAAAGCGCGTTGTTGCCAGACGATGAACGCTTCTGGCTGCGCGAAATTCTGCTCTACGGTGACGGAGAGCCGTGGCTGGCGGGCCGCACTCTGGTGCCGGAAAGCACCCTCAACGGGCCAGAGGCGATGCTGCAACAGCTGGGCACGCGCCCGCTGGGGCGTTATCTCTTCTCCTCTTCGACGCTGACCCGCGACTTTATTGAGCCGGGGCAGGTTGAGGCGCTGTGGGGACGCCGCTCGCGTCTGCGTCTCTCCGGCAAGCCGCTGCTGCTGACTGAACTTTTTTTACCGGCGTCGCCGCTCTATCGCGATTTAGCCTGAGGATGTGTGGTGCAGAGTTTAACTATGAATAAATGGCGCGCTTACGCTCGCCTGATGCGTATCGATAAGCCGATTGGCACGCTGCTGCTGATGTGGCCGACGCTCTGGGCCTTATGGCTGGCTAAAATGGCGATCCCGCCATTGCCGGTGCTGGCGGTGTTTGTCGCCGGGGTGTTTGTGATGCGCGCGGCCGGCTGTGTGATTAACGACTACGCCGATCGCAAAGTGGATGGACATGTGGAACGCACGAAGCATCGTCCGCTGGCCAGCGGCGCGGTCAGTGCCGGAGAGGCGAAGCTGCTGTTCGTGATCCTGGCGCTGGTGGCTTTTGTGCTGGTGCTGACCATGAACCTGATGACGATCATGCTCTCGGTGGTGGGACTGGCGCTCGCCTGGGTTTATCCCTTTATGAAGCGCTACACCCATCTGCCGCAGGTGGTGCTGGGGGCGGCGTTTGGCTGGGCGATCCCGATGGCCTGGTCCGCAGTTAGTGAGTCCTTACCTCTGGTCTGCTGGCTGGTATTCTTTGCGAACATCTGCTGGACAGTGGCCTACGACACCCAGTATGCGATGGTGGATCGTGACGATGACCTGAAGATTGGCGTGAAGTCGACGGCGATTCTGTTTGGCCGTTTCGACAAGCTGATTATCGGCCTGCTGCAACTGGCGACCCTGCTGCTGATGGCGCTGGTAGGGATGATGCTGCATCTGAATGGCGCGTTCTACTGGACGCTGTTGCTGGCCGCCGCGCTGTTTGTTTATCAGCAGAAGCTGATCGCGCAGCGCGAACGTCAGCCCTGCTTCCAGGCGTTCCTGAACAACAATTATGTCGGGATGGTGCTGTTTCTCGGCGTACTGATGAACACGCCGCCGTTCAGCCAGATTTTCTGATAGCGCGTTTCAGGCATAAAAAAGGCGACCGCATGAGGTCGCCTTTTTACTGTGTACTATTGTCAGTCGTGTGCCACAGCCGTTTCAATCGTCATGCGGACATCGCTGGTCACCAGGTCAGCCAGGATGTGCCAGGTCGCCAGGGTCTGCGACACGTCAGCATCACCTTTATCGCTGATATAACCCTCATCGCGCAGCGTCAGGACCAGTGAGGTAAAGACCGCTTTGTCGAAGAACTCCGGGGCGTTGATACCGTGCAGCACCGACAGGCGCTGTGCCAGCGTACGGCTCTCTTTCTCCAGCGTGCCGCGGTTGATCGTCGGCTTGGCGCTGAGAATCGAGAAGGTGATGGCATAACGCTGGAGCGTTTCCCGCACCCCGGCCGCCAGCAGTTGCAGCGTACGGTAGCGGGCGGCGGTAAAGCGCAGTTCACCCGCTTCGCGCGTAATCAGGCCCTGACGCGCCAGCTCCTGACAGAGTTCTGCCAGCAGTTGCGGCAATTCGTCACTCTGCCAGCGCAGGAACAGCTCGCTCTTCAGCATCGGGTAGATCAGGCTCACCTGGCGCAGCAGCTCAGCTTCGCTCAGCGCCTGATGCTGCTGAACAATGGCGGCAATCAGCGACGGCATCACCAGCATGTGATGAATATTGTTGCGGTAGTAAGTCATCAGCACTGCCTGCTCACGCGGCAGAATGATGATGTCGCCGATGCTGTCCTTTTCGCTCTCAAACTTATTCATGCCCAGCGCGTGATCGAGCAGCGCTTCTGCGGAGAGATCGGGAACGGTGGCATTCGGCGAATAAGGCACGTTGCGCAGCAGCTGGGTATAGCACTCCAGCTGCTCGATCAACTGCTCGCGGGTAAGTGAGCGCTGACGTGAGGCGAGCAGGGCGGTCACACAGAGGTTCATGGCGTTGGCCGCGCCCGCTTCATTGATACGCACCATCAGCCTGGCGGCAATATCGTTGACGGTCGGCGTTAACCAGCCCGGACGCTGCGGTTCGATCGGGTCCACGGCGTCACGCCACTCCGGCACGCGCTTGTTGAGATAGTTGACCAGCGGCAGCGGTTCGCCAAAGTTCACGTAACCCTGACCGAGATTGCGCAGCTTGCGTAAGCCACGCACCATCTGCATAAAGCCCTCTTTCTCTTTGGCCGCGCCGCGCAGCTCTTTGGCGTAAGTGCCCACTTCCATCACATGCTCATAGCCGATGTAGATCGGCACCAGGGTGATAGGACGGTTGCCACCGCGCAGCATCGCCTGGAGCGTCATCGCTAAAGTGCCGGTTTTAGGATCGAGCAGGCGACCGGTGCGTGAACGGCCCCCTTCGACAAAGTACTCGACCGAATAACCGCGGGTGAACAGCTCGCCAAGATATTCGCGGAACACCGTGGCGTAGAGCTTGTTGCCTTTAAAGGTGCGGCGAATAAAGAAGGCGCCCAGCCGACGGAAAATCGGGCCGGCTGGCCAGAAGTTGAGGTTGATGCCCGCCGCAATGTGGGGTGGCACCAGGCCCTGATGGTAGAGCACATAGGAGAGCAGCAGATAATCCATATGGCTGCGATGGCAGGGCACATAGACAATCTCATGACCATCCTGCGCCAGCTGGCGCACCTTCTCGCCGCCGTTAACGTTGATGCCCTGATAGAGACGACTCCAGAGCCAGCCCATTACGCGGTCGGTGACGCGAATCGCTTCATAGGAGAAATTGGCGGCGATCTCTTCCATCATATCCACCGCGTTCTGCTGCGCTTTCTCATGGGAGATTTTTTTGCTGCGGGCCTCATCTTCCACCGCCTTTTCAATCGCTTTGGATTGCAGCAGGCGATTAAAGAGATCCTGACGCGCCGGTAAGCGCGGACCCACCGCCGCCAGCCGCTGGCGGGCAAAGTGAATACGCGCCACACGCGCCAGTTTCTGGGCGATCGACTGATCGGTGCCATGTTCGGTCGCCATCCGGCGCAGTGACACCGTTGGCGAGAAGCGGACAAAGCTGTCGCGTCCGTGCCAGATCACCGCAAAGAACTTCTGTACGCCGTTCAGCACGCGCAGGTGAGGCGTTGGCTCGCCCTGAACCTCACGGCCTGGCGCGCGGCCAAACATCACCGTGACCGGCAGCATCTGAATATCCAGCTCGGGATTATTGCGGTGCAGGTCGAGGTAATCGTGAAAGATCTTCACCGACTCCACGCTGGGCACAAAATAGGGGAAGACACGCGGGCCATCGTGGATAAAAACGTGGCGCGGCAGCAGTGAGCCATCAATCTCCAGTGGAGAGAGCGGGTCGGGCAGATGGTGCCGCAGACACTGCGCGCGTAAAGTCAGTAAGTCAGCCTTCGAATCATAAGGCAGAACGTACATAATAGGTCGGGTCGGATCCAGACCATGTTCAGAAACGGGATCGGCCGGAATGGCCTTACTTTTTACCAAAAACGACAGTGGTAAATTAAGCAGTTTGTAATAGAGTTTACGCCAACCTGACATAGACAACATGAAGCCTCTTGTTAGCAAAGCGCCGCAAGCATACCAGAAAGCGCAGCGAAGATCTGTGGTGGTGCCAATTGCACGCAGCCCAGACATTGACGTCAATCCGAAGAAAGGGTTCCCACATCATGGCAAATAATGCCACCGGTCTTATAAGAATCGTGAAAGCCGCAGGTTACTCATGGCAGGGGCTGCGTGCCGCCTGGCAACATGAAGCGGCGTTTCGCCAGGAGGCGCTGGCCGCGCTGGTCGCCATTGTCGTGGCCTGCTGGCTGGATGTGGATGTGGTCTCCCGCATTCTGATGATAGGGGCGGTGGTGCTGGTGGTCATTGTTGAAATCCTCAATAGCGCCATTGAAGCCGTGGTTGACCGCATCGGCCAGGAGCATCATCCGCTGGCGGGCCGGGCAAAAGATATGGGCTCGGCGGCGGTGCTGATCAGCATCATACTGGCACTGTTTGTCTGGATCGCGCTGCTCTGGACACATTTGCGATAAGCCTTCCAAAACCGCGCTGGGAGCGCGTTTTACCTGACAATCGGTTTCCATTTCGCCAATACCTGTATATACTCACAGCGACTGTATAAACAACCAGGGGGCGGGATGAAAGCATTAACCAGCAGGCAGCAGCAGGTCTATGACCTGATTCGCGACCATATTTCTTCGACGGGCATGCCGCCTACACGTGCGGAAATCGCCGCGCAGCTGGGCTTCCGCTCGCCGAACGCGGCAGAAGAGCACCTTAAAGCGCTGGCGCGTAAAGGGGTGATTGAGATTGTTTCTGGCGCTTCACGCGGCATCCGTCTGCTTATGGAAGAAGAGCCCTCTGAAGGCTTACCGCTGATTGGCCGGGTGGCTGCCGGTGAACCGATCATGGCGCAGGAGCATATCGAGACCCACTACAAGGTGGATCCGGGTCTGTTCAAGCCCTCAGCCGACTTCCTGCTGCGCGTCAGTGGAATGTCGATGAAAGATATTGGCATTATGGATGGCGACCTGCTCGCGGTGCATAAAACCCAGGATGTGCGCAACGGTCAGGTTGTGGTTGCCCGCATCGACGATGAAGTAACAGTGAAACGCTGGAAAAAGCAGGGTGCTATCGTGCATCTGCTGCCGGAAAACAGTGACTTCGACCCGATTGTGGTCGACACGCGCGCGCAGTCGCTGACGGTAGAAGGTCTGGCGGTGGGTGTGGTGCGCAACGGCGAGTGGCTCTGATTCTGATGCCCGCGTGCATTCGCCTGCTCTGATGCTATTCTGTCTGCCCTAATTTTGTCGCTGCCTCTTCGCAGCGACACTGAGCACGGAACGGCGAATGCGCTTTATTACGGCAACCGATAAAAACCTCTGGCGGCTCGCGCTGCCGATGATCCTTTCAAATATCACCGTTCCCCTGCTGGGTGTGGTCGATACCGCCGTTATTGGTCATCTCGACAGCCCGGTCTATCTTGGCGGGGTTGCAGTCGGGACCACTGTCACCAGTTTTCTCTTCATGCTGCTGCTGTTCCTGCGGATGAGCACCACTGGCCTCACGGCACAGGCGTTTGGCGCTGGAAATAAGCCCGCGCTGGCCCGTGCCCTGACGCAGCCGCTGCTGATTGCGCTGCTGGCTGGGCTGCTGTTTATCGCGCTGCGCTATCCCATTATTCAGCTGGCCACCCATCTGGTGGGCGGCGATCCTGAGGTGCTGAAACAGGCGGCGCTGTTTATTCAGATCCGCTGGCTGAGTGCGCCGGCTACGCTGGCTAACCTGGTGATCCTCGGCTGGCTGCTGGGCGTGCAATACGCCCGCGCGCCGGTCATCCTGCTGGTGGTGGGTAACCTGGTCAACATCCTTCTCGACCTCTGGCTGGTGATGGGTCTGCACTGGGGTGTGGCGGGCGCGGCTACCGCCACGGCGCTGGCGGAGTACATCACGCTGGGCGTCGGTGCGGTGATGGTCTGGCGGGTGTTAAAACTGCGCGGCATCACCATGGCAATGCTGAAGCAGAGCTGGCGCGGCGACGTTCAGCGCCTGCTGCGGCTGAACCGCGATATTATGCTGCGTTCTTTGCTGCTCCAGCTCTGTTTCGCCTCGCTGACCGTGCTGGGCGCGCGCCTCGGGCCGGACGTGGTGGCGGTTAACGCGGTGCTGCTGATGTTTATCACCTTTACCGCCTATGCGCTGGATGGCTTTGCCTATGCGGTGGAAGCCTTTGCGGGAGAAGCGCATGGCGCAAAAGATGGCAGCCAGCTGCGGCTCGTCTGGCGCTCTGCCTGCCGTCAGGCGGTGGTGGTGGCGCTCTTTTTCTCGCTGGTGTATGCGTTTTTTGGCCCGCAGATTGTCACGCTGCTGACCTCGCTTGAGACGTTGCAGCAAACTGCGGACCGCTACCTGTTCTGGCAGGTGGTGATGCCGCTGATCGGCGTCTGGTGTTATCTGCTGGATGGGATGTTTATCGGCGCGACCCGCGGGCGCGAGATGCGAAACAGCATGGTGCTGGCCGCGGCTGGCTACTTTCTGACGCTGCTGAGTCTGCCGCTGCTGGGCAACCACGGGTTATGGCTGGCGGTTACGGTGTTCCTCGCGCTGCGTGGCCTCTCCCTGTGGCTGATCTGGCGCAGGCACTGGGTTCAGAACAGCTGGTTTGACGCCTGAGCGGGCGGGCGCTGAGCGCAGCGGCTACGGATTATTCTGTATTATTCCGTCATCCTCGTTTTCATGACTACAATTAACTCTATACGGCGCAGTTAACCAGCGCTTTATAGCGTTATTTTGCTGTGTCGCGAAATAAACATTAAACCCGAGGATGGGAGGTCTGCTATGAATAAAGACGAAGCCAGCGGCAACTGGAAACAGTTCAAAGGCAAAATGAAAGAGAAGTGGGGCAAGCTGACCGATGATGATATGCAGGTCATCGAAGGGAAACGCGATCAGCTGGTCGGTAAAATCCAGGAGCGTTACGGCTATGCGAAGGAAGATGCAGAGCGTGAGGTAACGGACTGGGAAGGTCAGAACAAAGACCACCGCTGGTAAACCTCAGCAGAGGATTCCTGCCCGCCGGCATTACCCGGCCGGCAAAGCACAGGGATGTGTGCTACCCTTTTTTTCCGCGCTTTTTCCCTTCGCTCTGATGATCGTGCTGGCAGCTTTCATGCTGAGTACAGGCTTCCACTTCCGCACAGTTGACACACAGGCCATGCGCCTCAATCACGCTATGCCGTAAGGCAAACTGCGCTTCTCCCGCCAGCGTCGCAATAATGTTTTCTACGCCCTGCGCCTGTTTCTCGGTAACCGCTGCACAGCGGTCACATACCAGCATCACCGAGGTATGCGCCGGGGCCTCGAAATGGTGACACATCACGTAGCTGTTGTTCGACTCCACCCGATGAATGAAACCCTGCTCCAGCAGAAACTCCAGCGCCCGATAGACGGTCGGCGGTTTCGCCTGCGGTTCACTGACCCGCAGCTGATCCAGCAGATCATAAGCGCTGATAGAGCCTGGCTGCTCGGCCATCAGGCGTAACACCTCAGCACGCTGCGAAGTCAGACGCACACCGCGTTGCAGGCACAGCTTTTCCGCCTGGGTCATAATTTGCTGTGAGGTCATGTTTGACATGAAAATTCTCCGCTGGATAAGTGATGTTATTTTATCACACAAAGGTTGCCGCTGCTGAGGTTGGTTTTTGTCTGATAAAACAGCACTATTTGCCTGAAAAAACAGCGATCAGGGCGTTTGCCTGCTCTTTTATACGGAATCTGACGACAAATCAGATCCATCGGCTGATGGCTTTAAGAGGAATTAACCGCCATTTTGCTTTGCATCTCACGGAGTTAAGCAGTAATGTTCAGAAAGACTTAAGCGAGGTCTGGTCTTATTCTTATTTCCTTCGCCTGGTCTGAACAATTACAACGTTTTTTTGATTGGAAAACATCCAATCCTTTGAATTAAGACACTGTTTCCTTTGAGTTCACAGCAATAAAGCGTTAGCTGACGTTCACAATATGGCTAACAAACTATTCAGTCGTTGAATGTTTCAACGGCTTATCTCAGTGAATTTCTCAGGTGATGGCAGGCAAATGGTGAAAAAATTCGCTCAACGTTCAGCGCTGATCTATCCCGCTGTATCGACCGCGCTTTTCCTCTCTTCTTCCGCCATGGCGGCAGGGACCTGGTATGATGCACGCAATGACGCCATGGGCGGCACCGGCGTCGCATCTTCTCTCTATGGCTCCGCGGTGCTGGCTAACCCGGCACTGATGACGCGGGCTAAACCTGACGACAGCGTCAGTATTATTTTTCCTTCAGCCGGTGTTCAGGTCACCGACAAAGATCATCTGATCGATAAAGTGGATGACATCACGGATACCGTGGATCGCTATCGCAACGTGCTTGGCAACCTGACGTTTGCCGATTATCTGCGTGGCTATCCCGAAGTACGTGCCGCTTCAGGCGATGTGGCCAATCAGCTCAGCGACTTACGCGGAAATAAAGCGGACGGCAGCGCCGGTGCGGCAGTGGCTGTCACCATCCCTAACGAAACGCTGCCATTCGCCTTTATCACCAAAGCCTACGGCACGGCGCATGTGCGTGCCAATGTGGTGCAGAGCGATATTGACTATCTGCGCGGCGTCGCTAACGGCACCGTGCTTCCCCGTCCAGGCGATCAAAATAACCTGCGCTCCAGTGCGAATGGCCTGGCTGCACTGAACACCGATTATGGTGTGGCGGTGGCGCATGAGTTCACCATCGCTGGTCAGCCGGTGTCGGTGGGTGTGACCCCGAAAGTGCAGAAAACCTGGCTCTATAACTACACCGCCAGCATTTACAACTACGACAAGAGCGACATCAACAATAGCCAGTATCGCAGCACCCATACCGGCTTTAACGTTGATGCCGGTCTGGCGACCACCTTTGCGGAAAACTGGACGCTGGGTGTCACCGGGCAGAACCTGATCTCCCGCGATCTGCAAACGAAAAAGGTTAACGGCTTCCGCGACACCTACCAGATCCGTCCACTGGTCACCACCGGTCTCGCCTGGGATAAAGGTCCGTTTACCGTCACCGGCGATGTCGATCTGACGGAAACCAGACGCTTCAAAACCCAGGAGAGCAGCCAGTACGCGGCGGTCGGTGCCGAATACCGTGTGCTTGACTGGTTGCAGCTGCGCGCGGGGTATCGGGCTGACATGCGTTCGAATGATGAAAATGTCGCGACCGCCGGTTTCGGCCTGTCACCGTTTAACAAGGCGGTGCATCTGGATCTGGCCGGTTCGGTCGGGGCAAACAACACCTGGGGCGCGATGGTGCAGCTGGGCTTTAATTTC
Organism: Pantoea sp. C2G6; assembly: GCF_051336815.1. Classification (NCBI taxonomy): domain Bacteria; kingdom Pseudomonadati; phylum Pseudomonadota; class Gammaproteobacteria; order Enterobacterales; family Erwiniaceae; genus Pantoea; species Pantoea sp. C2G6. The sequence goes on from NZ_JBGMNJ010000013.1 coordinate 36,801, forward strand.
TAATTTCTCCACCGGCTGTTCAGGGGCGGGCGATGCACTATCGCCCGCCCTTGTGTTATCCTTGCACAGAATTCCATCACTCTTACTTACCGGATTACCTGCGCTTCATGGCTAACTTCTCTTCGCAACGTTTCTCCATCGCCCCTATGCTCGACTGGACCGATCGTCACTGTCGTTATTTCCACCGTCAGCTGACCGGCGACACCCTGCTCTATACCGAAATGGTAACCACCGGCGCGATTATTCATGGCAAAGGGGATTACCTGGCGTACAGCGAGGCAGAGCATCCGGTGGCGTTGCAGCTCGGCGGCAGCGATCCGGCTGCGCTGGCGCAGTGCGCAAAGCTGGCTGAGCAGCGCGGCTACGATGAAATTAACCTGAATGTCGGCTGCCCCTCTGACCGGGTGCAGAATGGCCGCTTCGGGGCCTGCCTGATGGCTGAAGCGGATCTGGTCGCGGATGCGATCAAAGCGATGCGCGATGTGGTGTCGATTCCGGTGACGGTAAAAACCCGCATTGGCATTGATGAGCTGGACAGTTATCAGTTCCTGACCGATTTTATCGGCACGGTCGCCGGGCGCGGTGAATGCGAGACCTTTATTATCCATGCCCGCAAAGCCTGGCTCTCGGGTCTTAGCCCGAAAGAGAACCGCGAGATTCCCCCGCTGGATTATCCCCGGGTCTATCAGCTGAAACGTGACTTCCCGCATCTGACGCTCGCGCTCAATGGCGGTGTCAAAACGCTGGAAGAGGCAAAGACCCATCTGCAACATCTTGACGGCGTGATGATGGGGCGTGAGGCCTATCAGAACCCTGGCATTCTGGCGCAGGTCGATCAGCAGCTGTTTGGTCGCCAGCATCCGGTTGCCGATCCGGTCGCGGTGGTGCGCGCCATGTATCCCTATATCGAAGCGGAGCTGGCGAAGGGCACCTATCTGGGACACGTTACGCGCCATATGCTGGGGCTGTTCCAGGGGATCCCGGGCGCGCGTCAGTGGCGACGCCACCTGAGTGAAAATGCCCATAAGCCCGGGGCCGATGTCCGGGTGCTGGAAGCGGCGCTGGCGCTGGTGGCCGATAAAATCCCCCAGGAAGCCTGAACCCCTCACAACCAGCCTTAAGGGCTGGTTTTTTTTACGCCACTTCCTGGTGTTTTTCACCAGTGCTTAGCTGCGGTCTGTCAGAAAATTCCTTTAAAATCATCTATATAAAAGCTGGCGCGCATTTTGTAATGATCGTGGCAGTCGATGTTAATCAGGAGCGCTGAAGTGGAAATTTTATTCGTATTAGGCTTTTTTATGATGCTGTTGCTGACCGGCGTCTCGCTGCTGGGCGTGCTGGCAGCTCTGGTGGTGGCGACCCTGGTGATGTTTGTCGGGGGACTCTTTGCACTTGTTATCAAAGTGTTGCCGTGGCTGGTGCTGGCGGTGATCGCCGTCTGGCTCTATCGCGCTTTTTTTGGCGATCGTGAGGATCGGAATGCGCGCGAATGGCGCAAGCTCAAGCGCAGGATCAACAGCTTAGAGAAGAAAGGCTGGCGATAATTGCGGAGAAGATCACAGTGTGTGTGATTGTTCACCCTTCAGCCGCAATTAAACATATTTTTTACTTATCTTTTCTGGCAGGATGTCCCACGTCAAATCGATGTGCCATCGACTCGACACGAATTCATCGCCGCTGTCCCTACACCAGCGCGAACAAAAAATAAAAAAAGAAAAGGGCTTCCCGCGGGAAGCCCTTTTTGTTGCCTTTGAATCAGGGGATAAGCAGGCACGAACCCTGGGTGGCGCGGCTCTCCAGTTGCTGGTGCGCCTGGCGGGCCTCTTTCAGCGCAAACTTCTGCTGTTCCGGCACATCAACCTTGATCGCACCGCTGGCCAGCAGTGAAAAGAGTTCGGCGCTGGCGCTTTCCAGCTCCTGAAGGTTGGTGATGTAGCCAAACAGCGAAGGGCGGGTGACAAACAGCGAGCCTTTCTTATTCAGAATGCCCAGATCGATGCCGGTAACCGGGCCGGAGGCGTTGCCAAAGCTGACCATCAGGCCGTGACGGCGCAGCGAGTCGAGCGACGCTTCCCAGGTGTCTTTGCCCACGGAGTCATAGACCACGGCCACTTTTTTGCCGTCGGTGAGTTCGCTGACGCGCTGCGCAATGTCCTCTTCACGGTAGTTGATCGTCGCCCAGGCACCGGCACTCTTCGCCAGCGCCGCTTTTTCCGCTGAGCCGACGGTGCCAATCAGATGCGCACCCAGCGCTTTCGCCCACTGGCAGGCGATCAGGCCGACGCCGCCTGCGGCAGCGTGAAACAGGAAAGTCTCACCGGCGCTGACTTTATAGGTCTGGCGCAGCAGATACTGGGTGGTCAGCCCTTTCAGATAGCTGGCCGCCGCCTGCTCAAAGCCGATCGCGTCCGGCAGCGGCATCAGGCGATCTTCCGCCACATTATGCGCTTCGCTGTAAGCGCCGATCGACGCCAGACAATAGACCACCCGATCGCCCGGCTTAAAGCGCGTCACCTCACGGCCAACCCGCGCCACCACGCCCGCCGCTTCTGTCCCCAGCCCGGAGGGAAAGGCGCTGACCGGATAGAGCCCGCTGCGCACATAGGTGTCGATGTAGTTAATGCCGATGGCGCGATGCTCGACCTGCACCTCGTGGGCGGCAGGATCAGCCAGTTCAAAATCCCGCCACTCTAACACCTCTGGTCCGCCATGCGCGCTGAACTGAATACGCTTTGTCATTCTGACTCCTGTGATTGTTTCATCATGGGGGTGAGGCGCGCACCCCAACTAAGGTATACTTGCGCGTCCCCACAGAAGATCGGTAATGCATTCACTATGGCAGGAAATAAACCCACCAACAAATCGAACGAAACGCAGGATCGTCAGCTGGCCGGCGTAAAAATGCCGCCGCATTCGCTGGAAGCGGAGCAGTCGGTGCTCGGTGGGTTGATGCTGGATAACGAGCGCTGGGATAACGTCTCTGAGCGTGTCGTCGCGAATGATTTTTTCAACCGCTCGCACCGGCTGATTTTTTCAGAGATGCAGCGGCTGCTGGAAAACAGCCAGCCCATTGACCTGATTACCCTGTCGGAATCGCTGGAAACCCGCGGTGAGCTGGAGATGGCGGGCGGCTTCGCTTATCTGGCTGAGCTGGCGAAAAATACTCCCAGCGCGGCCAACATCGGCGCGTATGCGGATATTGTGCGTGAGCGCGCGGTGGTGCGCGAGATGATCTCCGTCGCTAACCAGATTGCCGATGCCGGTTATGATCCGCAGGGCCGCAACAGCGAGGAGCTGCTCGATTTCGCGGAGTCGAACGTCTTCAAAATCGCGGAAGAGCGCGCCAATAAAGATGCCGGCCCGAAAAACATTGAGCAGATCCTCGAAGCGACCGTCTCGCGCATTGAATCGCTCTACCAGACGCCACACGACGGCGTTACCGGCGTCGATACCGGCTATCAGGATCTGAATAAAAAGACTGCCGGCCTGCAACGCTCTGACCTGATTATTGTCGCGGCCCGTCCGTCGATGGGTAAAACCACCTTTGCGATGAATCTGTGCGAAAACGCCGCCATGTTGCAGGATAAGCCGGTGCTGATTTTCAGTCTGGAGATGCCCAGCGAACAGATCATGATGCGTATGCTGGCGTCGCTCTCCCGCGTCGATCAGACCCGCATTCGTACCGGCCAGCTGGATGATGAGGACTGGGCGCGCATCTCCGGCACCATGGGCATCCTGCTGGAAAAGAAGAACATGTACATCGATGACTCTTCTGGCCTGACACCGACCGAGGTGCGTTCGCGCGCCCGGCGTATCTACCGTGAAAACGGTGGCTTAAGCATGATTATGATCGACTACCTGCAACTGATGCGCGTGCCGTCGCTATCGGACAACCGTACGCTGGAGATCGCCGAGATATCCCGTTCGCTGAAAGCGCTGGCGAAAGAGCTGAATGTGCCGGTAGTGGCGCTGTCGCAGCTCAACCGCTCGCTGGAGCAGCGCGCCGATAAACGCCCGGTCAACTCGGATCTGCGTGAGTCGGGCTCGATCGAGCAGGATGCGGATTTGATCATGTTTATCTATCGCGATGAGGTCTACCACGAAAACAGCGATCTCAAAGGGATCGCCGAGATCATCCTGGGTAAACAGCGTAACGGACCGATCGGCACGGTGCGCCTGACCTTTAACGGCCAGTGGTCGCGCTTCGACAACTACGCCGGTCCGCAATACGACGACGAATAATCCCCTGTAAACCTCGTCATGCACGATCTGTGCATGACGGCTCGCATCATCAGAAAATAGTGTTGGACAACCTCTCCGCTTATCGGGTTATCTGTAACAAAGCGACGCCTGACCCCGATGTGGAAACGGAATGACTCACGTAGACGATTACGACCTTAAAATCCTCACCTTATTACAATCTAATGGCCGTCTGACCAACCAGGAACTCAGCGATCTGGTGGGTCTCTCCGCCTCACAATGTTCCCGCCGCCGCATTAACCTGGAGCAGGCCAGACTGATCCTCGGCTACCACGCCCGCCTTTCGCCCGATGCGATTGGGCTGGGGATGGTCGGCCTGATTGAGGTGCGCCTGATTAATCACACCGCCGAATATGTCGCCAGCTTTCACCGGATGGTCGAGCAGGAAGAGGCGATTGTCGATGCCTATAAAACCACTGGCGACGCGGACTATCTGCTGAAAGTGGCGGTGGCCGATCTCAACTCGCTTAGCGCGTTAATCAGTCAGTTAGTCGCGGGTCACCAGAGCGTCGCCCATGTGAAAACCTCGGTGGTGCTGGGAAGACTGAAAGAGAACGGGCTGATGATGAGCTCCGAACCTGCGGCGCGCTAAAAAGGTGCGCGCTGTGCAATTCTGGTGCACACTGGCGGCAGTTAATGCAAAGAGTACGCATCAGAACAGGGTTTAATGCATAGGTTGACGGTTCTGACCCGACTGAAAGCAGAAAAACCTGAGATAAATCATCTTGCAGATCAACGGGATGATCGCGGGCAGCCGGTTGAGGCTGTGACGATGGTGCGTTTCTTGCAGAAGAACCGCACCATTTTCACTGAGAAAAGCCCCATGGATAACATCGCAGAACCTACCCGCGTCCCGCATTCGCGCATTGAAGATGCGCTGGCGATGGTGCTCGGCACCCTGATGGTCTCGTTCGGCGTCATCATGCTGAAGCAGGCGGGGGCGCTGACCGGCAGCACCGCCGGTATCGCCTTTCTGATCAGCTACCTCTCGCCGCTCTCGTTTGGCAGCGCCTTTTTCCTGATCAATATTCCCTTTTACTGGCTGGCGGTAAAACGCATGGGCTGGGAATTTACCCTGAAAACCTTCTGCGCCGTCGGGCTGGTGTCACTGTTTACCCAGCTCCACCCGCTGTTTGTTCACTTTTCTGACCTTAACCCCTTCTATGCGACATTGTTCGGTAACGTCATCATGGGGATCGGGTTTATAGTGTTGTTTCGCCATAAGGCGAGCCTGGGCGGCATCAATATTCTGGCGCTGTGGCTACAGGATCGTTCTGGCATCCGCGCGGGAAAACTGCAAATGGCGGTTGATACCTGCGTGGTGCTGGCCTCTCTGTTTGTGGTCAGCGCGCCAATCCTGCTCGCCTCCATCGCAGGCGCCGTGATCCTCAATCTGATTATTGCAATGAACCACCGTCCGGGACGCTATCGGGTTTAATCCGCTTCACCCCTCTGGACCAATCATGGAGACCTACACCGTGTTTCAAAACGTTGATGCCTATGCTGGCGATCCGATTCTGTCGTTGATGGAAGCCTTTAAACAGGACCCGCGCGAGCACAAAGTTAACCTCAGTATCGGGCTCTATTACGACGAGCAGGGCATCATCCCGCAGCTCAAGGCCGTGGCAGCTGCCGAAGAGCAGATCTATGCTGAGCCGCATCAGGCGTCGCTCTATCTGCCAATGGAAGGGCTGAACAGCTACCGTAGCGCGATTGCGCCGCTGCTGTTTGGTGCCGATCATCCGGTGTTAAAAGCGGGCCGTATCGCCTCGATTCAGACGCTGGGCGGTTCTGGCGCGCTGAAAGTGGGCGCGGATTTCCTGAAGCGCTACTTCCCGCAGTCGGCGGTCTGGGTCAGCGATCCCACTTGGGAAAACCACGTCGCGATTTTCAATGGCGCCGGTTTTGAGGTGAACAGCTATCCCTGGTATGACGCTGAGACCCACGGCGTGCGGTTTGATGCCTTTATCAGCACCCTGAAAACCCTGCCCGCGCAGAGCATCGTCCTGCTGCATCCCTGCTGTCATAACCCGACCGGTGCAGATCTGACCGATGCGCAGTGGGATCAGACCGTTGAGGTGCTGAAAGCGCAGCAGCTGATCCCATTCCTGGACATCGCCTATCAGGGCTTTGGTGCCGGTATGGAGCAGGATGCTTACGCGCTGCGTGCGGTCGCCGCCGCGGGCCTGCCCGCGCTGGTCAGCAACTCCTTCTCGAAAATCTTCTCGCTGTATGGCGAGCGCGTCGGCGGTCTGTCGGTTATCTGTGACAGCGCGGAAGAGTCGGCGCGGGTACTGGGTCAGCTGAAAGCGACCGTTCGCCGCAACTACTCCAGCCCGCCGAATTTCGGTGCGCAGGTGGTGGCGCGTGTCCTCAACGATGAGGCGCTGAAAGCGAGCTGGCTGGCGGAAGTGGAGGCGATGCGTCTGCGTATTCTGGCGATGCGCCAGTCGCTGGTGGAGGTGCTGAACACCGCTCTGCCGGGCAAAAACTTCGACTATCTGCTGAAGCAGCGTGGCATGTTCAGCTACACCGGCCTGAGCGCGCAGCAGGTCGATCGCCTGCGCAACGAGTTCGGCATCTATCTGGTGGGCAGTGGCCGCATGTGTGTCGCCGGTCTGAACAGCAAAAATGTGCATCAGGTGGCGGAAGCCTTTGCGGCGGTGATGTAACCGCGCCGCCTGCTGTGAAAAAACCGCCAGCCCTGTCTGGCGGTTTTTTTATGGGTCAGGGTTTACCTTTCAGCGACATGCTGCACACTTAAACGGGATAACCGTTTCAGGGAACAGACTATGTGGCATCAACAAACGATTACGCTGAAGGCGAAATCACGCGGGTTTCATCTGGTCACCGATGAGATTGTCGGGGGGATCAGCGGGCTGCGCGAGGTGAAAACCGGCCTGCTGCATCTGCTGTTGCAGCACACCTCGGCGTCGCTAACCTTAAATGAGAATTGCGACCCGACGGTGCGCAGCGATATGGAGCAGCATTTCATGCGCAACGTGCCGGAAAACGCCGCCTATCAGCATGACTATGAGGGGCGCGATGATATGCCCGCCCACATCAAATCTTCCATCTTAGGGGTTTCGCTGTTGTTGCCGGTTCAGCGCGGCAGCCTGGTGCTGGGCACCTGGCAGGGTATCTGGCTGGGCGAACATCGTATTGATGGCGGCGCAAGGCGGATTGTCGCCACGTTACAGGGGGAAACCGGATGAATAACTCAGACTTACTGACCTACTGCATGAACAAGCCTGGCGCGGAGCAGAGCGTCCACAGTGACTGGAAGGCGACGCAGATTAAAAGCCACGGCGTGCTGTTTGCGATGGTGCATGAGGTAAAAGGGCGGCCAGCGGTCTCGCTGAAATCGACGCCCGCGCTGGCGGAGTTACTGCGTGAGGAGCATAGCGACATCATTCCCAGCGAGCATCTCAACCGCTCACACTGGAGCACGCTGTTTCTCGACGGTTCGCTGAAGGATTCGCAGATTTACTATCTGATCGACGCCTCCTATGAACAGGCTGCCAGCGTCAGATAGGCGGCAATAAAAAACCCTTTTCCGTGCGGAAGAGGGTTAACAGCGTACCATTACGCGGCTGAAGATTCGCGTAAGGTGTTGATGTCGATAACAAAGCGGTATTTCACATCGCTTTTCAGCATCCGCTCGTAGGCTTCGTTGATCTGATCCATCGCAATCAGTTCAATGTCTGAGGTGATGCCATGCTCGCCACAGAAGTCGAGCATCTCCTGAGTTTCGGCGATGCCACCAATCAGGGAACCGGCGATGCTGCGGCGTTTGAAGATCAGGTTAAACACCTGCGGTGCCGGGTGATCGTGCTCCGGTGCGCCGACCAGCGTCATATTGCCATCCAGCTTCAGCAGGGTGATGAACGGGTTGAGGTCGTGCTGCGCCGCCACGGTGTTGAGAATAAAGTCGAAGCTGTTAGCGTGCTGCGCCATCTGCTCAGGATCTTTGGAGATCACCACTTCATCGGCACCCAGGCGTTTGCCATCTTCAATTTTTGACGGCGAGGTGGTGAACAGCACCACATGCGCACCCATCGCATGGGCAATTTTCACGCCCATATGGCCAAGACCGCCGAGGCCGACGATACCCACTTTCTTGCCCGGACCGACATTCCAGTGACGCAGCGGAGAGTAGGTGGTGATACCGGCACACAGCAGCGGCGCGACGCCCGCCAGTTCCAGATTCTCAGGAATGCGCAGCACAAAGCTCTCATCGACGACCATGGATGTTGAGTAGCCGCCGTAGGTGATGGCGCCGGTTTCGCGATCTTCACCGTTATAGGTGCCGACAAAACCGTTTTCGCAATACTGCTCCAGACCCTGCTGACAGCTCGGACAGCTGCGGCAGGAGTCAACCATGCAGCCTACGCCGACCAGATCGCCAACTTTATATTTCTGAGTCTGTGGGCCAACAGCGGTGACGCGGCCGACAATTTCATGTCCCGGCACCACAGGAAAAATGGTGTTCTTCCACTCATTACGGGCCTGATGCAGGTCTGAGTGGCAAACGCCACAGAACAGCACTTCAAGCTGAACGTCATGGGCGCGCAGCTCACGCGGCTTAAAATCGAACGGTGCCAGTTTGGATTTTGCATCCTGAGCAGCATACGCATGCGTAATATTCATGGTGTCTCCAGTTTCGATGTGTCGTGAGTGTTTTTCGATGATGTGCGGCAGCCAGGGCTGCGGCAAAAACAGGGCGACGCGACGTGCGTGCCAAAGAGGAACCGCTTAAGGATAGTCAGCGCAGGGAAAAGCGTATATGCCTATACATGTCTGAATCTTGCCTGATTCTGCATTTCTCTGGCTGAACTGACAGTGGGCAAAAAAAAGGCCCGCACGCGGCGGGCCTGGAGGAATTACTTCGCTAACAGCGGTTTCAGGAAGCGCGCGGTATGTGATTTCTCACACTCCGCCACGGTTTCTGGCGTCCCGGCGATCAGAATCTCACCGCCGCCGCTGCCGCCTTCCGGGCCGAGATCGACAATCCAGTCGGCGGTTTTGACCACGTCGAGATTGTGCTCAATCACCACAATGGTGTTGCCCTGGTCGCGCAGCTGATGCAGCACTTCCAGCAGTTGCTGAATATCGGCAAAGTGCAGACCGGTGGTTGGCTCATCCAGAATATAGAGCGTCTGACCGGTGCCACGCTTCGACAGCTCACGCGCCAGCTTGACGCGCTGCGCTTCACCGCCGGAGAGGGTGGTGGCGGACTGACCGAGGCGGATGTAGGAGAGACCGACATCGATCAGCGTCTGTAGCTTCCGCGCCAGCGCCGGCACCGCATCAAAGAACTCACGCGCCTCTTCGATGGTCATCTCCAGCACTTCGTGAATGCTCTTGCCCTTGTACTTCACTTCCAGCGTTTCGCGGTTATAGCGTTTGCCTTTGCACTGATCGCACGGCACATAGATGTCCGGTAAAAAGTGCATTTCGACCTTCAGCACGCCATCGCCCTGACAGGCTTCACAGCGTCCGCCGCGCACGTTAAAGCTGAAGCGGCCAGGGTTGTAACCGCGTGAACGCGCTTCCGGCACGCCCGCAAACAGCTCACGCACCGGGGTGAAGATGCCGGTGTAGGTGGCCGGGTTAGAGCGCGGGGTACGACCGATCGGGCTCTGGTCGATGTCGATCACCTTGTCGAAGTGCTCCAGACCCGCTACTTCGCGATAAGGTGCCGGTTCGGCGATGGTGGCACCGTTCAGCGCCCGCTGCGCAATCGGGAACAGCGTGTCGTTGATCAGGGTCGATTTACCTGAACCGGACACGCCGGTGATGCAGGTGAAGAGTCCGACCGGCAGCGTCAGCGTCACATCCTTGAGGTTGTTACCACGCGCGCCGGTAATCTTCAGCACTTTAGAGGGATCGCCTTTGACACGCGCCTGCGGCACGGCAATTTCACGTTTGCCACTCAGGAACTGGCCGGTGAGTGACGCTTCCTGCGCCATAATCTCATCAACGGTGCCTTCCGCCACCACCTGACCGCCATGCACCCCGGCACCCGGACCGATGTCGATAACATGGTCTGCGGCGCGGATTGCATCTTCATCGTGCTCAACCACAATCACGGTATTACCGAGATCGCGCAGGTGGATCAGGGTGCCGAGCAGACGCTCGTTATCGCGCTGATGCAGGCCGATAGAGGGCTCATCCAGCACATACATCACACCGACCAGACCGGCACCGATCTGGCTGGCCAGACGAATACGCTGCGCTTCACCGCCGGAGAGGGTTTCCGCCGAGCGTGACATCGACAGGTAGTTCAGGCCGACGTTCACCAGGAAGCTCAGGCGATCGCCAATCTCTTTCAGCACTTTCTCAGCGATCTGCGCCCGCTGACCGCTGAGTTTCAGATTTTCAAAGAAGGACATCGCATGGCCGATGCTCATCTCAGAGATGGTTGGCAGCGTGGTGTTCTCCACGTAGACGTGGCGGGCTTCGCGACGCAGACGGGTGCCTTCACAGCTGGCACAGGCGCGGTTGCTGATAAACTTCGCCAGCTCCTCACGCACCGCCGAAGATTCGGTCTCTTTGTAGCGGCGCTCCATGTTATTGAGCACCCCTTCAAACGGATGGCGGCGTACCGAGGTGTCACCGCGATCGTTGATGTACTTAAATTCGATGCTCTCTTTGCCTGACCCATACAGGATCACTTTCTGCACGTTGTCTGGCAGGCTGCCGAATGACGCCTCGATGTCAAAATCGAGGTGTTCCGCCAGCGAACGCAGCATCTGGAAATAGTAGAAATTGCGGCGATCCCAGCCACGGATCGCGCCACCCGCCAGCGAAAGCTCCGGGTTCTGCACCACGCGCTCAGGATCGAAATATTGCTGCACGCCGAGGCCGTCACAGGTGGGACAGGCGCCCGCCGGGTTGTTAAACGAGAACAGGCGCGGCTCCAGCTCGCTCATGCTGTAACCACAGATTGGGCAGGCGAAGTTCGCGGAGAAGAGCAGCTCTTCCGCCTCGCTGTCATCCATATCCGCCACGATAGCGGTGCCGCCCGACAGCTCCAGCGTGGTTTCAAACGACTCCGCCAGACGTGTCGCCAGGTCGTCACGTACTTTGAAGCGGTCAATCACCACTTCAATGGTGTGCTTCTTCTGGAGTTCGAGTTTCGGCGGGTCCGACAGGTCACACACTTCGCCGTCGATACGCGCGCGGATATAGCCCTGGGTCGCCAGGTTCTCCAGGGTTTTGGTGTGTTCACCTTTGCGATCTTTCACCACCGGCGCCAGCAGCATCAGACGGCGGCCTTCCGGCTGGGAGAGCACCTGATCGACCATCTGGCTGACGGTCTGCGCCGCCAGCGGTACGTTATGATCCGGGCAGCGCGGCTCGCCTACGCGGGCAAACAGCAGGCGCAGGTAGTCATGGATCTCGGTGATGGTTCCCACCGTCGAGCGCGGGTTATGCGAGGTCGATTTCTGCTCAATGGAGATCGCGGGCGACAACCCTTCGATATGATCGACGTCCGGTTTCTCCATTAAAGAGAGAAACTGGCGCGCATAGGCAGAGAGCGACTCCACATAGCGGCGCTGACCTTCCGCGTACAGCGTATCAAACGCCAGTGAGGATTTACCGGAGCCCGAAAGGCCGGTTACCACAATGAGTTTGTCGCGTGGGATGGTCAGGTTGATGTTTTTCAAATTATGGGTGCGGGCACCACGAACTTCGATCTTATCCATTCACCTTTCCCGGATTAGCAGCACTCACCGTATCCTGCGACACGGCCAGAAGAAACGCATCAGTATGGCACAAAAAATAGACTGAATAAATATCCAGTACTCTCTGGCTGCCCAGCACTGAGGATTAAATCTGGAACCCCGCTCTAAAGTGGGAAACAGTCAGCAGGACGTGTTAGAATTGATCGATTAGACTGTACGAATTAACTCATCGGGAGACAGCAACATGGCCAGTCGTGGCGTTAACAAAGTGATTCTTGTCGGGAATCTGGGTCAGGATCCGGAAGTACGTTACATGCCCAATGGTGGCGCTGTTGCCAACATTACGCTGGCGACTTCTGAGAGCTGGCGCGACAAGCAGACCGGTGAAAACAAAGAGATCACCGAGTGGCACCGTGTGGTGCTGTTTGGCAAACTGGCTGAAGTGGCAGGCGAATACCTGAAAAAAGGGTCGCAGGTCTACATCGAAGGCCAGCTGCGCACCCGTAAATGGCAGGATCAGGGCGGCCAGGAACGTTACACCACGGAAGTGGTGGTCAACGTGGGCGGCACCATGCAGATGCTGGGTGGCCGTCAGCAGGGCGGTAACGCCGGTGCTCCAGCAGGTGGCGGCGCGCAGGGCGGTGGCAACAACAATGGCTGGGGTCAGCCGCAGCAGCCGCAGGGCAACAACAACCAGTTCAGTGGCGGCGCGCAGTCTCGTCCGCAGCAGCAGCCACAGAGCGCACCGGCCAGCAACAACAACGAACCACCAATGGATTTTGACGACGATATTCCGTTCTGATCCGGTGGCCGTAAGGTGTCCGATAAAAAGCCCGCTGTGCGGGCTTTTTTTATGGGCGGCGTTTTGCGGCGCGTGTGCGGGCGATTACTGCCATTCAGCCAGAATAGCCTGCGTGCTCATCACGCGCGGTTCGTTGCCGGGGATCAGCAGCGAGGCCCACACCTCATTATGCTGGCCAATCAGCTGTTCGGCGCTGGCCCAGCGGCGGTCCGCGGTGGTGTGGGCGTCGGCGGCGACGGTGATGCGATAGCCTGCACTGGCACCCACTTTGAGGGTGGTATCCACGCAGTAGTCGGTGGCGCAGCCGCACACGACAAACTCCGTAATCTCCAGCCGCTCCAGCAGCGCGGCCAGCCCGGTCTGCCAGAAACTGTCGCAGGCGGTTTTACTGATAAAATGTGCCCCGGCAGGCTGAATCAGCTCCGGCAGCAGATCAAAGGAGGCATGACCAGGGCTCATGGTATTTTCACGGTGCTGAATGAACAGCGTGCTATCGGCGCAGGCGGTCAGACGATTAATCTGCGCCACCCGTCCTGCTCTGTCGAAACGTGGGGTGCTGAACACCCCGTTTTGCATATCGATAACCATAACCGCGCGTTGTGCCATACGCCCTCCTGATGCATAGTGAAAAAAGCAGTGTTGCCTCAGCGCAGAGGAAGCGCAATCGCTTTTGGTTGCGGCCCGCGGTCAGGCGTGCTGAACCGCCCGGATCAGATAAGGAGAGCGAAGTGGAAGGCGTACCGGCTATTTTCCCCTGCGAGAAAGATCGCGCCCGGTTTCAGCAACTCTCCGGGCTGCCCGGCGTCGAGCTCTATCAGGCCCACATCTCCCGCTACGCTTTTGAACCCCATACCCATGAAGCCTTTGGCATCGGCACCATTGAAGCCGGGGCCCAGCGCTTTCGCTATCGCGGCACCGAATATACCGCACCGGCAAACTCACTGGTGATGATGAACCCGGATGAGCTGCACACCGGCGAGTCCGCCTGCGCCGACGGCTGGCGCTACCAGATGATCTACATACAGCCGCAGCTGATGGATGAGCTGACCGGCGATCGCGGCTGGTGGTTTAACGAGGCGCTGCTGACCGATCCCCGGCTGGCGCAGCCGCTCTCCCGTACTCTGGCCGCCCTGTGGCAGGCGGAGTCGGAGCTGGCGCGTCAGGGGCTGCTGTCTGAACTGCTGTTACAGATCCGGCCGCTGGCGCGGATGTCGTCGCCGGCCGCCCCGCAGGCGCGCCACCGTTTTGATCAGGTGCGCGACTTTCTGCGGGCGAACCTGGCGGAACCGGTACGGCTGGAGCAGTTAGCCGCGCTGGTGTCACTCTCGCCGTGGCATTTCTTGCGCGCCTTCCGCCAGCACTACCACGTGACGCCACATCAGATGCTGATGGCTTTCCGGCTCTACGAGGCCAAACAGCGACTGGCGCGCGGTGAAGCCGCCGCCAGCGTCGCGGCGGCGGTGGGATTAACCGATCAGGCGCATCTGACCCGCGCGTTCGCCAACCGCTACGGCATCACGCCGGGACGCTATCAGAAGCAGGTTTTCCAGCCCTGAAATACCGCAATCTGCTACAAGCATTCCCCGCCAGCGTTCGCCACACTGCGGCAAAACCGTATACAGGAATCGATTATGTTTGCTGGCGTCATGTTTGCTGTCACCGCCGGAGTGCTGTGGGGACTGATCTTTGTCGGGCCGTTGCTGGTGCCCGATTATCCGGGCACGCTGCAATCGGCAGGGCGCTATGTGGCGTTTGGTCTGATTGCGCTGCCGCTCGCCTGGCATGAGCGGCACCGGCTGCAACAGCTGGCGCGGGCTGACTGGCGTGAGGCGATAAAACTCTCGCTGGTGGGAAATCTGCTCTATTACGCTTTTCTCGCCAATGCCATTCAGCGCACCGGCGCACCGGTCTCCACCATGATTATCGGCACGTTGCCGGTGGTGATCGCCGTTACCGCCAATCTCTGTTATGGCCATCTTGAAGGTCGCCTTCCCTGGCGACGGCTGCTGCCGGCGCTGCTGCTCATGACAGCCGGGCTGCTATGCGTGAACGCGGCGGAATTACAGCATCAGGGCGCGAGGCTCGATCTGAGCCGCTACCTCACCGGTATCGTGCTGGCACTGCTGGCGGTGGTCTGCTGGACCTGGTATCCGCTGCGCAATGCCCGCTGGCTGCGCACCCATCCCGGTCTGCGGCCAGGCACCTGGGCGACAGCCCAGGGGATAGTGACGCTGCCAATGGCGCTGATCATGTACGCGCTGGTCAGCGCGCAGATCGCCTGGCAACAGCCCGATTTTTCGCTGCCGTTTGGCCCGCGTCCGGCGGTATTTATCTCGCTGATGCTGGCGATTGGTCTGCTCTGCTCCTGGCTGGGTGCCCTGTGCTGGAACGCGGCCAGCCAGCGGCTGCCCACCGTATTAATGGGACCGCTGATTGTTTTCGAGATCCTGTTTGGCCTGTTGTGGACTTTTGTCTGGCATCAAAACTGGCCGCCGGCGCTCACCGTTGCTGGCATAATTTGTCTGATGGCTGGGGTGCTGTGGGCGATGCGAATCAAGCCGCAGCCGCTGGTAGTGGCGATAAGCGACTAAAGCGCCAGGATCGACAAAACCTCACGCCCGCGCGGAGCACCCGCCGCGCGGCTTTTTAAGATTAAACCGCATTCCGATTTGCCTGCGATCAGACAGATTTCTGCCGCGAAATCGATTTCATGCAGCGCACCTTGCGTTGCGGTCCGTCACCTCTCCCCTGATTTCCCGCTTCAGCACGGGTAAACCGCCCACTTTTATGGTCGCTCTTTGCGCCTGAGCCACGGATTACTGGTCAGATTTCGCTCATTACCCAGGCTCAATTCAGCGATATTATGGAGATTATGCTTTTATCCGCCGCTTTTCATTGCGGTATGGCCCTGAGAAAAGCGGACGAAAAACCACTATTAACTTCACTCATTGATAAATGAGTAAGAAAAAGCCGCCGCTGCGTTTTTAATTAAATATTAATCTCTGGCATCAATGATGCGCAATGAAGAGGGTAGGCAGGGGGGTAATTTACATTAGTGATAAGGAGCAATAAACTATTTTTCCCGGATTAATCCTGGAGCGAATTTTACCGTTAACCTATAGCAGGGAATTAAAAGCGGAGCCGCAAAGAGAGAGGTTAGATCCATCATTAACTTAAAGCGCGTATCGTTATTTCTGAAGAGATGTTTAAATCAGCTTAATGAAAGTCAGCCGATTTCGTTCCGATGATTAGCAGGGCTTACCTGAAAAACAGGAGGTCCCAACCCCGCCGGAACGGGATTGGGAAAGGGGAAAGTGGCGTAGAATGCGAGACTTTTGCTGTTGTGAATCAATTTTACCGCAAAAAAAGAAGCTTAGCCGTGAAGCCATTCATTAGTTATAAATGGAGCGGAAAAGGGTGCCGCAATTGTCCTGTTAAATGATCTTCATCTCTTCTGGTAAGAACAAATCTCAGCGTTAAGTCTAAAAAGCGCGGTAGCATTGGGCTTAGCGATTCTCGGTACCAGAGGGATAATGGTAAACGCTGCGGCTGATGTCGAGCAGACGGCAGCTTCGGCGGGTACCGATGTCAAAAGTGCTTTGCAGAAAATCGACCGCCTGACGCTTTTCATTAGTGGTAAAGAAGTGCTTCAGAACGCTTTGCAGCATCTCTTTATCCGCGTTCAGGGTTTGCAGTTCACGGGTGAGGCTCTGTAATTTCTCCTCCATCTCTTTGATTTTTCTGCCTTCTTCCGAAGACAGCCCAGAAAACTTCTTTTTCCAGCTATAGAACGTTGCTTCAGAGATACCCAGTTCTTCACAAATCTCTCTGACTTTAACGCCCGATTCAGAAGCTTTAATGGCATTTGTGATTTGATCTTCGCTGTATCGTGACTTTCTCATAAATGCTCTTACCTTTCTTATCGATTAATGGATGAGAATGACTTTAATAATTCCTGGCACTGTTAGTTTCTATTAATGCAGTATTAAAGTGTGCGAATTGAATTGCGAAGCCTAAATTAAGATATTTAGAATAAATATCATCATGGGATAAATCTTATTTTATTCTTATCGGGTGGGCGTACCTTCCTGGAGGCGGGTTTTTGTTATAAATTCATCGCATCCTGAATACGAAAAAATTCTACGTACACTGGATATTTAGCATAACTGACTTGATTAATATGGCGGTTATGACTCTTGCGGGTTGGTTTATTTTCAGCCTGAAATCGTTTCCATTTGAAGTGATTCGCACCAGATATAATAAGAATAATCCTGAATTCACTCTTCGGATCACGCTTTACATCTCAATTTTCGGACCAGTTTGGTCTGAAGTCTTACATTTTCGCCAGGCCCACTGCGCGCTTATTAATTCGTTACAGGGATGTTGTACCGAAGCGGTTGTAGTTGAGTAATACTAAGGACGAGTCGATGAAATTGAGCGTAATGTCTAATGCCGCCTGGATGATGTCTGAGAAGATCATCTCCGTTTTTGGCGTCATTTTTGTGACGTCTTACGTGGCTAAATCCTTTGGCCCGACAGTGTTTGGCCAGATGGCGTTTTCTACCTCACTTTTTGCCATGGTGCAGACCGTGGCTATCTTTGGCACCGAAACCATTCTGTTTAAGCGCGTCAGTAAAAATGCGTCGAAAGGCTTACGCCTGATGACCATCGCCCGCACGCTGCGGATGGTGTTATTACTGGTCACTTCGATACCAGTATTAATCTGGGTCTGGTACAACATGCAGGAAAATTTCCTGGCATTTGCACTGGCCTCATTTGTTGCCTCGGTGTTTGTCACCCAGGACACCTTCAGCGTTTATAACAACGCGCGCCTGGCGTCGCGGCTCAACACCATCGCCAACGCCGTGGGTATGCTGCTGAGTTTCGCCATTAGCTTCACCATCGCCTGGCTGCGGCTTAATCCGCTCTGGCTGACGCTGTCGATTGTGGCGGTGACGTTGGTGCCTTATCTGATCAAGCGTCACAACTTCTATCAGGAGCATCAGGATCAGATGCCGCCACGCGAAAAGCGTACCGCCTATCTGCGCTACCTGATGTATGCCGGTCTGCCGCTGGCGATCTCCAGCATCTTTATCTCGGTGCAGGTGAAAGCCGCGCAGATGTTCCTGGCCGGCACCGCTCCGGCGCGCGATCTCGGCCTGTTCGCCGCCGCCAATACCATTTCTGCCTCCTGGATTTTTATTCCGGTGGCGCTGATCACCTCCTGCTTCACTGAGATTTTCAGGGAGCGCGGTGAGGTCGCCATTAAGCTGGCTGCGCGGCTGAATGGCTATGTGATGGGTGTTTCACTGCTGATGCTGCTTGTTATCTCCCTCTATGGCGAGCGGATCATCATCGCGTTGTATGGACCGGAATACACACAGTCAGGAAGTCTCATTACGTTGCTGTCGATAGCGACCAGCTTTTCGGCAATGGGGACGGTAGCGTATCGCTACATGGTCAAAGAGGGAGGATTTAACTACCTGCTGAGGAAAATCATCTGCCTGATGGTGATCAGTCTGCCGCTCTCGTGGTGGCTGATCCAGAGCCACGGCATCATGGGGGCCGCGTGGAGCGTTTTCCTTTCAGAACTTTTGTCCCTGACCGTAATGAATTACTTCTTTAAAAACGGCGTCATTCAAAAGATTCAGGTTTCCTCACTCAACTACAAAACCTACAAATGAGGTCAGATATGCTCAAGTTGAAAGAAGAACTCAGAAGAAGTGTGCAGTACTTTATTAAGAAGATGCCCTGGGCTTATCAGGACCGCATCTACTACTTCCATAAGTTCAGAAAGCTGCCCAATCTGCGTCAGCCGAAAGTGTTCAACGAAAAGGTGCTGTACCGTAAGTTTATCTTTGGCGATTACCAGAACTACGGTCGCCTCTCTGATAAATACTCGGTGCGCGAATTCATTGCTGAGAAAATCGGTAATGAATACCTGATCCCGCTGGTACACGAAACCACGGACCCGACCACGCTGAACAGCTTACCCTGCTGGAAAGGAACGGTGATCAAGCCGAACCACGCCTCCAACATGGTGGAGATTCTGCTGGAGGAGCCAGACGCCCTGCGTAAGCAGCAGATTATTCACGACTGCTACCGCTGGCTGAAGACCGACTTCGCCAACGAAGCGCGTGAGATTCACTATCGCTACATCAAGCCACGCATTCTGGTGGAGAAGTACATCGGGGATGGCAAAAGCGCGCCGATCGATTACAAGTTTCATATGTTCAACAAGCGTGATGGCCGGTTTGAATATGTGTTGCAGGTGATCTACAACCGCTGTCAGCCGCTGCTGTCGATGAATTTCTACGTGAATAACCTCAATGAGGCTTATCACAAAATTCGTGACACCGGGCTGGATGTCTCACCGATACTGCCGTCACTGGAGCAGGCGCTCGAACTGAGTAAAAAGCTGGCCAGTGATTTCGACTATGTGCGTGTGGACTGGTATATCCATGACGAACAGATTTACTTCGGCGAGCTGACCTTCACCCCAGGTGCAGGGCTGGTAACCGGCTTAGATCGCGGTTTAAATCAGATGATGGGAGATATGTGGATTCAGGACCGCCGCGGAACGCAGAGCCCGGGCGTGACAGTGCAGGATGTGAATATCCCTGCCATGTTGAAGAAAATTTAAGCACACACAGCAATATAAAAAACCCCGCTTCGCGGGGTTTTTTATGCGCAAAATCAGGGCATCGGCCAGTCAGCGGGCGCCTGGCTCATCGCGTCAATAAAGGCGTGCCTGGAGATAGCCAGGAAGTTATGCAGGTCAGCCATGCTCAGGGTAATCCCCATCAGGCCGGTGACAAACCAGCAGGTCATGCCTAAACCGATTCCACCACACATAAAGGCCATCACGTGACGGCTCTCCTGGCGAAGTTTCGTTTTCAGGGTGCTGGCGAAAAACATCATCACTGCGCTCAGCAACTCCCAACGCATAACAAACAGACTGGCGGTTAACGTAGCCATCGGCCGGACCTCAATATCAGTAAGTATTCCTGACAAGCTGCGGACATCACCGGCGGCGCAAAAGTGTGTCAGGGAGTCCTTTTCCGCCGTCAACCCAGGTTCAAAGTGTGACTTGGGTCACATTATATCAGCGGTTTCTTAAATATTGAACAAAATTTGACTCTGGTATGGCAGATCGGGGCGGGGGAAGAGCTGAGCAGAAAGAAAAGCGGAGCATTCAGCCCGCTGCGCCCGCGAAGGGGCGCAGCTGACGTTTAACGGACCGGACAGCACTCGCCAGTGGTGCGCTGGGTGAAGCTGGCCATGCCGTCGCTGCGGCCATAGTTCAGCAGGCGAGGGCGCTGAATCGCCTGACGGCGCATGGCGTGACGGTAGGCGGTAGGCGTCTGGGAAAACTGACGACGGAACACGCGGGAGAAGGTCTGCTGCGAGTCATAGCCATACTGCATCGCAATATCAAACACCGGACGCTGCGTCTGGCAGAGCGCCTCCGCGGCCAGCGTCAGACGGCGCTCACGAATATATCCACCCAGCGTCTGTTTCGTCACGGTACGGAACATACGTTGCAGATGCCATTTCGAGTAGCCCGATTTGGCGGCCACCTCATCTATCGACAGGCTTTTATCGAGGTTCTCGTCAATCCAGTGCGTCAGGGAATGAATGATCTCTTCTTGCATCATGGCCTCATCCTTCTGGTGCTTAATCAGTGATAAAGGGAGTTTAGTCGTTTTGATGGAGAGCGAGTATAATTCCTCAAGTTAACTTGAGGTAAAGAGCCTGATGAAAAAAGAACGCAACTATCCCAAACCGGTGTTAACGCCGGGTGAAGTGGCGCGCCGCAGCGGTGTGGCGGTCTCGGCGCTGCACTTCTATGAAACCAAAGGGCTGATTTTCAGCAGCCGCAACAGCGGCAATCAGCGGCGTTACAGCCGTGACGTGCTGCGGCGCGTCGCCATTATCAAGATTGCCCAGCGTATTGGCATCCCGCTGGCAACGGTCAGCGAGAGCCTGGACCATATCCCGCCCAATAAGCGGATGTCGACGCTGGAGTGGGACGCGCTGACGCAGCACTGGCGCGAGGAGCTGGACAAGCGCATTGAAACCCTGACCCGCCTGCGCAATGACCTGGATGGCTGTATTGGCTGCGGCTGTTTGTCGATGCGCGACTGCCCGCTGCGCAATCCCGGCGACCGGCTGGGTCAGCAGGGTTCCGGCGCGGTGCTGCTCGACCCGGAACAGGACGATAAACATCCTGACGCGGAGTGACGTCTATACTGGAGGGAGGTTAAAACACAGGGAATCATGATGATCACCGTTCACCATCTTGAACAATCGCGCTCGCAGCGGGTGCTGTGGCTGCTGGAAGAGCTGGAAGTGCCGTACCAGATTAAGCGCTATCAGCGCGAACCGACCATGCTGGCACCGGAGGCGCTTAAAAAGGTCCATCCGCTGGGCAAATCCCCGGTGATCACCGACGGAAACCGGGTGGTGGCGGAGTCGGGTGCCATCCTCGAATACCTGGCAGAGAAATATGACCATGAATCGCGGCTGACCGTCACCGATGAAGAGGCGCGTTTGCAGTGTCGTTACTGGCTGCACTACGCCGAAGGGTCGCTGATGCCGCTGCTGGTGATGAAGCTGATCTTTGGTCAGATGGGCAAAGCGCCGGTGCCGTGGCTGCTGCGTCCGGTGGGGGCGGCATTTGGTAAAGGGGTGCAGAAAGCCTTTATCGATAAACAGCTGAAGCCCCATATGCAGATGATCGAACAGCATCTGGCGGCGAATCCGTGGTTTGCCGGTCAGCGCCTCACCATCGCCGATGTTCAGATGAGCTTCCCCCTGCTGGCGCTGGCGCGACGAGCCGGTTTAGCCCAGATGCCCGCCACGGAGCAGTGGCTGCAAACCGTGCAGCAGCGCGCCGCCTGGCAGCGGGCCATCGCCCAGGGCGGTGAAATTTCTCTGCCGGGTTAACGCTCTCTTCGTCCGGCGCACCCGGTTTTATCCCGGCTGCGCCGCTGTCCACTGCCGCAAAAATATCTGTGATTTCAGGACGCCAGCCCGGTTCCGCCGCCTCTGCCGTGGCCCGCGCCTGATCTTTATGCTGAATAATCTCCCTCTGACAGTTGAAAATGTGCCGGTAAAGGCCGGATAATCGTTTGCCTTTTTATCTGGCGGTCGATTGACGGCCAACTATCTGCGGCAAGGTAAACGTTTGCCTGGCGGCTTAGCCCGGCCAGTCCGTCACGTTTACCCGCTAATTCCAGGGAGCGCGAGGGCCGCAGCGCATTTCACACAACAAAAATTTTTGAGGCTCAACTATGTCAACTGAATCACGCCCGGCCAGTGGAAAACTGGACGCCTGGTTCTCCATATCCCTGCGTGGCAGCAGCGTGCGTCAGGAAATTCTGGCCGGACTCACCACCTTTCTGGCGATGGTCTACTCGGTGATCGTGGTGCCGGGGATGCTCGGCAAAGCGGGCTTTTCCCCCTCCGCGGTATTTGTCGCCACCTGTCTGGTCGCCAGCTTTGGCTCAATCATTATGGGGCTGTGGGCCAACCTGCCGATGGCGATTGGCTGCGCCATCTCGCTGACCGCCTTTACCGCGTTCAGCCTGGTGCTGGGTCAGCACATCAGCGTGCCAGTGGCGCTGGGGGCGGTGTTCCTGATGGGCCTGCTGTTTACCCTGATCTCGGTAACCGGCATACGCGCCTGGATCCTGCGTAACCTGCCGATGGGCGTGGCGCACGGCACCGGCGTCGGGATTGGCCTGTTTCTGCTGCTGATCGCGGCGGATGGCGTCGGCCTGGTGATAAAAAACCCGGCACCGGGTCTGCCGGTGGCGCTGGGTCACTTCACCACCTTCCCGGTGATGATGACGCTGCTGGGGCTGGCGGCGATTTTTGGCCTGGAGAAGCGGCGGGTGCCGGGCGGCATTCTGCTGACGATTATCGCGATTTCGCTGCTCGGGCTGATCTTCGATCCGGCGGTGACTTATCAGGGGCTGTTCGCGCTGCCGAGCCTGCGGGATGCTGGCGGTCAGTCGCTGCTGTTCAGCCTGGATATTGTGGGGGCGATGCAGCCGGTGGTGCTGCCAAGCGTGCTGGCGCTGGTGATGACGGCGGTGTTTGACGCCACCGGCACCATTCGCGCCGTGGCGGGTCAGGCGAACCTGCTGGATAAGCAGGGCCAGATTATCAACGGTGGCCGGGCGCTGACCACCGACTCCCTCAGCAGCCTGTTTGCCGGTCTGGTTGGCGCGTCGCCGGCGGCGGTCTATATCGAATCGGCGGCGGGAACCGCGGCGGGCGGTAAAACCGGTCTGACCGCGATTGTGGTCGGCCTGCTGTTTCTGCTGATCCTGTTTATGTCGCCGCTGGCTTATCTGGTGCCCGCCTACGCCACCGCACCAGCCCTGATGTATGTGGGGCTGCTGATGCTCAGCAACGTGGCGAAAATCGACTTTAATGATTTTGTCGATGCGATGTCGGGCCTGTTAACCGCGGTGATTATCGTGCTGACCTGTAACATTGTGACCGGCATTATGATCGGCTTCGCCAGCCTGGTGGTGGGGCGACTGTTTGCCGGTGAATGGCGTAAGCTCAATGTCGGCACCGTGGTGATTGCCGCTGCGCTGGTGGCGTTTTACGCCGGTGGCTGGGCGATCTGACTGTCTGACCGGGCGTGCCGCGGCGCGTCCGGTATTTTCCACTTTTTTCCCCGCGTCGCACGCGAAGCTGACCATCTTCCTGCCGGTTTGTTTTACACTTTAGCGCTCAGACAATGAGTGAAAGAAACGACGCCTAAGGAAAGCATGGAAATCTTTTTTACTATTCTCATCATGACGCTGGTCGTGTCGCTGTCAGGCGTCGCGGCTCGTATTCTGCCTTTTCAGATCCCCTTGCCGCTGGTCCAGATCGCCGCGGGTGCGATGATGGCCTGGCCAACTTTCGGTCTGCATGTTGATTTTGACCCGGAACTCTTTCTGGTGCTGTTTATTCCGCCGCTGCTGTTCGCCGATGGCTGGAAAACCCCCATCAGTGAGTTTCTGCATCATGGCCGGGAAATTATTGGCTTAGCGCTGGTGCTGGTGCTGATTACCGTGGTCGGCATCGGTTATCTGATCTACTGGATGGTGCCGGGCATTCCGCTGATCCCCGCCTTTGCGCTGGCGGCGGTGCTGTCGCCGACCGATGCGGTGGCGCTCTCCGGCATTGTGGGTGAAGGGCGCATTCCCAAGAAAATCATGTCGATTGTGCAGGGCGAAGCCCTGATGAACGACGCATCGGGCCTGGTGTCGCTGAAATTCGCCGTGGCCGTCGCGATGGGCACCATGGTGTTTACCTGGGGTGGCGCCACGGTTGAGTTCCTGAAAGTGGCGATTGGCGGCCTGATTGCCGGTGTGGCGGTCTGCTGGCTCTACGGTAAATCGCTGCGTCTGCTGAGCCGCTGGAGTGGTGACGATCCGGCCACCCAGACAGTGCTGTTGCTGCTGCTGCCGTTCGCCTCCTATCTGATTGCCGAACACCTGGGGGTGTCGGGCATCCTGGCGGCGGTGGCCGCGGGGATGACCATTACCCGCTCCGGGATTATCCGTCAGGCTCCGCTGGCGATGCGCCTGCGTGCCAACAGCGTCTGGCAGATGCTGGAGTTTGTGTTTAACGGCATGGTGTTCCTGATGCTGGGGCTGCAATTGCCCGACATCCTGCAAACCTCAGTCGATCAGGCGACGGCCGATCCTAATGTCGAGCTGTGGATGCTGTTCGCCGACATCGGGCTGGTCTATGCCGCACTGATGATCGTGCGTTTCGGCTGGCTGTGGATTATGCAGCGCTTCAGCAAACGTCTGCTGAAGAAGAAGCCGCTGGAGTTCTCAAACTACTCGCTGCGCGAACTGCTGATCGCCTCTTTTGCTGGCGTGCGCGGGGCAATTACGCTGGCCGGTGTGCTGTCGATTCCGCTGTTCCTGAGTAATGGCAATCCTTTCCCGGCACGCTATGAGCTGGTGTTTATCGCCACCGGGGTGATCCTCTTCTCGCTGCTGGTCGGGGTGGTGATCCTGCCGGTTCTGCTGCGCGGTATTGATACCATTGATAAAGGTGCGCACCGTCGCGAGTTGCAGAGCGCCCGGGCCGTGATGGCCGGTGCGGCCATCGAGAGCCTGCATAAGATGGAGGAGCGGCTGGAGAATGAAGCGGAAGAGAACATCGACCCAGAGCTGCTGAAAGAGGTAAGCCTGCGGGTGATTGGCAACTTACGTCGGCGCGCCGAGGGGAAAAACGACCTTGAACATGCGCTGTTTGCCGAGAATCTGGAGCGCCGCTTCCGCCTGACCGGCCTGCGCGCCGAACGGGCCGAGGTCTATCACCTGCGCGCCACCCAGCAAATCTCCAATGAGACGATGCAGAAGTTACTGCACGATCTCGATCTGCTGGAAGCGCTGCTGATCGAAAAAGAGGAGTAACGCTTCACCGGCGCGCGGCACTAAGCGTGCGGCGCGCCGGTTTTTATACCGACAGACGCGGTGGCTGATCCGGCCAGTGCTCGCGACAGCAGTTTATCCACGCCTGGGCACTGCGCGACAGATAGCTTCCTTCCCGCCAGATCAAACCCAGACTCCACTTCAGTTCCGACTCCAGCGGCAGCCAGAGCAGTGACTGTTTATCCAGCCGCTGACAGATTGGCTCCGGCAGAATCGCCACGCCCATCTCCGCCTGTACCATCGCCGCCAGAAAATCCCACTGACCGCTGCGCACCGCCACCGCTGGCGTCAGGTTAAGCCGCTGGAACGCCTGCATCAGCTGTCGATTCAGCGAGAACTCCTCATTGAAGATCAGCAGCGGATGCTGGGCCAGTTCTGCCAGTCCAATCTGCTGGCGGCTCAGCCATTCGGGGCGACGCGGCAGCAGCACGCAGAGCGGATGATGCATCAGCGGCAGGGTGTTCAGCGGCAGATCGGCGTCCACTGGCAGGGCGGTCAGGGCGATGTCCAGACTGCCCGCCAGCACCGCCTGCTGCACGGTCAGCCCGCCAAATTCAGAGATTTTCAGCTTCACGCCGGGATAGCGGCGGCGAAACGCCGAAATCGATCCCGCTATCTGCATCCCCACCATCGGCGGAATGCCGAGCCGCAGCTCACCGGTTTTCAGCTGATTGATGTCGCCGATCTCCGCCTCCAGCTGATGAAACTCCTGCAAAATGGCCAGACCGCGCTGATAGACCGCCTGGCCGCTGTCGGTGAGATGCAGGCGGCGACCGTCGCGCAGGATCAGGGTGCAGCCCAGCTCCTCCTCCAGCTGCCGCAGCATTTTGCTGATGGTTGGCTGGGTGACAAACAGCTTCTGCGCCGCACGGGTAAAGCTCTGCTGGCGGACCACTTCAGTAAAGTAACGCAGGGCGCGGACATCCATAACTATTCCTTTCAGGCATGATTTGAATAATTTTAATTCATTTTTTTCACCTTATGCCGACGATTTATACTGTTGCGGTGAATTTAATCGGGGGAGAAAAGGTGATGGCGTTAGCGCTTACTTCGCGCAGTAACCGCGCGATGCAGTGGCTCAGCCTGCCGCTACAGCTGGGGTTCTATATCAGCCTGTTTATCGGCTGCGACCGGCTGGTGAGGTGGCTGCACCTGCCGCTGCCCGCCAATATTGTCGGGATGCTGCTGTTGCTGCTGTTAATCGTGACGCGGGTTGTGCCGCTGAACTGGGTGAAGGCCGGGTCGCGCTGGCTGCTGGCCGAAATGCTGCTGTTCTTTATTCCGGCGGTGGTGGCGGTGGTGAACTATGGCGATCTGCTGCGGGTCGATGGCTGGCGCATCTGTTTGGTAATTGGTGTCAGTACGTTGCTGGTGCTGGCTTCGACCGCCTGGGTGGTGGATCGGCTCTATCAATATGAAGTGGCGCGCGCGGCGCGTAAGCAGGCTCCCGATGCGTGATTTTGTGCTCAGCCTGCTGTGCGTGGCGGTCACGCTGCTGGTTTATGCCCTGAATAAACGACTCTATCGCCGCTGGCGCACGCTGCTGTTGATGCCACTGGTGATGACGCCGCTGGTGCTGGTGGCGCTGCTGCTGCTGACCCATATCAGCTGGCAGGATTACATTGCGGAAAATCACTGGCTGCTGTGGCTGCTGGGCCCGGCGACGCTGGCCTTTGCGGTGCCGGTCTATGAGAACGTGGCGATTATTAAACGCCACTGGCTCTCCCTGAGCGCGGGCGTGCTGACCGCCACGCTGGTCGCCGTTTGCAGCTCGGTCTGGCTGGCGCGGCTGTTAACGCTGCCGGAGTCGATCCAGCGCAGCCTGGCGGTCCGCTCGATTACCACGCCATTTGCGCTGGCGGCGGCGGGGCCGATTGGCGGTCAGCCCGATCTGGTCGCGCTGTTTGTGGTGATCACCGGGGTGTTTGGCATGGCGGTGGGCGACGTACTGTTTTTGCGTATCGCGATTAAGCAGGGCGTGGCGAAAGGTGCCGGTCTGGGTGCCGCCTCGCACGGGGCGGGCACGGCGCGCGCTTATCAGCTTGGTGAGCAGGAGGGCGTGGTCGCCAGTCTGGTGATGATGCTCTCCGGCGTGGTGACAGTGGTGCTGGCTCCACTGATTGGACAACTGATGTGGACAATCTAGTCTACACTGCGTTGCGCAGGGACAGCTGCAATTCTGAACGCGACACGTATTTTTACGTAAAGTTTCCCGGATTTTGTTGTCTCCCCGTTTCAGGCTGTTAACCTTGCGGCCGAATTAATTGTCCTTTCATGGAGTGGAATCATGTTTAAGCAACTTGTTACCGGGAGCGCCCTCGGGCTGGTTTTACTGAGCGGTGCTGCGCAGGCGATCGAAGGCAGCGTTGATGTCAGCGAACACAACACCAACCTGAATCTGGGTCTGGGCACCACATCACCCGGTCTGTTTCTGAAAGGTAACTGGCTGCGTAGCGACCATGACGGCAGCACATACGGTGCCGGTCTGGGTTACAACGTCGATTTCGGACCGCTGCGTCTGGCGCCGACCGCAAAAGCGATCTTCACCCATCCCGAAGATGGAAAAGATGGATTTGCCGTGGCGCTGGGTGGTGCAGCAAACTACAGCTTCAACAGCATGTGGGGTCTGTATGGCGAATATTACTACGCGCCAGAAGCGTTTACCGATCGCCTCGACAGCTATCAGGAAGTCGCTGGTGGCCTGAGCTTCACGCCGGTTTCCCTGCTTAACCTGCGCGTGGGTTATCAGTACATCGAACTGAACAACAAAGATGGACGCAAAGATAACGTGCTGGTCGATGGCCCGTACGTGGGTGCATCGCTGCGTTTCTGATTCTGTTGCGCGAAAGAAAGGGCGACTACTCCGGTAGTCGCCCTTTTTTATCGCCTGCCCGTTATGAACGAAAAACGATGATCAGTGCGCCTTGCCCTGTTGAATACCGGTGCCGGTCTGCGAGCGGATAAACTGGGCGCGGAAGCGGGAACGCTCCTCGGCACCCTGCGGCGAATGGTCGGTCACTGAGAAGAGCCAGATGCCGATAAAGGCCACCGCCATGGAGAACAGCGCCGGATACTCATACGGGAAAATCGGTGAGGCATTGCCCAGCACCTGGACCCATACCGTCGGGCCGAGGATCATCAGCACCACGGCGGTGAGCAGACCCAGCCAGCCGCCGACCATCGCGCCGCGCGTGGTCAGTTTTGACCAGTACATCGACAGCAGGATGATCGGGAAGTTACAGCTGGCGGCAATCGAGAAGGCCAGCCCGACCATAAAGGCGATGTTCTGCTTCTCAAACAGAATGCCCAGCGCAATCGCCACCACACCCAGCGCCAGCACGGTGATTTTAGAGACCCGCAGCTCCTCTCGTTCGCTCGCCTGACCTTTACGGTAGACGCTGGCGTAGAGGTCGTGTGACACCGCCGACGCACCCGCCAGGGTTAAGCCCGCCACGACCGCCAGGATGGTGGCAAAGGCGACCGCGGAGATAAAGCCGAGGAAGGTGCTGCCGCCGACCGCGTTGGCCAGATGCACCGCCGCCATATTGGTGCCGCCAATCAGCGCGCCGCTGGCATCTTTAAAGGCCGGATTCGCCCCCACCAGCAGAATCGCACCGAAGCCGATAATAAAGGTGAGGAAGTAGAAGTAACCCATAAAACCGGTGGCCCAGAAGACGCTTTTGCGCGCCTCTTTGGCGTCGGCCACGGTGAAGAAGCGCATCAGGATATGCGGCAGTCCGGCGGTACCAAACATCAGCCCCAGACCCAGCGACAGCGCGGAGATTGGATCTTTAACCAGCCCGCCAGGCTGCATAATCGCGATGCCTTTAGGGTGGACCGCCATCGCCTCGGTGAACAGCGTATTAAAGCTGAAACCGGCCGCCTTCATCACCATCACCGCCATAAAGGTGGCACCAAACAGCAGCAGCACCGCTTTGATGATCTGCACCCAGGTGGTGGCCAGCATGCCGCCAAACAGCACATACATCACCATCAGGATGCCGACCAGAACCACCGCCACATGGTAGTTCAGGCCAAACAGCAGCTGAATCAGCTTGCCAGCCCCCACCATCTGGGCGATCAGATAGAGCGCCACCACCACCAGCGAACCGCAGGCTGACAGGGTGCGGATCGGCATCTGTTTCAGGCGGTATGAGGCGACATCGGCAAAGGTGTAACGCCCCAGGTTACGCAGCCGCTCCGCAATCAGAAACAGAATCATCGGCCAGCCGACCAGGAAGCCGAGCGAGTAGATCAGCCCGTCATAGCCGGAGGTGTAAACCAGCGCCGAAATGCCCAGGAAGGAGGCGGCGGACATAAAGTCACCCGCCATCGCCAGGCCATTCTGGAAGCCGGTGATATTGCCGCCCGCGGTGTAGTAGTCACTGCGGGAGCGGGTACGTTTGGAGGCCCAGTAAGTAATTCCCAGCGTGGCACCGACGAAAATCACAAACATGATAATCGCCTGGTAGTTGGTCGGCTGGCGCTGCACCGCGCCGGTAATCGCATCGGCCGCCAGCGCGGAAAACGGCAGCATCAGGGCCAGCAGCCATAAGGTGAGACGTGTCATGATTTCACCTCGCTCAGAATTGCTTTAGTCAGACGGTCAAACTCACCGTTGGCGCGCCAGACATAGACGCCGGTCAGCACAAATGAGATCACAATCAGCCCGACGCCAATCGGGATGCCGCGCGTCACGTTGGTACCGGCATAGAGCGGGGCGCCCAGCCAGCCAGGGGCGAAAGCGATCAGCAGAATAAAGCCGACGTAGAGCACCAGCATGATCAGCGACAGCAGCGTCGCGAACGCCTGGCGTTTATGCACTAACTCATGAAAACGGGGATTTTGTTCAATCTGTTGATTGATCGCATCCTGATTCGAAAGGGCGTCATTCATCACATTTTCTCCAGAGGTGTTGCAGGCGTGAACCTCACGTCAGAACGCGGATTCAGCTGGTTATAGTATTTGTGACTACCGGAACAGACTGCGTAGGGCGGGTGTGGCGGGAAGCGATCTTCCCGCCGGACTGCTGATGCTTAAGGCATTTTGATCGACTGCTTCTCCTCAAGCAGTTTTTCCACCACGCCAGGATCGGCGAGGGTGGAGGTATCTCCCAGGTTGCTGGTATCGCCGGTGGCGATTTTGCGCAGAATACGCCGCATGATTTTTCCTGAGCGGGTTTTCGGCAGCGAGTCGGTCCAGTGCAGCACGTCAGGCGTGGCGATCGGGCCGATCTCTTTACGCACCCATTGCCGCACTTCGGTATACAGCTCCGGCGACGGTTCTTCACCATGATTCAGGGTGATATAGGCGTAAATCGCCTGACCTTTAATACTGTGGGGAATGCCGACCACCGCCGCTTCGGCAATTTTAGGGTGCGACACCAGCGCCGATTCAATTTCGGCGGTACCGAGCCGGTGGCCGGAGACGTTGAGCACATCATCGACCCGTCCGGTGATCCAGTAGTAGCCATCCTCATCGCGGCGCGCGCCATCACCACTGAAATAGACGTTTTTAAAGGTGGAGAAGTAGGTCTGTTCGAAACGGTCATGATCGCCATACAGCGTGCGCGCCTGACCGGGCCAGGATTCGGTGATCACCAGATTGCCCTCGCAGGCACCTTCCTGCGGCACACCTTCGTTATCCACCAGCGCCGGCTGCACGCCAAAGAATGGCAGGGTGGCCGAGCCCGCTTTCAGCGCGGTGGCACCGGGCAGCGGCGTGATCATAAAGCCGCCGGTTTCGGTCTGCCACCAGGTATCCACGATCGGGCAGCGGCTGTTGCCGATTTTCTGGTAGTACCACTCCCAGGCTTCCGGGTTGATCGGCTCGCCGACCGAACCCATGATGCGCAGGCTGCTGCGGTCGGTGCCGGCAATCGCCTTATCCCCTTCGGCCATCAGGGCGCGGATCGCGGTAGGCGCAGTGTAGAGCAGCGTCACTTTATGTTTATCCACCACTTCCGCCATGCGGCTCGGGGTTGGCCAGTTCGGCACCCCTTCAAACATCAGCGTGGTGGCCCCACAGGCCAGCGGACCATAGACCAGATAGCTGTGACCGGTTACCCAGCCGACGTCGGCGGTACACCAGTAGATGTCATCCTGATGATAATCAAAGACAAACTTAAAGGTGGTGGCGGCATAGACCAGATAGCCGCCGGTGGTGTGCAGTACCCCTTTGGGTTTGCCGGTAGAGCCGGAGGTATAGAGGATAAACAGCGGATCTTCCGCGCCGACCTCCACCGCGGAGTGGCTGGTGCTGGCGTTCAGCATCAGCTCGTGCCACCACCGATCGCGGCCTTCAACCCAGCCCACCTCTTTACCGGTGCGCTGGAACACCACCACATCTTTCACGCTGGTGACGGCAGGATTCTTCAGCGCGTCATCGACATTTTTCTTCAATGGGATGCTGCGACCGGCGCGGACACCCTCATCGGCGGTGATCACCAGAGACGCACTGGAGTCCACGATGCGACCGGCGACCGCTTCCGGTGAGAAGCCACCAAAAATCACGGAATGAATGGCACCAATACGGGCGCAGGCCAGCATCGCCACCGCCGCTTCCGGCACCATCGGCATATAGATCGCCACCACGTCGCCTTTCTTCACGCCCAGCAGCTCCAGCACGTTGGCGAAGCGACACACTTCAGCGTGCAGCTGGCGGAAAGTCAGCGTTTTGCTCTCACTGGCGTCGTCGCCTTCCCAGATAATCGCCGGGTGATCGCCGCGCGTCTGCAAATGCCGATCAAGACAGTTTGCCGCCAGGTTAAGCGTGCCATCTTCGTACCAGCGAATGGCAATATTGCCCGGCGCAAAAGAGCAGTTTTTCACTTTACTGTAGGGCTTAATCCAGTCGAGGATTTTGCCCTGTTCGCCCCAGAAACTCTCCGGGTCGGTAACAGAGTGCTGATACATCGCCTGATACTGCTCTGCGGTGATCAACGCATTGGCTGCAATATTCTCTGGAACGGGATGGTTATGTGTTTGGCTCATGGCGGATCTCCTTGAAGATGTTAATGATATGTCAATCAATGGTTGATTAAAGCCTAGCCTGAGGCTTTGTTTCTTTTTTGCGCCATAGATCACGCGACAGAGCGCGTAAAGAGAAGCCTTAAGCCTTCCTGATATTTGCGGTTAAGCCGTTGGCAGTGCTGGGGAATTAAAAGGCATTCCATTCTGGCAATGGCCTGTTTAAAAAGCGAGCAAACGCGCCGGGTGGGTTTTTAAGCAGTTCTGCATAGCTATGCGTAAATTCATCAAAGGAATACTTTTCATAACAGCAGGTTAGGGATTTTCCCTGTCAGCAGCACTTTATGCTACAGAGGTGGCGAACTTTTAATCGAATCCGCCAGGGGTTGCATTTACCACAGTGAAAATGGTACTTATCTCGCCCCTGTTCCACAGGTATCAACTCAGACCGCGTCTGAAAATGGGTATGGGAATCATCAGATTCTCGTGCGAGGCGCTGTTTCAAGACACCCTCTAATTTACCGGGCTTTTTGCTCACTTCCCTGTGTGTATTGTCTTCTGCACCTTCGCAGTAGAGAAAAACGGGTTTTGACTGAGGAAATGACACGTTATGAAAGGTTTTAAAATCAGCCTGGCCTGGCAGATTCTGATAGCGCTGGTGCTTGGCGTCGTTGTGGGCGCTGTGTTGCATAATCAGCCAGACAATCGTGAATGGTTAGTCACCAATATTCTGAGTCCGGCGGGTGATATTTTTATCCATCTGATCAAGATGATTGTGGTTCCGATTGTGATCTCATCCCTGATTGTCGGTATTGCCGGCGTCGGTGATGCGAAAAAACTGGGACGCATCGGCGTCAAAACGATTCTCTACTTTGAAGTGATCACCACCCTTGCCATTGTGGTCGGGATTACCCTGGCTAACGTATTTCAACCCGGCACCGGCATTGATATGTCAACGCTGGCAACGGTGGACATCTCTAAATATGAAGCGACCACCGCCGCGGTGCAGGGCGGTCCACACAGCCTGGTTGCCACCATCCTGTCGCTGATCCCACAGAACATCTTCGCCTCAATGGCGAAGGGTGACATGCTGCCGATTATCTTTTTCTCGGTGCTGTTTGGTTTAGGCCTGTCGTCACTGCCGTCAGAGCAGCGCGACCCGCTGGTGAACCTGTTCCGCGGCGTCTCTGAAACCATGTTTAAAGTGACGCACATGATCATGCGCTATGCGCCGGTCGGGGTGTTTGCTCTGATTGCGGTGACCATCGCCAACTTCGGTTTTGCCTCGCTGTGGCCGCTGGCTAAGCTGGTGCTGCTGGTCTACGTGGCGATTCTGTTCTTCGCCTTTGTGGTGCTGGGCGGAGTGGCGCGCTTCTGTAAGCTGCGCATCACCACCCTGATGCGCATTCTGAAAGATGAGCTGATCCTCTCTTACTCCACCTCCAGCTCGGAAACGGTGTTACCGCGCATTATGGAGAAGATGGAAGCCTACGGCGCGCCGAAAGCGATCACCAGCTTCGTAGTGCCGACCGGTTACTCGTTTAACCTGGATGGCTCCACGCTCTATCAGAGTATCGCGGCGATCTTTATCGCGCAGCTCTATGGCATCGACCTGTCGCTGACCGACGAGATTATCCTGGTGCTGACGCTGATGGTGACCTCAAAAGGTATTGCTGGCGTGCCTGGCGTCTCCTTTGTGGTGCTGCTGGCGACGCTCGGCAGCGTCGGGATCCCGCTGGAAGGTCTGGCGTTTATCGCCGGGGTTGACCGCATCATGGATATGGCGCGTACCGCGCTGAATGTGATCGGTAACGCGCTGGCGGTGCTGGTGATTGCCCGCTGGGAAAACCAGTTCGACGCTGAGCAGGCGAAACAGTATGAGTTGCAGCTGAAAATGCAGACCGCAAACTGATTACTGCTTTAACCGCTAAAAAGGCTCAACGAAAGTTGAGCCTTTTTTGTTTCCAGAGCAGCCAGAAAGATCCTTTGCCAGCCCACATAGGGTTTTCCCGCCACGCCAGCTGACCTGCACGATACCCACAGGATAAATTCCTTATTTTTTGACCCACCGCCCACATCCATCGCAAAAAGATCTCACCCAATGAATTAATCATTCGTTATGATAAATCATTATTTGAATAATTTATTCCTAAGCGGAGCCAGCTATGAAACTCGATCTCAGCCAGATGATCACCGAAGGCCGCAACCCGGCCAGCCAGAACATTGATGAACTCTCCACCGAAGCGATGCTGCGGGTCATTAATGATGAAGATAAAAAAGTGGCGCTGGCGGTAGAGGCAATAGTGCCGCAGATCGCCACCGCCGTTGACGCCATCTGCGCCGCGTTTCAGGCGGGCGGACGACTGATCTACTGTGGTGCAGGCACCTCCGGGCGGCTCGGCATTCTGGACGCCAGCGAGTGTCCACCCACCTTTGGCACCCCGCGTGACCTGGTGGTGGGGCTGATTGCCGGAGGACATAAGGCGATCTTACAGGCGGTAGAAAACGCCGAGGATAACCGGGAACAGGGCGCACAGGATCTCAAAAATATCCACTTCAGCCATCACGACATACTGGTCGGCATCGCCGCCAGCGGTCGCACCCCCTACGTGCTGGGCGCGCTCGCCTACGCCAGCGAACTCGGCGCGACCACGGTTGCGCTCACCTGCAATCCAGGCAGCCCGATGTCACAGGTGGCCGCCATTGCCCTGACGCCGGTTGTCGGGCCGGAAGTGGTCACCGGCTCCTCGCGCATGAAAGCGGGCACGGCGCAGAAACTGGTGCTCAACATGCTGACCACCGGCGCGATGATCCGCAGCGGCAAGGTCTACGGCAATCTGATGGTCGATGTGGAAGCGACTAACCAGAAACTGGTGCAGCGGCAGATCAACATCGTGATGCAGGCCACCGACTGTGATGAGACTACCGCCAGCACCGCGCTGACCGCCTGTGGTGGCCACTGCAAAACCGCCATCCTGATGGTGCTGGCCGGGCTGGAGGCGGATGAGGCGAAGGCGCTGCTCAGCCAGCATCGGGGCTTTATCCGTCAGGCGCTACAGGCCGCGGGAGCACGCTAATGGCTAAAATCACCGATGCACTGTTACGCGACATTCTACAGGCGGTCGGTGGCGCGCAAAACATCGCGGCCTGCGGCCACTGTATGACACGGCTCCGCCTGACGCTCAGCCAGACTGGCCAGGCTGACCTGGCGCGGCTGAAAAGCCTGCCGGGCGTGTTAGGGGTGATCGACAGCGAGGCGCAGTTACAGATTGTGCTGGGCCCAGGCAAGGCGCAAACCGCCGCCGAAGGGATGCAGCGTCTGCTGGCAGAGGAGGAAAGCGCGCAAAGCAAACCGGCGCAGCGTGACACGCCGCCACTGAGCCAGCTGGCGGCGCAGCAGAAACAGCAGTTAAAGGCGAAGCAGACCAGCGGCGTGCATCAGTTCCTGTCGCGCTTTGCCACCATCTTCACGCCGCTTATCCCAGGCTTTATCGGAGCGGGGTTGCTGCTGGGATTCGCCACGCTGCTTGAACAGAGTCTGCATCTTAATGCGCCAGGCGAGCACGCTCCGTGGTTGCTGCACAGCGTCGCCTACATGAAAGTGTTTGGCAAAGGGCTGTTCACCTTTCTCAGCATCCTGATCGGCTACAACGCGCAGAAAGCCTTTGGCGGCAGCGGCGTCAACGGCGCGATTATCGCCTCGCTGTTTGTGCTCGGTTATGTGCCTACAGCGACCACCGGCTACTACAGTGGCATGGAGAGCTTCTTTGGTCTGACGATCGATCCGCGCGGCAACATTATTGGGGTACTGATTGCGGCGATAATCGGGGCGTGGATCGAAAAACAGCTGCGTAAAATCATTCCCGACAACCTGGATATGATCCTCACGTCGCTGTTTACCCTGCTGATCACCGGTGCTATTACCTATCTGCTGATCATGCCGCTGGGAGGCGAACTGTTTAAAGGGATGTCGTGGCTGTTTATTCATCTCAATAACAATCCCTTTGGCTGTGCGCTGCTGGCCGGACTGTTCCTGATCGCGGTGATGTTCGGCATCCATCAGGGCTTTATCCCGGTCTATTTTGCCCTGATGGAAACGCAGGGCTTCAACTCGCTGTTCCCGATTCTGGCGATGGCGGGCGCGGGCCAGGTGGGCGCGTCGCTGGCGCTCTGGTGCAAAGCTGAAAAGGGGGCGCTGCTGCGGGCGCAGATCAAAGGCGCGATTGTGCCGGGTCTGCTGGGAGTGGGTGAGCCGCTGATCTATGGCGTTACGCTGCCGCGCCTCAAACCTTTTATCACCGCCTGTGGCGGCGGGGCGCTGGGCGGTTTCTTTATCGGGCTGGTGGCGTGGCTGGGGCTGCCGGTCGGCATGAACACCGTGTTCGGCCCCTCCGGTCTGGTGACATTACCGCTGATGACCTCCAGCCAGGGGATCTTCGCCGGTATGGCGGTCTATCTGGCCGGGCTGATAGTGGCCTGGACGGGCGGATTCCTGCTGACCTGGTGGTTCGGCACCCGCAATGTGGATCTCAGCTGAACGGCGGTTAAGCCATTATCCAGCCTGGCTAACGGATGGATAAAAGAGCCGAAATGTGAGAGCCGCTGCAAAGCGGCTTTTTTCACGTCTTAAATTTAGTGCAAACGTTAAAGAGTGTGCTATGGCATGCCGAAAACATAAAAAAAGGTAATCGTTATTTCTCTGCCCCTCTGTTTTCACGCCTCCTGTCGCGTGCGGAACGCCGGGTCTTTAAGGACTTTTGATGCGTAACAACCAGCCTGTTTCCCAGCGTGAATATGTGTTCGACGATCATGCGACTCTGATGTCGACCACCGATCTTAACAGCCACATCACCTACGCAAACGATGCCTTTATCGAAGCGAGTGGGTTTAGCGCCGAAGAGATCAATGGTCAGCCGCATAACATGGTGCGTCATCCCGATATGCCGCCAGAAGCGTTTGCCGACATGTGGGCGACGCTGAAACAGGGGGAACCCTGGACCGCGCTGGTGAAAAACCGGCGTAAAAATGGCGATCACTACTGGGTCCGCGCCAACGCTATCCCGGTAGTGCGCGATGGCAAAGTGCAGGGCTATATGTCGGTGCGCACCAAACCTGGCGCTGAGGAAGTGCGTCAGGCCGAAGCGCTCTATCAGGATTTTCGGGCGGGCCGAGCCAGAGGGCGGCGTTTTCATAAAGGTCTGCTGCTGGGCAGCGGCTGGCGGCGTCCCGCCTCGATTCTGAAAACCCTGCCGCTGCGCTGGCGCATCCGCAGCACCCTGCTGGCTTTGCTGCCGCTCTCGGTGGCCGGTCTCTGGGCGCTGGGCGTGACACCGGCTGCGCTGACAGGTTTTACCGCTGGCATGGCGGCGCTGCTGGCGCTGGCAAGTCTCTGGCTGGAGCAGCAGATTTCACGTCCGATTGAGCGGATGTGCAGGCAGGCGCTGAGCGTGGCGACCGGTGCCAGCCACCAGGTGGAGCAGATGGATCGCGTTGATGAGGTTGGCGTGACGCTGCGCGCTATCGGTCAGCTCGGCTTGATGTTTCGCTGGCTGGTGGATGATGTCAGCGGCCAGGCGATAAATGTTCTCAGCGCCAGCGACGCCATTGCCCGCAGCAACAATGAACTGAGTCGTCGCACCGAACAGGCGGCAGCTAACGTGCAGCAGACCGCCGCGACCATGAACGAAATGACCGCCACGGTGAAGAGCAATACCGAAACCGCGCAGGAGGTGAATACCCTGTCGGCCAATACCAGCAGCGCCGCAAGTAAAGGCGGTGAGGTGATGACCGAAATGATGGGCATGATGAGCGAAATTGCCGACAGCTCAACACGTATCGCCAACATTACCAGCGTGATTGACGGCATCGCCTTCCAGACCAACATTCTGGCGCTGAATGCCGCCGTGGAAGCGGCGCGGGCAGGCGAGCAGGGCAAAGGGTTTGCGGTGGTGGCGGGGGAAGTACGCAACCTGGCGCAACGCAGTGCCAAAGCCGCCAGCGAGATCAAAATGCTGGTAGAGACCAGCGCCAGCCGGGTGAAGTCGGGCAATGAGCATGCCAGCGCGGCGGGCCGGACGATGCAGGATATTGTTTCGCAGGTGCAGAACGTCACCGCCCTGATCGCCCAGATCAGCGCCGCCACCGCTGAGCAGGCGACCGCGCTCAGCGAAGTCAGCTCCGCGGTGGAAGATCTGGATGATATTACCCATCAGAACGCCGCCCGCGTGACGGAAAGCGCAGAGGCTTCCGGTCGCATGACCCACCAGGCGAACCGGCTGGTGGAAGCGATCAGCGTATTCCGTTAACCGACCCGCTTAACAGGTCAGGCGCGCCGCGTGCCTGACCTGTTTTTACCCGGAGCCAGGCGCTGGCGTATCCCCTCTGGTCAGCCGCACGCGGCATAGGAGCGGCAGATTAAAACATCAGGGCAGCGATATATGCTGCCTTTTTTAATTAAGCCGGGGTATTAACCTTTTGGGTAATAACTATACGAAACGTGCCTTTCATCATCAGTTTTACTGAACGAGTTAAGCAAAACTCTCCGCTTTTTACTGATCAACATTCGGCCTATTATTTATCTCAACAAGGAAACACGCCTTACCTGATAAAAATTAACCGAGGAATTGACCATGAAATCTATCAAAACTTTTGCTGCTGTTATCGCCCTTTCTGTTCTGCCATTCGCCAGCTTCGCGCAATCTGTGACTGCGATCGACTCTACGCTGGATGGTGCTGAAGCGAAAATTGCTGCGCAGGCGCAGGAAGCTGGTACTTCATATAAAATCACTGAAGCCTACACCAACAACGGCGTTCACATGACAGCTGAACTGCTGAAATAAGCCAAAGATTACCCTCTTGTGCTGACAGGACGCCCCCGGGCGTCCTGGCGGCGTTTCTGCGATAAAAATCCTGTCCCTTTTCCACCGAAATAATTATTATTCTCAAAAACAATTCTGCGTCTGCCTCTGGGTCAGACCTTTCTGGTTGCAATGTCGGGCTTTCTTTTCACTGCGTTTACAGTGGGTTAACTAAGGATAAGTTATGAAAGCGATGACCAACAGGCACGGGACTCTGCGTCCCCTGTTACTGGCGATGACGCTGTTCTCCGCCTCTGGCGGGCTGGCAGTGCAGGCTGAAGATGTGAATCAGCCGCTGGGTAAGGGAGTCTATGAACTGGCTGTCAGCCCGCAGGATAAGGCGCTGTTTGTGGCGACAGCACAGAACAGCAGCAGCGATGGCGGCACGGTTTTCCGTCTCGATCCCACGACGCTGGCGGTGCAGCAGTCGATTGCCACTGCGCTGAAGTCGTTTGGCGCGGCGATCAATCCGCAAACCGGCGTGCTCTATATCGGTAATACCCTGAACGGTTCGGTGACGGCTATCGATGCCCGCAGCGGTAAAGTGCTGAATACGCTGGTGCTGGACGGACGCCAGCGAAGCGAGAATGTAAGGCCGTTGCAGCCGCGCCAGCTGGCGGTTGATGTTAAAACTAATCGGGTTTATATCACCGGGCTGGGTCCACAGAGCGTGGTCTGGGTGGTGGATGGCGGGAGCCTGACGCTGCTCAGTACCATACCGAACACCGGTAAAATGGGAACCGGTCTGGCAGTGGATTCGGCAGCGCAAAAGGTTTACGTCACTAACAGCGACGGCGAACTGATTACCATTAATGCGCGCACTAACGCCATTGAGAAGAAGCAGAAGATCGATGGCGATAACGCGCATTTCTTCCTGAACATCGCGCTGGATCCGCGCGGGCAGCGCGCCTTCCTCAGCGACTCGAAGCAGGCGCAGCTGCTGGTGGTCGATCTGCGTAACCAGCAGGTGATCCAGCGGATTGCGGTGCCGGAATCGCTGGCGGTGCTGTTCAATGGCGATCGCGATGAGCTCTATGTTACTCATCGCAAAGCGGGGGCGGTGAGCATCATCGACGCCAGCAGCTATAAGGTGAAGCGGGTGGTGAAAACGCCGGGTCTGCCTAACAGTCTGGCCCTCTCAGCCGACGGCAAAGCGCTGTTTGTCAGCGTCAAGCAACCGGGCTCCCGTAAAGCGCCACCAAAAGAGCCCGACAGCGTGATGCGGATTGCATTGTAAGGCGTGGCGGCTTTAACCAGGCGCAGGGTCGTCCTGTCACGCTGGCTGTTGTGATCCCGGAAGCCACTCATGCGAGTGGCTTTTTGGCATAAAAAGCCCGCATTTACGTATTGTTAAGCGGAAACGCCTGGTTGCCGATTTATCCTCAAGGTGATGTAGTCAGGTAGACGGGAACGGAATATATCGCTCCTCCTGCTCTATAGAACGCAGGGCTATGAAAATTGTCTATTTTTCCTTTTACGGATAAAAAAATTGCGTCCTTACTGACCTTAATAAATGCGTCTTTATCTGCGGTAATCATGAAAGGTTCATTACCGCTCAATCCTGCCATAAAGGTTTTGTCATCTTTAGATGCATCATATAAATAGAAACGATACGAGAAGTCTGTCGTCGCACCTGCATTTGCTTCTGTGATGTAAAGGTTAACCAGGCTGTTTACTTTCAATTTCCTGATTAATACTTGCTCAGGAGATAACGAATGAAAGACGCTGTAAGCGCCAAAAGCGAAAACAGCCAGCAGAATTAACAGCAGGTATCGCTTTTTAAAAACCCGCGCGTTTTGCATAATCAATGCCCGCTCTAATCCAGTACTGGTCATCAGGATCATCACCGTAAGGCGCGGAACCATACCAATCATCCCAGGCGGGGTGAGTCGTTCCTGCCCTGTTTTGTGCCCATCCTGCGGCTCTGAGTAACACCACATCGGAAATTCCGGCGGCATGTCCAGCAGCACCGTAATTGAAGTTTCCAAAGTTTGCGAACTGGCGTCCGCGCTGTTTGTAATCCCAGGGGCCATGGCTTCTTACCTGCTGAAAGAACCACGCATAGGTAAGCGCTGACGGCCCCCGATGAAATCGGGCCATCATCATATTATTAACGATGCTGACCCCCGGAGGCGCAAAAGAGGAAGGATCATATTGCGGATGGGGCGATACCGCTGAAGTTGGGTATCTCACGCCTGAACTCTCTCGTTCCAGCTATCCGTAAATATGATGTTTCCATCGCAGTGTTTCCAGGTGATTTTTTCATAGCGGAACTCAACGCACTCAAGGTGATTATGTTTTTCTTTCGTCGGATCTTTGGTGTCGTGCATCACCGGAGAAATACCGACAATCGTCACGCCTTCAAGCAGCATGTTGAAGTATTCCATTTCCAATCCAGCGTCATTGATGCGATACCATTTAAACTCTGCTGACTCGAGCGTTTGTCCGGTAGCAACAGCTTTGTAGAGGTAGGGACTAGAGCTATCAAACTCTTTTTGAATAATGAGAGAAGAATGTCTGCGTGTTCCAGTAATTTTGCCCGTCATTCCATCTGTGGGAATGCTTAGATGATGAGAGAAACCGTTAATCTCAATGCTGCCCTCACGATCCTGAATATCAACCGAACCTTTAATGTGTGCTCCACCATCATCCTTAAGCCATAGATAAGCGGGAATAGCCATTTTTACATCATCCTTATGTAGTTATTAAATCCCTACGAAAAGTGTATGTAATAATCAGTGCTCAGTAAATAGACAATTTAAAAAAACAGAAGTGCTGAAACAATGCCGCTTTCATGGCTGATTTGTTCGAAACCGACGGCAATTATTCGATAAGTTTACAGCTGGCTGGGTTGTCAGATTAAGGTATCCGAGGGAACGGCGGGCTCCGATAACAGGATCCTGGACTATAAGAATAAAGAGCCAGCCAGCATTAACCGGCTGACTCCGAATGTTAATCGCTAAAGGGTGATTTTGAGGTCAGAAAAGGTGATAAATACTACCGTGCAGCTTGTAAACTGACTGAAAATGCAATTTCCTGCAATATCGCA
Organism: Pantoea sp. C2G6; assembly: GCF_051336815.1. NCBI lineage: Bacteria > Pseudomonadati > Pseudomonadota > Gammaproteobacteria > Enterobacterales > Erwiniaceae > Pantoea > Pantoea sp. C2G6. The sequence goes on from NZ_JBGMNJ010000013.1 coordinate 78,886, forward strand.
TCGCACTAGTTTTATCCCAATAGCGCTCACAACAGAGCATGACTCTCTGGTCATCTCCGGCAGTAAAAAAGCGGGGCGCAACCGGCCTCCCCGCGACCGCCAACCGCTACACCTCTTCCGACGCTTCGCGCATCATCTCATCGTGCGGCACATCATCCAGAATCTGTTCAAAGCTGCGCAGACGTTTATAGATCGACATCAGTTCAATCAGCGTCGACCAGGAGGTAATCAGATACTGAAACGAGCCGCGCACCTGGTCAAACACGTTGGTGATCTGGTTCAGCAGGCCCAGCGTGATGGTGCCCGCCACAATCGACGGGAAGAGCAGAAACAGGCCAAACACATTATCGACCTGCAAATAGAGGATGCGGGTGATATTGAAATAGAGATAGTGAAAGTAGAGGCGGAAATAGTTGAACCGTACCCGGCTGAACAGCTCCTGCACCGTCTGCGGGCCAGCGCGATCGCCATTGTCTTCACCATAGACCAGCTCCTTACGGTAGGCCGCTTCAACCCGCTGATTACGGAACTCCAGCCCCGGCAGCTTAATCCCCACCAGCGCCAGCAGCCCGGTGCCGAACACTGACCACAGCACTGCGGCAATCACCAGCGCGTAAGGGATATTGCCAAGGAACGGAATATCTTTCACATGGCGGGAGAGCGCCACCAGCACCGGCAAAAAGGCCACCAGCGTCATAATCGCCTGAATAAAACTGACGCCCCAGTTCTCCAGCGTGGTCGCGAAGCGCATGGTGTCTTCCTGCACACGCTGCGCGGCACCTTCCACATGACGCAAACGCTGCCAGTTGTGCATATAGTAGTTATTCATGGCGGTGCGCCAGCGGAAAACCCAGTGGCTGATAAAGAATGAGTTGAGGACACCTATCACGACCGCGATCAGCGCGATGCCGAGAAAGGCGCGGATCTCCAGGTAAAATTCGGCAATCTGCACCGATCCCGCTTTAGTCAGCGCTTTCTGGATCAGGTCGTAAAACGGACCATACCAGGCATTAATGGCGACCCCGACCTGCACGCCAAACCAGGTGACAAAGATGATCAGCGCGGAACCCCAGACCGACCAGCGTTGCCACGGGTGCGCATCTATCAGCCGCCAGGCCACAGCAAAAATGGCTACCATTATCCAGTAATAGAGATAGAACCAGAGCTGACTCGGGGCGATAAAACGCATCGACGTGGTCGGTAAGGGCTGTTTCATCGCGGCATCAAGGCCGGGCCAGATACCGGGCAGATGCGCGGCAAAACCGAACCAGGCAAAAATCGCTAATAAACTCCAGACAGCCGCAGAGCTGAAAAACAGCGCTGGCCGCGGAAAAAAAGACTTAAACATAGGCGCTCCACTGTTGTGTGTTGCCTGTTATAACGCTTTGCCCGCCTGCTGTCTGTAGTCTGTTGTTTCTGCTCATGACAGGAGAAGCCGTGATGTTAATGAAATTGTGCGATTTTGTTTCGTGGAACTAAATATTTGTAGATGGCAGTGTTACAATGCAGCGGTTTGTTACCGGTAACAAACAGGCTGTTCGCCGGTATCTGCTGATAAAAACCATTACAACGCAACCACCAATTTTTTTCATACCGCTCATCATGGCGGGAATGAGGCAATGTCATGTCAGAACAAAAAAAGGGTCATTCACGCAGGGATTTTTTGCTGAAGACAATCACCCTGGCGCCCGCAGTGGCGGTAGGTTCCTCGGCGATGGGCGCACTCTCCCTTCCGCTGGCCGCGCAGGCGGCTGAAACCCCGGCGGCACCGCAGCAGGCGCGCGATTACCAGCCAGCCTGGTTTACCGCAGAAGAGTTTGCTTTTATCACCGCCGCCGTGGCGCGGCTGATCCCCAGCGATGAACGCGGGCCTGGCGCACTGGAAGCTGGCGTACCTGAGTTTATCGATCGCCAGATGAACACCCCTTATGCCACCGGTTCAAACTGGTATATGCAGGGGCCGTTCAATCCTGACCTGCCAAAAGAGCTGGGCTATCAGCTGCCGCTGGTGCCGCAGCAGATCTACCGTCTTGGCCTGGCCGACGCCGACCACTACAGCAAACAGCAGTACGGCAAGGTGTTCGCGCAGCTCAGCGGCGAACAGCAGGACGCTCTGTTACAGGCGATGGAGAGCGGCAGCGCGGAGTTCAGCCAGCTGCCGGCAAAAGTCTTCTTCAGCTTCCTGTTGCAGAACACCCGTGAAGGTTTCTTCAGCGATCCGATCCACGGCGGAAATCAGGGCATGGTCGGCTGGAAGCTGATCAACTTCCCTGGCGCACGCGCCGACTTTATGGACTGGGTAGAGCGCGGCGAACGGTATCCGTTCCCGTCAGTGTCAATTCGCGGGGAGAGAAGCTGAGCATGGCAAACGAAATGAAAAAAGTGGATGCGGTGATTGTCGGCTTCGGCTGGGCAGGCGCGATCATGGCGAAAGAGCTGACCGAAGCGGGCCTTAACGTACTGGCGCTGGAGCGCGGGCCGCATCGCGACACCTATCCCGATGGATCTTATCCGCAGTCGATTGATGAACTGACCTATAACGTCCGCAAAAAGCTGTTCCAGGATCTCTCGAAAAGCACCGTGACCATTCGTCATGACGCCTCGCAGACCGCGGTGCCTTATCGTCAGCTGGCGGCGTTTTTGCCCGGTACCGGCACCGGCGGCGCGGGCCTGCACTGGTCGGGCGTCCATTTCCGTGTCGATCCGATTGAGCTGCGGATGCGCAGCCACTACGAGGAGCGCTACGGCAAAAACTTTATCCCGGAAGGCATGACCATTCAGGATTTTGGCGTCAGCTACGATGAGCTGGAGCCGTTCTTCGACAAGGCGGAAAAAGTCTTTGGCACCTCCGGCAGCGCCTGGAGTATCAAAGGCAAAGTGGTGGGCAAAGAGAAGGGCGGTAACCCCTTCGCGCCCGACCGCTCAGATAACTTTCCGCTGCCCGCGCAGAAGCGCACCTACTCGGCGCAGCTGTTTGCGCAGGCGGCGGAATCGGTGGGCTATCACCCTTACGATCTGCCCTCCGCCAATACCTCCGGCCCCTACACCAACACCTATGGCGCGCAGATGGGACCGTGCAACTTCTGCGGCTATTGCAGTGGTTACGCCTGCTACATGTATTCCAAGGCCTCGCCAAACGTCAATATCCTGCCAGCACTGCGCCAGGAGCCGAAGTTTGAGCTGCGCAATAACTCTTATGTGCTGCGGGTTAACCTCAGCGATGACAAAACGCGCGCCACCGGCGTGACCTATGTGGATGGTCAGGGTCGTGAACAGGTTCAGCCCGCCGATCTGGTGATCCTCTCCGCCTTCCAGTTCCATAATGTTCACCTGATGCTGCTGTCGGGCATCGGTAAGCCTTATAACCCGATTACCAATGAAGGCACGGTGGGCCGCAACTTCGCCTACCAGAACCTCTCCACCCTGAAAGCGCTGTTTGATAAAAACACCACCACCAATCCGTTTATCGGTGCGGGTGGCGCAGGGGTGGCGGTGGATGATTTCAACGCCGATAACTTCGATCATGGTCCGCACGGCTTTGTCGGCGGTTCGCCGTTCTGGGTTAACCAGGCGGGCACTAAACCGATCTCCGGCCTGCCGGTGCCAGCGGGTACGCCCAACTGGGGCAGCAAATGGAAAGCGGCGGTGGCGGACACCTACACCCACCACCTGTCGATGGATGCGCATGGCGCGCACCAGTCCTATCGCGCTAACTATCTCGATCTCGATCCCAACTACAAAGATGCCTATGGGCAGCCGCTGCTGCGCATGACCTTTGACTGGCAGGAGAACGACATCAAAATGGCGCAGTTTATGGTGGGTAAGATGCGCAACATTGCCGAAGCGATGAACCCGAAGATGATCATCGGCGGCGCGAAAAAGCCGGGCACCCATTTCGATTCAACCGTCTATCAGACCACCCACATCAGCGGCGGGGCGATCATGGGCGACGATCCGAAAACCAGCGCGGTAAACCGTTATCTGCAAAGCTGGGACGTGCCGAATGTCTTTGTGCCTGGCGCATCCGCCTTCCCGCAGGGGCTGGGCTATAACCCGACCGGCATGGTGGCGGCGCTGACCTACTGGTCAGCCAAAGCGATTCGTGAACACTACCTGAAAAACCCCGGTCCACTGGTGCAGGCATAAGGAACATGGCGATGAAAAATGGCATTCTGGCTCTGATTCTGAGCACCCTGTCGTTCGCCGCGCTGGCGGAGGGCAGTCAGGACGATCTGGTCAAACGGGGTGAATATCTGGCGCGCGCCGGTGACTGTGTCGCCTGCCACACCAGCAAAGAGGGGGCGGCCTTTGCGGGCGGCCTGCCGATGGCGACGCCGATCGGCACCATCTACTCCACCAACATCACGCCCGATGCGGCGACCGGTATTGGTGAATACAGCTACGACGACTTCCAGAAAGCGGTGCGTCACGGCGTGGCGAAAAATGGCGATACGCTCTATCCGGCGATGCCTTATCCCTCCTATGCGGTGGTCAGCGATGAAGACATGAAGGCGCTTTACGCTTACTTCATGCATGGCGTCGCGCCGGTGAAGCAGGCGAACCGCGACAGCGACATTCCCTGGCCGCTGTCAATGCGCTGGCCGCTGGCGATCTGGCGCGGAATTTTCGCGCCCGACGTGAAAGCGTTCCAGCCCGCCGCCCAGGAAGATCCGGTGCTGGCGCGCGGGCGCTATCTGGTTGAGGGGCTGGGCCACTGCGGCGCCTGTCACACGCCACGCAGCTTCACCATGCAGGAGAAGGCGCTGACCAACGACGGGGGCAGCGACTATCTGGCGGGCAGCAGCGCGCCGATTGATGGCTGGACCGCCAGCAACCTGCGCGGTGACAACCGTGATGGACTGGGACGCTGGAGTGAAGAGGATCTGCGTCAGTTCCTGCGTTACGGTCGCAACGATCAGACCGCCGCGTTCGGTGGCATGACCGACGTGGTGGAGCATAGCCTGCAACATCTGAGTGAGGCGGATATTACCGCCATTGCACGCTATCTGAAGTCGCTGGGCGCGAAAGATCCGCACCAGGCGGCGTTCAGCGTGGACGATGCGACGGCTAAAGCGCTGTGGCGCGGCGACGACAGCCAGAGCGGGGCGGCGACCTATGTCGACAGCTGTGCGGCCTGTCATAAAACCGATGGCAGTGGCTACAAACGCTTCTATCCGGCGCTGCGCGGCAATCCGGTGGTGCTGGCGGACGACCCGACCTCGCTGATCCATATCGTGCTGGCGGGCGGGCAACTGCCTGGCGTGAACGGTGCGCCGTCGACCATCACCATGCCAGCGTTTGGCTGGCGGCTGAGCGATCAGCAGGTGGCGGACGTGGTGAACTTCGTGCGTAACAGCTGGGGCAACAAGGCGTCTGCGCCGGTCAGCGCGAAGCAGGTCGCTGAGTTGCGTAAGGATGAGAAAGATCGGCTGGGCAGTGCCGATATTCGGGTGCTGGAAGGCAAGTAATCCGCGCTAAAACAGGCCGTCATCCTGCGGGTGACGGCCTTTGCTGTTAAATATTCTCCAGATCGATGCCGCGGGTTTTCGGCCCGTAAATCCCCACCGACAGCATCACCATCACCATGCTCAGCACGATAAAGGTAATCACCCCCGGCGTTCCGGCATATTGCAGAATCACGCCAATCAGAATACTGCTGAAGACCGTCGAGAGGCGGCTGAAGGAGTAACAGAAGCCAACCGCCCGCGCCCGGATGTGGGTCGGGAATATTTCGGTCTGATAGGCGTGGAAGCTGTAGGTCAGCCAGGCGTTGGACCAGGTGATCAGAAAGCCGCAGAGGATCAGCAGCAGCGGCTGGGTCTGAAAGGCGAACAGCGTGCCGAACACCACCGTCATCAGCGACGCCAGGACGATCTGCCATTTATTCTCCAGCTTATCGGCGTAGCGGCTGCAAATCAGCGAACCGAGCGGATAGGCCAGGGTGATGAAGAAGGCGTAGAGCAGACTGTGAGTTACCGTGGCGCCGTTGCCAGAGAGCAGCGCAGGCAGCCAGTTGCCAAAGCCAAAAAAGCCGATCGCCTGGAAAAAGTTCATCACCACCAGCATCAGGGTGCGCTTACGATAAGCCGGTGACCAGATCTCCCGGAAACGTCCCCGCTCAGGCAGCTGCGCCGCCGCGTCATCGGACGGGAAAGCCGCGCCGGGCGCCGCGCCACAGCGCTGCTCCATCAGGGAGAGCACCTGGTGCGCCTCCTGATGGCGACCCTGCTGCGCCAGCCAGCGTGCCGATTCCGGCAGGTTCTTGCGCACCAGCCAGATCACCAGCGAACAGAGCGCCCCGGCGATCACCACCCAGCGCCAGCCTTCAAGGCTGAATAGCGTTTGCGGAATCAGCCACCACGACATCAGCGCGACGGCGGGCACCGAAAGAAACTGCACAAAAAAGGAGAAGGCAAAGGCGCGGCTGCGCAGCCGGCTCGGCACCCACTCCGACAGATAGGTGTCGATAGTCACCAGCTCAACCCCCAGCCCGATACCGACCAGAAAGCGGAACAGGATGATCATCTCCGCGCTCTGCTGGAACGCCATCAGCAGCGAAAACAGCCCGTACCACAGCAGGGCGCACATAAAAGTGAGGCGACGACCAAAGCGGTCAGCATAGGGAGCCAGCAGGCTGGCACCGAAAAACAGGCCAAGAAAGGTGGCCGAGGCGAAAGCGGCCTGATCGGAGAAGCCCAGTACGCCCGCCGCGCCGGTGTGAAACACCCCCGCTGCCAGCAGGCCCGCGCTGATGTAGCCGGTTTCAAACAGATCGTAAAGCTCGAAAAAGCCGCCCAGCGCCAGCAGCGTAATAAAACGCCACAGTCCGGCGGAGGCGGGCAGCGCATCAATGCGCCCGGCTAAGCTGTTGCGGGCTGCCGATGAAGCGTGCATCGGCGGCATCCCGCGAGAGGATGTAGTCATGTCAGGGTGAACCTCAGGCAGTGTGAACGGGACTCGCCGCCGGTCAGAGGCTTATTAAAATAGTTAACCGTTAGCAAGCGAAGAAATAGCAGAATAATCAATTCATCTCCGCTTGCCGAGCAGCTTGTTGGTGAGTATTTAGCAATGCACGTTGCACTTTTTGCCGTCCGTGGCGGCTGCCTTACGGCAGCTGCGGCCAGACGCCGGGACCAATCGGCAGTCCCAGCCAGTACCAGACCACCAGCAGCGCAATCCAGCTGATAAAAAAGACCAGCGGGTAGGGGAAGATCAGCACGTAATAGGTGCCGAGCTGCGCATCTTTCTGGTAGCGCTGCAAAAAGGCGAGGAACAGCGGCAGAAACGGCGACATCGGTGCCAGCGGCAGCACCGCGGAGTCGGCGATGCGGAAAATCATCTGGGCAAAGGCGGGATGGAAGCCAAGCAGCATAAACATCGGCACGAACACCGGGGCGAGAATCGACCAGATCGCCGAGCCGCTGGCGATAAACATGCAGAGAAACGCCGACAGGAACATCAGACCGAGAAAGGCGGGCGCACCGCTGACGCCAGCGCTCTCCAGCACGTCCGTCAGGCCAATCGCCATAAACTTGCCCATGTTGCTCCAGTTAAAGAACGCCACAAACTGCGACAGCGGAAACACCATCACGATAAAGCCCGCCATTCCCTTCATCGGATCGACCAGCAGCTGCGGAATATCGTCGGGGCGACGGATCTGCTTCGTGACCACGCCATAGGCAATGGCGACCACAAAGAAGAACAGAATAATGATTGGCACAATGCCCTGAATAAAGGGCGAGGGAATAATCGTCCCGCTGACAGGGTGGCGCAGCGGCGCATGTTCCGGCACCACCAGCAGCGCCATCACGGCGATAAACAGCAGGGCCGCGATGCCCGCGGCGCGCAGGCCACGGTTCTCCAGCGGGGTCAGCGCCGCCAGTTTTTCGCCATTGCCCTGCCACTGCGGCAGGCGCGGCTCGATAAACTTATCCGTCAGCAGCGCGCCGACCACGGTCAGCACGATCACTGAGGTCGCCATAAAAAACCAGTTATCGATGACGCTGACGTGCACCGTGCTGCTGACCGCCTTCGCCGCTTCGGTACTGATACCGGAGAGCAGCACGTCGGTGGTGACGATCAGCAGATTGGCGGTAAACCCGGACGCCACACCGGCAATCGCCGCCAGCAGACCGGCCACCGGATGACGACCCACCGCCAGGAAGATCAGCGCGCCCAGTGGCGGCATCACCACCAGCGCCGCATCCGAGGAGATGTGGCTGAAAAAGGCGATAAACAGCACCATATAGCTGGCGTAGCGACGGCTGACGCGCGACGCCATCTTTACCATCAGCGACTGCAACAGGCCCACTTTCTCCGCCAGCCCGGCACCAATCACCAGCGCCAGAATCGACCCCAGCGGGGTAAAGCTGCTGAAGTTCTTGATAATGTTCGGCAGGATCCACTGAATACCAGCGACGCTCAGCAGGTTATTGACCCGCACTATCTCGCCGTTAGCCGGATTTTTTACCGCCAGATCCAGCGCGCTGATTATGGCGGTCGCCACCATCAGCACCACAATCAGATAGACAAACAGTAAAAACGGATTGGGCACTTTATTGCCCACGCGCTCGATCCAGCTGAAAAGCCGGCCAGGGCTGCGGTTCTGTGAGGTTGCTTCCATCATGTCGGGTCTCGTTTTATGTCCCCCAATCAGCGGCGCTGGCTGACGCCGGTCGCGGTTGCGTGCGAGCGGCGGTGAGTTCAGATGCGGCACCGCTGAATCGGGGGAGTGTGTTTGCAATATTTTTTATAGCGGTCCGCGCCAGTGACGCGGCCGTTGGCTCATTCGGCCAGTTTTGTTGGGGTGATCCCCGCCGGGATCGGGCAGTGATAGGGTTGCGTAGCGCGTACCCGGTTAAACTCGGCCTGACAGGCGGCCAGCGCCTGCGCATCCTGCATCAGGGTTAACACCGTGGCCGCCATCACTTTGCCCGCCAGCAACATCCCCTTGTGCCCGATGCTGGTGCGTCCCTGCGCCACCAGTTGCCAGGTGTGCAGCGGCGTGCCAAAGGTGAAGCAGGGCGCAAAGCACTGTGCGGTCGGCGTGACCCAACTGACATCGCCGACATCGGTTGAGCCATAAAGCAGCTCGCGCGTCACCGCATAGGGCGCAACCTGATCCATAAACAGCCGGTCGCCCAGCTGTTCGACCCAGGCGTGACCCGCTTCGCCGCCGGTGCGGGCGGCGTTAAGCCTGGCGTTGCGCAGATCCTCTTCGCTCAGGGTAGCGCGTATCTCCGCCGCGAACGCCCGCTCCTCGTCGCTGTAGTCCGGCAGACCAAAGTGATGCAAATAGCGCTCCATCACCGCTTCCAGCGCGCGATTCGGCACATAGTCGGAGCAGGCTTTATCAAAGCGTACCGTCAGGGTGGTGTCGGTCATCAGGGCCGCGCCGCGGGCAATATTGATCACCCGCTGGTAGATCTCCTGCGCCTGCGGCAGTTCCGGGGCGCGGATCAGGTAGAGCACTTCCGCATCCGCCTGCACCACATTCGGCGAGACGCCGCCGCTGTTGGTCACGGCATAGTGCAGACGCGCCTCCTGCACGATATGCTCGCGCAGAAAGTTGGCCCCGGTGTTCATCAGGGTGACGGCATCCAGCGCGCTGCGGCCGAGATGGGGGGAGTTGGCCGCGTGCGCCGCCACCCCTTTAAAGCTGAACGCCGCCTGGATATTGGCGAGGGTGCGCAGATTGAACATGCCGCTGAAGCCTTCAGGATGCCAGGTGACGGCGGCATCGACATCATCGAACAACCCTTCACGCACCATAAAGGTTTTGCCGGATCCCCCCTCTTCGCCGGGGCAGCCATAAAAGCGTACCGTGCCGCCCGTCGGGTGCTGGCTCATCCAGGCTTTTACCGCGCAGGCCGCCGCGACGCCCGCGGTGCCGAGCAGGTTGTGTCCGCAGCCGTGCCCGTTGCCATTCGCCTCCAGCGGCTGTGGTCGGGCGCAGCCCGCCTGCTGGCTCAGTCCGGCCAGCGCGTCAAATTCGCCGAGGATAGCAATTACCGGTTTGCCGTGACCAAAGCTGGCGATAAAGGCGGTGTCGAGACCGCCGACGCCGCGCTCCACCGTAAAACCTTCTTCGGCCAGCGCGTCAGCCAGCAGCGCCGAGGAGCGGGTCTCGGCAAAACGGGTTTCCGGGGTGTCCCAGATAGCGTCGCTGAGGCCGCTGAACCGCAGGTGATGGCGATCGATATACTCCGCAATAAAATCTTCGCTCATCGGGCACCGCCATATTGCGCCTGATTCAGCGCCAGCGTCGCCAGCAGGGTGATGGCGTCCGGCATCACCTGCTCATCAAAGTCGAACTTCGCATTGTGATGACCCGCCGCCAGCTCACAGCCAAAAATGACATAAGACGCCTGGCCACCGCGCTCTTTTACCCGCTCCATCATGTAAGTGGCATCTTCGGAACCGGCCGCCTGAGCTTTGCGATCGACCACTGAACGGAAGATGCCGAGCGCGTCCGCCTGCTGATGAATGAAATCGACCCACGGCTGGGTCGGCGTACAGCTGCGCGCGGCGCCCATCAGCGAAACCTGATGCTCTACGCCATACATCGCCGCCGCCCCGGCCACCACGCGCAGCGCCTGCTGATAAATATCATCGTTGACCTGATTGGTGGCACCGCGGGTTTCGACTTTCAGCAGCGCGCAGTCGGGCACCACGTTGCGGCCGGTTCCGGCCTGCATCACGCCGACGTTGACGCGCGCCACCCCGCCGCTGTGCTGGCACAGGCCATGCAGCCCCAGCGTCGCCTGCGCCGCGGCCAGCAGGGCGTTGCGACCCTCTTCCGGGCGGGCGCCCGCATGGGCTCCGACGCCGGTAAAATGAATATCGAGCTTGGTGGTGGCGAGAAAGCTGTCGCTGCCGCACACCACTTCGCCAGCCGGGACGCCGGTCCCGATATGGATGGCGGTAAAGCGATCCACATCATCGACTACGCCAGCCGCCACCATCGATTTCGCGCCGCGCACTCCCTCTTCAGCGGGCTGGAAGATCAGTTTTATCGTGCCGCTCAGCTGATCTTTCATCGCCATCAGCACCGAAGCCAGACCAAGGCCAATGGTGGTATGGCCGTCATGACCACAGGCATGCATCATGCCGGGATTGCAGGAGGCAAAGCCTTCGCGCTGCGGCAGATGATCCGCCGCCTGGCTCTCATTAAGATCCAAGGCGTCCATGTCCACCCGGTATCCCATCACCGGGCCAGGCCGCCCGGTTTCAAGCGTCGCCACGATGCCGCAAAACCCGCCGGAGAAGTGGCTGATCCACTGGGGCAGCGCACCCTGTTGCAGCGCCCGCGCCTCCTGCTGCCGGAGCACCTCCTCGTCGGGCAGCCCCATGCGGGCGTCAGCGTCGATCACCTCCCGGCCCAGTTGCAGCTGATAACCGAGCTGGTGCAGCGCCTCGGCCACCAGGGTGGCGGTGCGGAACTCTACCCAGCCCGATTCGGCGTAGTGATGGAAGTCGCGACGCCACTGTTGCAGCTGGGGCAGCCGGGCGCGGATGTGGTCGGAAAGGGTATTCATCGGCTCTGTCCTTACTGTTGGTTTTTTATGCATCGTTCTGAATCTACACAATGGTATTGAGCGGCATAAGATGCGAATATCTTGTGACTGATAAACAACGGTTATCACCGAATTTATGTCTGCTAACCTCAAACTTCATCAACTGCGCGCCTTTGTCGACGTGGCGCGGCAGGGCAGTATCCGGGCGGCGAGCCGTCTTTCCGGTCTTTCGCAACCCGCCTTAACTAAAGCGATTCAGGAGCTGGAGCGTGAGCTGGGGGCGCGGCTGTTTATCCGCCGTCAGCAGGGCGTAGTGTTAACTGACATCGGTGATAACTTTTTTCGTCATGCCAGCCTGGTGCTGGCGGAACTGCGGGTCGCGCAGGAAGATATTCAGCAGCGGCTGGGGCTGGGAGGTGGTCAGGTCAACATCGGGGTGGGCGGCAGCGTGGCGCGCACCATCATGCCGCAGGTGATAAACCAGTTTCATCGTGAATATCCGCTGGTGAAAGTGCGTATTGTCGAAGGCCAGCTGGTGTCGATGGTGCATGAACTGCGTCAGGGGGCGCTCGATTTCACCATCAACACCTACGATCAGAGCCATCTCGATCAGGAGCTGATGTATGAGCAACTGATGCAGCGCGAGTACAAAGTGGTGGTGCGTAAGGGCCATCCGCTGGAAAAGGCGCGTTCGCTGGCCGAGCTACAGCAGGCTGACTGGACCATGCCGACGCCCAAAGGCAGCTACTACCGCCTGCTGCACGATCTGTTTGGCGAGCGCGGCATGGCACCGAAAATCGTGGTCACCTGTGAAACCTTTATGGCCTGCACCAGCCTGGTGGCGCAGAGTGACTTCATCAGTATTCTGTCGGTGGATGTGATTGACGATCCGATTCTCGGCCGATCGCTGGTGGCGCTGTCGCTCGACGACCCGCTGCCCAAAGCGACCTTTTATCTGATACAGCGCAAAGAGACCGCGCTGACGCCGATGAGCAGCTATATGGCGCAGCTGTTCCGCCGTTATTGTCAGTAAAATCAGTGATTAAAGCCGATCGTCTACACTATTAAGGTACTGTAGAAATCCAACCGACAAATAGAGGTGAAGATGCAAGTCAGTCCTTATCTGTTTCTCTATGGCCGTTGCGAAGAGGCTATCGACTTTTACCTTCAGGCGACCGGGGGCGAGCTGCTCGCTAAAATGAAGTTCGGTGATATGCCTGATCAGGGCGAACAGGTGGGCGATCAATCTGCTGCGCCTCAGCCGCCAGAGAAGATCATGCATGCTCAGTTGCGTATCGGTGAGGGTGAACTGATGCTAAGCGATGGCAACACCGAGCAGCCACCGGCATCGGAACATGCGGGTTACGCGGTCAGCCTTTCAACCACCGATGTAGCAGAAGGTAAAGCGTGGTTCGAAAAGCTGTCGGCAGGCGGCAAAGTCACCACCCCGTGGCAGGAGACATTCTGGTCGAGCGGGTTTGCCATGTTTATTGATAAGTTCAATATTCCGTGGCGCATCAATGTAGAGAAGTCGCAGGATTAACTGAGCCAGACGGCGTCGGCAACCGCGACGCCGTTTCAATGGCCACGACCGGTTTTATCGCGCGGCGGCACGCTTCAGGCCGCCGCACCTCATCAGAAGTTGTAACCCGCCACCAGGTAGTAACCCCAGCCGGTAGATTTCACTTCAAACGGTCCCTTGCCGAAGTTCAGCTCCTGACCATCCGCCCACTGTCCGCCGTTGTGGAAGTAACGCGCCACCGCCGAGATGTGCCAGTGATCGTAACCCAGAGACAGAATGTGGCTGGAAGCGATGGAGTTGCTGGTGCGTGACGAACCGCCTTTCTCGTTGAGGTCAGAACCCCAGTCGAAGTTGGTAAAGCCGACATAGCCGAGATTACCGCCCCACAGCGTGGTGATCGGCACGAAGTATTTCACCTTGAAGCGATAACCATCCCAGCTGTTCTCATTCGCCGCACCGTAGTTTTCCCACTGATATTTGGCGTAGACGTTCAGCGACAGGCCGACATCGCTATGAGTATCAATATCGGTGCCCAGACCCATATACCAGGTGTTCTGGCGGTTATCGCTGTTGCGGCCCATGTCGTAGATGTAGTTGTTAGCGAAATACCACTCTTTGAACGGACCAAAGGCCAGGCTGGTGCCGGTCAGTTTGTCGATAGAGAAGCGCGGCTCAATCTCCATAAACATCGGTGAACCGTGGTCAAAAACGCCGTTGGCGTTGCTGTTACCCACGCCGAAGAAGTTAGGCACGTCGAGATAGCCGTAGAAATCGAACCACTCTTTCTTGGCAAACGCTTCATATTCCAGATAAACGTCGTTGTTAAACTGCGGTCCGAAACGGGTGTGGTAGCTGCCTACCACGTTCACGCTCTGATGCCACCAGTCGGAGAGATACTGCGGATCGCTTTCCGCGGCCTGCGCAGCACCACTCAATGAACATGCCAGCACGGCACCTGCTATCAACGTTTTATATTTCATTATTATCAGCCACATGCTTTTGACCGCCGCACACCAGACGCAGTCAGAGAGAAATCGGTCCCTTGATGGGAATGAGGGTTTCACAGCAAATAACAACCCGTTCTTCAGCCCGCGTAGCGTGCCTGTAACAGATCGATAGAAAATAGATTTTGCTCACGTTTGTCAAAAAGTGTTGCATTACAATTCAGCTAAAATGTGATGCGCTTCACAATAACGACGTGGATCGAACGGAACCAGGCAACCGTTTACGTTGTCTGGTTCGTGATCAAACAGGTGAGATCAGGGAAAGGTGACGCGAACCTGTAAACCACAGATGGCACCCTGTGGCGTCAGGCAGTTGGAGAGGGCGACCTGAATCTGATGTTTCTGCGCCACACTGCGCACAATCGACAGGCCCAGGCCGCTGCCCTGCGCTTTTACGTCGGGCGAGCGGGTAAAGCGATCAAAGGCGCGTTCGATAAAGGATTCCGGCATGCCTGGCCCGTTATCGACAATATCGACCACCGTCTGGCCAGATACCCGATGCAGCAGCACATCGACCAGGCTGCCTTCCGGGGTATGCAACATGGCGTTACCAATCAGGTTGTCAAACAGGCTGCGCAGCTCGGAGCGGCTGGCCTGAAGCCGGTACTGGGTGGAGCCATTGAAGCCAATATCGATGCCGCGTTTATCCGCCACCACCATCAGTTGCTCAATGCTCTCCTTCAGTAGATCTTCCAGATCGATATGTTCAACGCTGGCGACCACGCTTTGATCCTCCTGCCGCGAGACATTCAGCAACTGGGTCACCAGATGCCGGGTGCGGGTGACGCCCGCTTCCAGCTGGCTGAACTGGCGGCTCGCCTCGCCCGGCTGGATATGCTGACGCAGGTTTTCCAGCTGTAACGTCACCGCCGTCACCGGCGTACGCAGCTCATGGGCGGCATCCTCCAGAAACTGACGCTGAGAGGACCAGGCCTCGCGCAGCTTACTCAGCAACGAGTTGTAGGCCGCCACCAGCGGCAGGATCTCATCCGGCAAACCCTCGGGTGAGACATTGTGCGGATGATGGGTCTCCTGCGCCGCAATCTGCCGCGAGGCGATCCGCAGATCGCGGGTGATCTTACGCACCACCAGCCAGATCACCAGCAGCGACAGCGGCATCATCAGGATCAATGGAATGATCGCCGACAGCGCCCGCTTGACCATCAGCGCCTTCATGTAGCTGAGGTTATGCATCACCTGAATGGTTTTAATCTCGCTACCGGGCAGGCCGGGCCGGGTGTAGATGCGCCATTCACAGTCGTCACACTGGCCCACATAGACATCGCGATAGCCGCGTTGCGTTTGCAGCGGGGCCTGAAGCTCCGGCCAGGAGCTGGCGCGCAGTTTCCCCTGGTTATCCCATAGCTGAACCACAAAGGCGCTCTTCGCCTTATCGGGGGCGATGAGCATCGGCATCAGCGCCGGCATCTGTTTGTTGGTGGACCAGGCATCGGCGATTTTCGCCAGCTGGTCATCCTTCATGGTGCCGACCATATCGCCGTAGCAGCTGAAGAAATACCAGGTGACGCCGCCAATCATCAGCAGGTGAATGATCAGCAGCGTGGAGAGGAGTTTGTTGCGTAGCGAGCGCATAAAGGTAAAGGGCTTCATATCGCGGGCACCCGCCAGCCCAGCCCGCGCACGTTACGGATGACGTCGTTATCCAGCTTGCGACGCATTCCGTGGATCAGCACATCAACCGCGTTGCTGCTGACTTCATCGCCCCAGCCATAAATGCGGTTTTCCAGCTGTTCGCGCGACAGAATCGCGCCCGGCCGCTCCAGCAGGGCGTAGAGCAGGGCATATTCACGCGCCGTGAGCTGTTCGCGCTGGCCTTTGTAGAGCACCTCGCGCGTCATCATATCCAGCTGAACGTCGCCGCTGCCAAGCAGTGAATCCGCCGCGCCGTGGCGACGCCGGGTGATCGCGCGCATCCGGGCCATCACCTCCTGCAAATCGAAAGGCTTAAGCAGGTAGTCGTCTGCGCCGCTGTCGAGCCCCTGGATCCGCTGCGCCACCGTGTCGCGCGCGGTCAGGATCAACACCGGCGTGGAATCGCCGCGCCCGCGCGCCCGGCGCAGCACCTGTAAGCCATCATCACGTGGCAAGCCCAGATCGAGCAGCACACAGCTGTAGCTGCCCTCGCTCCAGGCGTTATGGGCATAGACGCCATCGCGTACCCAATCCACTGACCAGCCCGCGCCTTCCAGTGCCTGTTGCAGGTTCGCGCCGATCATTTCATCATCTTCAACCAGTAACACCCGCATGGCTGATCTCCTTCAGAAAGATAGGGGAGAGTGTAACCGTCAATTGTTAGAGCAGAATTATCCGCCGTGATAGTTCGCGCCACTGGTTATGCTGGTTGAGGTGCCAGCGATTGCAAGCCTGAAACGGGTGACGTATATTTGAACAACAGGCGAATGCCAGATAATTTATCGGTGATAGTATGTCAGCCCAGCAAGCAAAAAACAGACACCAGCGCGAATATCAGGAGCGCGTTGAAGCGGTCCGAAGTGGTCAGGTGCCGGGTCGCGTGCTTGAAAAACGCCCTGAAGGTGTTGTGCCGGCAAAAGGTGGACGCAGCCTCGCATTTTTCTGACGTCATTCCCGACTGAAATCGGCTAAGTGATAAAATAAGCTCATCCTACAGGTGGGCTTTTTTTATGACATCGCGCGCCATTCCTCCAGAAGAACAGACCATCCGGTTAAATCGGTATCTGATTGATAACGCCAGGTTGCTTCCCTCTCCGGTTATCACCGTGGGCGGTCAGGCGGTTATGTACTGGTACCTCACCTGGTTACACCTCTATCCTGATCAGCCGGACATGACAGCCATTGCGTCAATGGATGTTGATTATGTTGCCCGGAAAGAAGGGGTTGAGGTGATCGCGAAAATATTTAACGTGGCGGGAAACGTTCAGGACGTTTTTACTCCACCTTCCATTGCGGTACTCAGCCTGATTGATAAAGATACCGGGAAGGTCAAGGAGGATGCTCAGGGTCAGTTCCTCAACGAGCGGCTGAATGAAGCAAATATTGTAGACATCATCGATCGCCCTGCTGGCTTTGAGGCTGGAGATTTTGCCGGCGA
The DNA here is from genome assembly GCF_051336815.1 of Pantoea sp. C2G6. Taxonomy (NCBI): domain Bacteria; kingdom Pseudomonadati; phylum Pseudomonadota; class Gammaproteobacteria; order Enterobacterales; family Erwiniaceae; genus Pantoea; species Pantoea sp. C2G6. Next base: position 96,019 of record NZ_JBGMNJ010000013.1, read on the forward strand.
TAAACTTGTACTCAATACAGAGCCCTTTCTGGTGATGCCTGATCGCCATGGCGCAGCCATGAGCCACGAATTCGTCCGGGTTCTCAACCCTATTGCCTGTATCCGCTCCCGTCTGACAAATGCCACGACCCCGATGGGTAAGGACCGGCAGACCGAAGCGGAACGAATTCGTGTCCTGGCATTACCCGCTTTCAACTTTTTGCTGGAGAAGTTACAGACATTACCTTTCCGGCAGGGCAGAAAGTATCTTGATTACTTTGTTTCGTTTATCTGGAACAGGGCATTCAGACGTTTCCAGGCTGAACACCGCATTCCGCTGTACCGTATTGTTGAGCAGCTGGTGGCTGAGCTGGAACAGGAATCAGGCGACAACGTGCCACCCGCGCTATATCGGGAGGAGTTACCGCGACATGTTGAATTTCTGGCGCGTGAGTATCAGCGATACCTCAGACTTGTTGACTCCGGCCAGACATAATCGGCCAGCATCACCGCAGCAGAAAATAAATCTGGCTTACGGAGCAATTCTTTTGCCTTCAGTTCCCCTTGCAGCAAAGATTTTAGTACCTGAACGGCTCCTGCCGCCTGCTCTCGCTGCGCTTTTTCCGATTGCTAATTCTGCGCTAATTTTCTGCTAATTAAGGGATAAATTTTAGCGGGTAGAGTGGTTCCACTGCACATCAGTTTCAACAGGAGGAACCCATGAATCAGCGCGAGTTTATTCGGAGTTTGCTGGAGTGGATAGAGAACAACTTAGGACACGATCTGCATCTGGATGAGGTGGCGCGTCGATCCGGCTATTCCCGCTGGCATCTGCAACGCCTGTTTCGTCAGCACACCGGCTTTTCTCTGGCAGAGTATATCCGTCAGCGCCGCCTGACCGAGTCTGCGCTCACGCTGCTGAGCAGCGATGACGCGATATTGCAGGTGGCGATGAACTACGGCTTCGATACCCAGCAGGCTTATACCCGCACCTTTAAAAACTATTTCATGATGACCCCAGGCCAGCTGCGTCGTCAGCGCCGCGTGGAGCCGGATCGGCTGCTGTTTCCGCTGGCGATGGCCAGCTGAAGCCTGCCATACCCTTCCCGTCACAGAGCAGAGACGGGAAGGGCGATATGCACTGTGCGCCGCTGTTCTGCGGCTCGCCCACGCGCGCTTTTTTTCCCGCCTGTCGATCTGCTCCGACCCGGACGTGCTAGTTTGTTGCCAGCATTTCTTTACCGCTGGAGTCGGCAAGCATGGAAAACGGCGCGAATTTAACCGCCATGTTGGTATTTGCCCGGGTCGTCGAGTTGCAAAGTTTCAGTGAGGCCGCGCGCGCCCTGGGCTGGTCTAAATCGCATGTCAGTCGGGAGATCGCCCGGCTGGAGCTGCGGCTCGGTATCCGGCTGTTGCAGCGCACCACGCGGCGGCTGGCGCTGACCGAGCTGGGCCAGGCTTACTATCCCTACTGCGTGCGGATGCTGGCAGAGGCGCAGCGTGCCGAGGCGTTTGTGCAGCAACTGCATCAGCAGCCCAGCGGTCATCTGCGGCTCCAGGCACCGGTGACCTTCGGCTGCCAGTGTGTGGTTCCGGTGCTGAATCGCTTTCTGCGTCGCCATCTGCATATCAACGTCGATCTCGATCTTACCGATCGCCATCATGACGCGCTGGAGGATCAGGTCGATCTGGCGATCGTCATTCGATCCCGCGCGCCCCGGCAGGGCAATTTCCGGGTGTTAAGCGAGATTGAATGGGGTCTCTACGCCGCGCCCGCCTATCTGGCGCAACGCCCCGCTATCAGCCACCCGGAGATGCTGCCGCGCCACGATCTGCTGCTGTTTCATGGTCCGGCACACACCGCCGCGCTGCCGTTCCGCCGGGATAAACAGCGGCTGGCCCTCGATGTGCGCAGTCGCTTTCGCGCCAACAACAGCATGGCGCTGCTCAATGCGGCGCTGGCGGGCAGCGGCATCGCCTATCTGCCCTCCTACATGGCGCAGGAGGCGCTGGCGCGTGGTGAGATTCAGCAACTGTTACCGGAGTGGCAGATGGATCGCCTGCAAAGTTATCTGCTGCTGCACGACAGCGCGGAACCGGTCAGAGCGGTGACGCTGTTGTGCGATGCGCTGATCGCCGCGCTGGCTGCCCGCTGATTGTTGCTCAGTGACGACAATCAGCGCTACAGAGTAACTATCGTGGCGTGACTGTTGTTATCCAGCGACTCTGGTTAGCCTGTATCCCTGATCACTCACCGGATATTGCCATGCAACAGTCCCCCGAAACTGCCGCGTTTCCGCACTGGAAACGTAACTTAGCCGTCTGTGTCGTCGGCTCCTTCAGCACCATTGTGGCGATGACGCTGCTGCTGCCTTTTCTGCCGCTCTATGTGCAGCAGCTTGGGGTAGAGCAGCCCGCCGCGATCGCCCGCTGGTCCGGTCTCGCCTACGGTGCGACCTTCTTCAGCGCCGCGCTGACCGCGCCGCTGTGGGGCAAACTGGCCGATCGCTATGGGCGTAAGCTGATGCTGATCCGCGCCAGTCTCGGTATGGCGATTGCCATGTCGCTGATCGGCATGGCGACCGCGCCCTGGCAGCTGGTGGCGCTGCGCCTGCTGGCGGGGCTGCTGGGCGGCTATGCCTCAGGGTCGACCATCCTGGTGGCGTCGCAAACCCCCAAAGCGCAGACCGGCTGGGCGCTGGGTCTGTTGTCCTCTGGCATTATGGCGGGCAACGTGGTCGGGCCGCTGCTGGGGGGCGTGTTACCGCCGCTGATCGGCATCCGCCAGACCTTCTGGTTAACCGGCGCGGTGATTTTTCTCGCCTTTCTCGCCACCACTTTTTTACTCAGGGAGCAGCCGCGCGCCAGCGTAGCGGCGCAGTCCCGGCAGCAGACGCAGGTGGCGGAACCGCCGGTTAATCAGCGGCTGGTGCGGCTGATGTGGCTCTCCGGGATGTTGCTGATCTTTGCCACCATGTCGATTGAGCCGATTATCACGCTCTACGTCGGTGAGTTTGTGCAGGGCGAGCATCAGATCACCCTGATGGCCGGGCTGGTGATGTCCGCCGCGGCGCTGGGAACGGTGATCTCTGCGCCGCGCCTCGGGCGTCTGGCCGATCGCGTCGGCCACTGGCGCGTGCTGACCGGCGGTTTATTGCTGAGTGGGTTGCTGCTGATCCCGCAGGCGTTTATCAGCGCGGCGTGGCAGCTGGTGCTGCTGCGTTTTCTGATGGGGATGGCGCTGGGCGGCTTGCTGCCGTGCATTACGGCGATGATTCGCCATCACGTACCAGCCTCTCAGGTCGGCCGGATGCTGGGCTATTCGACCTCGGCGCAATATATCGGTCAGGTGAGCGGTCCGCTGTTTGGCGGGCTGGTGGGTGGGGCGCTGGGGATGCGGCCGGTGTTTCTGGCGACCTGCGCCGTGATGCTGTTCTGTGCCTGGCTTAACTGGCGCGGTATGCGGAAGTAGCGCGATCAAAAAAGGCGGACCGGAGTCCGCCTTAGCGTGCTTACTGCTGAATCACTTATTTCTGGTCTGGCAGCGCGTAGGCGATAACGTAATCGCCCAGTTTGGTGCCGAACGAGCCGTGACCACCCGCCGCGATGACAACATACTGTTTGCCATCTACTTCATAGGTCATCGGTGTCGCCTGGCCGCCAGCCGGCAGACGTGCCTGCCATAACAGCTCGCCAGTATCGGTGCTGAAGGCGCGCAGGTAGTTATCTGCGGTCGCACCAATAAAGAACACCTTACCGGCGGTGGTGATGGGACCACCCAGCATTGGCATACCCATTTTGAACGGCAGCGGAACCGGTGCGCTATCACGAACCGTACCGATACGCTGTTTCCACACCACGTCGTTGGTCTTCAGATCCACCGCGGAGATATAACCCCAGGCAGGCTGTTTACATGGCAGACCAAACGGCGACAGGAACGGATTCAGCTCGACGCCATAGGGCACGCCATACTGTGGCTGAATACCGGTTTCGGTGCCGGAACCGCCTTCAGCGCCTTTCGGCGGCTCAATCGGATTGCCCGGACCGCGTGGGACCAGTTTGGAGACAAACGGCAGCGCCATCGGGTTCGCAATCGCGATCTGACGATGGGGATCGACAGCGATGCCGCCCCATTCGAACATACCGAGGTTGCCAGGGAACACCAGCGTGCCCTGCTCAGATGGCGGGGTAAACGGACCTTCGTAGCGCAGACGCTTGAAGATCACGCGGCACACCAGCTGGTCGAACATCGTCGCGCCCCACATATCCTTGTCCGTGAGGTTCTGTTTCGGACGGAAGGTCAGCTCAGAGTAGGGCTGAGTGGCGGCAACGTGATCGCCTTTGGCCGCGCCCTGCGGCACTGGCGTTTCTGGCGCAGGCACCACAGGCTTGCCGGTACGACGATCCAGCACAAAGATGTTACCGGTTTTCGCCGGGGCATAGACCACCGGCACGGTGTTGCCATCTTTATCGGTGATGTCAGCCAGCGTCGGCTGCGACGGCAGGTCCATATCCCACAGGTCGTGATGCACCGTCTGATAAGACCAGACCAGCTTGCCGGTGGTGGCGTTGAGGGCCAGCACGCTGCTGGCGTAACGCTCCTGCTCTGGCGTGCGGTTGCCGCCCCAGATGTCCGGTGTGGTCACGCCCATCGGCAGGTAAACGGTATCCAGTTTCGGATCGTAAACCGCCGGTGCCCATGAATTCGGAGAGTTCATGGTGAAGGTGTGTTCATCCGCCGGAATGGCGTTAGGATCTTTCGCGCCTGGGTCAAACACCCACAGCAGCTTACCGGTATTGACATCAAAGCCACGAATCACGCCTGACGGCTCGCGGGTTGAGAAGTTATCGGTAACCGCACCCGCCATCACGATGGTGGTGTTGGTGATCACCGGCGGTGAGGTCGGCTCATACATACCCGCGGTGGTGACAGGCTGTTTGTGTTGCAGATCCAGCTCGCCGTTGACGCCAAATGACGGGCAGCGTTCGCCGGTTTCCGCGTCCAGCGCAAACAGACGACCATCGTTGACCGGCAGATAGATGCGACGTGAGCAGAGCGCAGGCTGGCTGTTAGCGGCATCGGCCGCGGCCGGGACTTCATGGTAAGAGACACCACGACAGGTGACGTGCTGGAAGGTTGGATTGACCTTCATGCCCGGATCAAATTTCCACTTCTGCTTGCCGGTGGCCGCATCCAGTGCAAACAGGATCTGGTGTGGCGAACAGAGGTAAAGAGTGTCGCGGATTTTAATCGGGGTCACTTCGTCGGTGATTTCACCCGGATCGTTCGGGGTTTTCATGTCGCCGGTCTGGAACTGCCAGGCGACCTGTAACTCTTTCACGTTCTGATGGTTAATCTGCTTCAGCGGCGAGAAACGGGTGCCCTGCTGATCGCGCGCGTAGGCGGGCCAGTCAGCGTCCGGGATGTTGCTCAGCGGCTGTGCCTGCGGCGCGTTATCCGCAGTTTCTGGCAGTGAACCGTTGACGACCTGTGGGTCGTTAAAGACCGCATAGGTCAGCACGGCAGCACTGGCAATCAGCGCCACAGCCATAGTACCCAGCGCCGCTTTGCTGCCAGCGTTCAGGCTACGATAGACAAACGGCAGGATCAGCCAGACACCAAAGATCACCAGCACATCGGTGCGCGGTGCCAGAGCCCAGAAGTCAGTACCCACTTCCCACACACCCCAGATCAGGGTGCCGATCAGCAGCAGTGCATAGAGAACCAGCGCGCTGCTGTTGCGGCGGGCAAGCAGATAAGCGGTGATAAGCATAACCACACCGCCGAAAACGTAATACCAGGAACCACCAATGGCGGCTAACCAGCCACCGCCAATCAGCATAAACGCGCCCGTCAGCACTGCGAACAGTACCGTCAGGAAACGAATTACGCCAAAAGATGAGGAGTTTTTCCCCATAATATCGACCTCGTTTCGTTGCCATAAAACACACGAAAACAACCAGATAGGCTGTTTTCAGTTATCAAGTACAAATGATTAGGGTGTTCTTCAGTATCTCTTCCGGTAAGACAGACGATCCCTTTGTGTTAAATGTTATAGCAAAATTAGATCAAGGTTTGATTTTTTTGGCTCAAAGCGCTTAACAAATGAAATAATACGACATTTTATAAGGGATTAAAGGACGTTAAGCGCACCACCGTGTGCCCTTAACGCCGGAAGGCAGGATTTGTGAATCAACCGCTAATAAGATCGCCGTCCGAGCGTTGCTGTTGCCAGCCGGTGATATTTATCTCAGCGAACTGTTCCGCTGTTAAAGGTGGCGTATGCGTGCGCACGATCACCTCGGCCCCTTTTTCACGGAAGCTGGCCATAAAAAAGGGAAAGGTAAATTTCTTATGATTGTCATTAAAGAACGCTTCGCTTAAAACAATTCCCGAAAATGGAAACGATTCCAGTAATCGCCAGTCTGCGCCGGGCGGCGCGAAATCATAAAGCCAGAAATTAAATTTCTCTGTTAATTCAAGCAGTGAGGCGTAACGGGCGGCTAAACTGGAATAACTGATACCAACCCGGACGCGCGCACCCTGCAAATGGGAATAAGCGTCAGGCATCGCTATCATTCCCTGTAATCGAATATCTTCGAACGGGACAATCATTAATGCTGCTTCAGTGGCAATTTGATTGTGCAATGAAATAATGTTGTGACTATTAAGTATATTGCTGCTGTCCTGAATTTGCTGAAGATAGGGCACGCTATAGCAAATGCCCGCGACATTACGCTCAACGTGATGGATAGGTTCAGTAACATAAGGGTTATATAAACTGTTTTTCATTATCTCTATGAAAGGCAATAAAAGAGTCTGTTGACAATTAATGATATAAAAAGTCGCACTTTTCTAAATGCGTGCGTGAATATAGATCATCTGCTTAATCCAAATCACCCTTTTGTTGCACCAGACAGCAAATAAAGTAAACAGTCGATGCGGGATAATTCCTTTGGTGTCTGATGATGCGCTGGAATATATTCAAGAGACGGAATCAATAGGCGGGTAATAGTCAGCAAAGGTTCTGGCGGATTGCGGCTGGCGGATAAGGTCAATATTGCCCGGCGAGGCAAGGGGCATTGCGTCAGCCAGTGCGTTGTTAGATATACAGTTATAATCGATCACTCCAATAATATCGCGCTATGACGCGACGATTTTCACCTGACTCAGGATAAGACATGGGATTTATGGCATCGGCAGCGGAAGAGTCGCTGTGGCGACATCGGGCATTTGTCGCTTTCTGGCTGGCGCGCACCTGCTCATCATTTGGTTTTCAGATGTTTTCAGTGGCGATCAGCTGGCAGATTTACGCGCTGACCAACAGTGCGCTGGCGCTGGGGATGATCGGTCTGATGCAGTTTCTGCCGTCGGTGCTGCTGGCACTGCCCGCGGGTCATCTGGCCGATCAGTATGATCGGCGGCGTATCGTTTTGCTGGGGCAGCTGGTGGAGTTCGCCGCGCTGCTGGCACTGGTGGTGCTTACCCTGTTTCATAGCGCTGACAAGACCGCGCTGTGGGGACTGGTGTTTATGATTGCGGTGGCGAAAGCGCTGGAGTGGCCGGCGATGTCCTCGATGCTGCCGTCGCTGGTGCCGCCCGCGATTCTGGCGCGTGCGATGGCGATGAACTCGGTGGGTGGTCAGGCGGCGGTGATTGTCGGACCGACGATTGGCGGGCTGCTTTATGTCGCAGGCCCGGAGGTGGTCTATGGCGTTTCGGGTCTGTTCTATCTGGTCTCGCTGACGCTGGTGAGTCTGCTGCGTTATGAGCGTCCGATCCAGAGTCGTCTGCCGATGAATATGAAGAATCTGTTCGCCGGTATTCATTTTATCCGTGAGCGAAAAGATGTGCTGGGGGTGATTTCGCTCGATCTGTTTGCGGTGCTGCTGGGCGGGGCGACGGCGCTGTTGCCGATTTTCGCCAAAGATATTCTGCATACCGGGCCGTGGGGATTGGGAATGTTGCGCGGTGCGCCGTCGGTGGGGGCGCTGCTGGTTGGCATCTGGCTGAGTCGCCATAAGCTGGAAAAGCATGTCGGGATGATTATGTTTGGTTCGGTGGCGGGCTTTGGCGTGGCGACGCTGCTGTTCGCGTTCTCTACTCAGCTCTGGCTGTCGCTGGTGGCGCTCTGTGCGCTGGGTGGTTTTGATATGGTGAGTATGGTGATTCGCGGTTCGCTGGTGCAGCTCGATACCCCGGACGCCATGCGCGGGCGGGTGAATGCAGTGAACGCCATCTTTATTAATACTTCAAACCAGCTGGGGGAGTTTGAGTCGGGGCTGCTGGCCGCCTGGCTGGGCGCGGCACCGGCGGTGGCGATTGGCGGCATCGGGACGCTGGTGGTAGTGGCGCTGTGGATGAAGCTGTTTCCGCATCTGCGGCGGCGTCAAAGGCTGGAGAATGAGGTGGACCCGGTTTAAGGCACTCTGCTTCTGGCGTAAAGAGCTAAAAAAACGGCATCCCTGCCAGTTCAGCGCGGGCGCAGGTTCCCCTCGCTTCAGGTGTATAGCGTCAACCGGCCAGCAGGCCGGTGACAGTCGGATGCCAGTCATGGTGCCAGTGCGTGCCTGAAAGACGGCGGGGGAGGCCGGCTCGCAGGCGGGGGCCATCAGGCCCCGGTTTTTCCCAGGTTGGCGTCAAATGTTAGCCAGCTTTCACGCATCTCCACTACGCGGCGGGTTTTGCGCGCCTCATCGATTTTTATCGCGGTGAGGCCCGCTTCCAGCGCGTCCACCACCGAAACTTTCAGCGGTGTTCCCTGTTTAATATGTTTAACGATCTCTTCCGCCATTAGCGCATCCGCGCCGTAGTGGCCATCATAGGCGTTGCCGCTGTAGGCAGTCTCCACCTCTTTCTCACCGCTGCGCGCATTGTGGACGCGGAAGTAGTTTCGCACGAAGTCGCCCTCGGCCATGCCGTCGGTGCCCATCACACAGAAACGGCGGAACTCATCCGGCACGTTCAGGTTGGCGTGAAACGCGAGCGTCGCGCCGCCTTCATACTCAATCAGCGCTGTCTGGTAGTCGACAATATCGGCGTCGCTGTCAAACACCGCATCGGTGCTCGACCAGCCGCTGGGTTTGACGTGGTAAAGCTCTGACTCAGCGGTGATGGCACCCTGCGGCGCATGGGCAGGGGTAAAAGATTTGCGGCCACCAAAGCTGGCGACCCGCATCGGACGCTGTTGCAACAGGCCCTGATAGAGATCGATGTCGTGACAGCACTTTTCCAGAATATAGGGACCGGCATACTTCTCCAGACGCCGCCAGTCGCGCTGGAAGAATGCGCCGTGGTAGGGCTTGATATGTTCTGTCGCCTCAATCGAGGTGATCTCTCCCAGCTGACCGGCATCGCGCGCCGCCAGCAGGTCGTGATAGAGCGGTGAGTAGCGCAGCACCAGCCCGACCAGAATGCGCTCTTCGCCATACTGCCGCACCAGCTTCGCCATCTCCATGGTCTGCTCTTCATTGATCACCACCGGTTTTTCGGTAAACACGGTGTAGCCCGCCGCCAGCGCCTGGCCGACATGCTCCAGGTGCAGAAAGTTGGGTGAGCCGACCAGCACCACATCCATTCCGCCATGCGCTAACAGCGCCTCAATCGAGGTAAAGGCCTCACCGGGTGGGATGCCGAAGCTGTGCAGATTGGGCAGGCCGGCGGGGGCCGGATCGTAATATCCCACTACCGAGAAGGCGTCGTCGGCTTTGCTGAACTCTTTGATCACGTGAGAGAGACGAAAGCCGAGACCGATAATGCCTACTTTCATGTTAAACCCCTGATCCTGAAATCGGATAAGCCTGGCCCGCCTGTGGGCGGGCGCGGCTGTTGATAATCTGACCATCAACTTATTACGGCAGAAAAACTAATGTCAATATCGGGCTGCGCGTTTTGCGGCGTACTATTTTGTTATCCATATGTAAAATAACAAAAAATGGCCGATATATTTTTGCCATATTTATTTGTTATTGCGATTTAAGTTTTTTTACCCTATCGTTCGCTGATTATGGCTACAACCCTTAATCAAGGGAGGAAGCGCGTGCAATCACACTATCTCCTGGGCATCGATGGCGGCGGCACACAGTGTCGTGCGCGTCTGACGGACCTCCAGGGCAGGGTACTGGCGGAAGCTCTCGGCGGACCTGCCAACGTCTGGTCGCAGTATGATGCGGCACTGAGCTGCGTCGAACAGCTGGTAAGCCAGGTCTTCTTACAGGCGGGCTTAGCGCCGCAGGCGCTGGCGCAGACCTCGCTGGTCGCCGGACTGGCGGGCGCGAATGTCGCCTCGGTGCAGGCGCGGCTCGCCAGCTGGCAGCCCGCCTGCGCGGCCTTAACGGTGGTCAGCGATGTGGAGATCGCCTGCGCGGGCGCGCACGGCGGGCAGCCTGGCGCCGTCTTTATTATTGGCACCGGCAGTCAGGGTGCCGCCTGGGACGGTGAGCGTTTTACCCTGCTCGGCGGCTGGGGCTTTACCCTCTCCGATCAAGGATCGGGCGCGGAGCTGGGCCAGCGCGCGCTGCGTCTGGCGCTGCTGGCTCACGAAGCGATCGTCGGGCAAAGCGATCTGACCCGCCAGCTGATGGCGCGGTTCGATCACAGCCCGGAAACCATGCTGCTCTGGACGCGCACCGCCACGCCCGCTGACTGGGCCCGCGTGGTGCCACAGATTTTTGCCGCGGCTGAGGCAGGCGATCGCCACGGCCGGGATCTGCTGCAACAGACCGCAGCCGATATTGGCCTGATGGTGCGTCGGCTGATCGCCCTGAGCAACGGCAGCGTGGCGCTGATGGGCGGGCTGGCGACGCCGATTCAGCGCTGGCTGGACGACGATATTCAGGCCCGGCTGGTGACGCCGCAGGGTGACGCCTTAAGCGGGGCACTGACGCTGGCGCAGCAGGCGACGGCTGCCCGCTAACCGATCTGAAGCGGGCTGCGCCTGCTCCGCCCACGAATCCGAGGAATTTATGACCGCTCCCAACGTAACCGCGCGCATTCTGCGGTTGATTGTTGAAAACGCACCGATCAGCCAGTCCGACCTGAAAGTTCGCAGCGGACTCAGCATGTCAACCGTGTCACAGGCGACCAATCGTCTGCTGGCGCAGGAGATCGTGCAGGAGCTGGGGCTGCGTCGCGTGTCGATGGGGCGGCCCAAAACCCTGCTGGGGCTTAACCCCGATCGCGCCAGCGTGATTGGCATTCAGCTCAATGCTGAACGCAATCTGATCGTCATGACCGACCTCAGCGGCAATCTGCTGGGCGAACAGCAGATGCCGAAAGGCACGCTCACGCCACGTCAGCTCGGTGACGCGCTGGCGAAGTTCCTGCGCGGCGTGGAGGAGAAGCGGGTCGGGGCGATTGGCCTGGCGCTTTCGGGGCTGGTCGATGCCGAAAATGGCTACTGCATCCGCTCGAAGGTGCTCGACTGGGATAACGTTCCCATTGCCCGCCTGCTGGAAGAGCGCTTCTCGCTGCCGGTGTTTATTGAGAATGACGCCAACGCGATGGCGATGGCGGCGCTGGTGTTTGGTCAGCTCGGCAACGCCCAGTCGGCGGTGATCGCCACCTACGGCAAAGGGATCGGGGCGGGCATCATCCTCAACCGCCAGCTCTACCGCGGGCGTCATGGCAAAGCGGGCGAGATTGGCAACGGTCTGGTGGGCGACGGTTCGCTGCGTCTGCTGGAGGATGTCGCCTCATCGCGCGCGATCCTCAATCGGGTGGCGGAACAGGAACCGGCTGAGGGGCTGACCCTCCAGGCGCTGGATCAGCGTCCGACGCCTGAGGTGCTGGCGGCGCTGGAAGAGGCGGGGCGTGAGCTGGGGATTTCGCTGGCAAACCTGTCGGTGGCCTACGATCCTGACGTGGTCTATCTGGCGATGGAGCCGCACATGGCGTCGCGCATTCTGCTCGATCACATTACCCAGAGCTTCCAGGCCTACCGGCTGAAACTCACGCCACACATGACGCCGTTGCAGTTCCTGACCGAATCGAACCGGATGTGGGCGCTGGGGGCGGCGGGGTTTGCCGTCAACCGGCTGCTGGATCTGCTGGCGGCGCAGGCCGATGAAGAGCCGGTGACCTGACGCCTCCGTAACTGAAACGGGCGCTGGCGCGCCCCGTTAATCTCCGCCTTTGGCTAACGCAGCCGTAAGCCCTGCGCATCAAACAGCAGGCAGTGCGCGGCCGCAATCCCCAGTTCAACCTGCGCACCCAGATCGCGCGCTGTTGCTTCGCGCTCTTCCACCACCAGCATCTGCTCGCGCCCGATGTCCAGATAGAGATAGTTAGTGTGACCCAGCATCTCGCCATAGGCCAGCTCGCCGTGAAAGCGCCATGCGTCCGGCGTCTGCGCCGCAGGCTGGAAGTGCTCAGGACGAATGCCCAGCGTCACCGTCTGCCCCTCGTGGCATTCGGCGGCGATCTTCAGCACCAGCCCCTCCATCTTCAGTTCCGGCAGCCGCAGCTGCACTTCTCCTTCACCGATGGCGCTGATTTCCGCCCGCAGGAAGTTCATTTTTGGCGAGCCGATAAAACCGGCGACAAACAGATTATCCGGGTCGTGGTAGAGCGTCAGCGGCGCGCCGACCTGCTCAATGCGGCCCTGACGCAGCACCACAATGCGGTCCGCCAGCGTCATCGCCTCCAGCTGATCGTGGGTGACATAAATCATGGTATTGCCGAGCGAGGCATGCAGCCGGGCAATCTCAATCCGCATTTGCAGACGCAGCTCCGCATCCAGGTTGGAGAGCGGCTCATCGAACAGGAAAATGCGCGGATGGCGGATAATCGCCCGGCCAATCGCCACGCGCTGCCGCTGGCCGCCAGAGAGCGCACGCGGCAGGCGGTCAAGCAGTTCGGTGAGATGCAGGCGCGCTGCCGTCTGCTCAATCGCCTGGGCGATCTCCGCTTTGGACTTTTTCATCACCTCCAGCGGATAGGCCAGGTTGCCGCGCACCGTCATATTGGGGTAGAGCGCATAGGACTGAAACACCATCGCGATGCCGCGCTCGGTAGCGGGCTGTTTTGTCATGTCCCGCTCCTCAATCAGCAGCTGGCCGCTGCTGATCTCCTCCAGCCCGGCGATCATCCGCAGCAGCGTCGATTTACCGCAGCCGGATGGCCCGACAAACACCACAAATTCACCGCTGTTGATCGTCAGATCGATGCCATGAATGACATGAACCTGTTCATAAGACTTCTTCACATTCTGCAAGCGCAGGCTGGTCATCGGCTACCTCACTCAGAGTAACTGGCCCATGTAGATGGCATTACTGCGCAGGATCGGGCTGAACCCCATGCGCTGATAGAAGGCGCAGACCTGCTCGTTTTGCAGGCTGACGCCAAGATGAACACCGCTGACGCCCGCCGCCCGCAGCGCCGCCAGCTCATGCTCAATCATCCGTCGCCCCCAGCCACCTTTCTGCGCGGTGGGCAGCAGGTTGATGTGCAGGTGGGCGGGCCACTGCGTCACCAGCGCGTCCGCCGCCTGGTCGGGATGACGAATCGCGTCGAGCACTTTGCTGTCGAGCGGGGCGCTGGCGCTGCGATCACGATATTTCTCCTGCAACAGCGGCCACCAGTGCGCGGCTAACTGCGCTTCAAAGGCGCGGGTATCCGGTGCGGCCACCACATAGCCCTGTACTTCCCCCTCCTTCTCCAGCACGAAAGCGAAATCGGGCGCGAAGCGGGCATAGGGCACGGCAAAACGCTGGCCAGGATAGTCGGGATCGGAGTAGAGCGACCGGGCATCGCCGCCGGCATCGGCGGTCTCCAGGCAGATGCGGTAGAGCGCCGGATAGTCCGCCGGGGTTGCCGGACGAATGAAGGCTTGATGGGTCATGGTGATCTCTCATGAGTGAGTGAACAGGTCAGTGTCTGAACAACGCCGCCGATAAAAGTCACGTTAATGAAAGCGGACTTAGTTTTCAAGATAGAATAATTACCTTATCGCACTAACACAGGCGGTTCGGCAATGTTTACCGCCAGCAGGCTGCGCAACTGTGATCGCCGACACGCCCGCATCACGCCGGTTGCAGCCGCAACGGGGGCCGCTGAAATGAGAAAAGTGTGAGCGTGATAGGATTTTCATATGTTTTATCAGGACGTTAATTTGCGATTATGGCGCTGGCGGTTCCTGCTGGATGGCGCGCCTCTGCTGGTGAGGCGTCACGGCTGATGACGTAAAAGCCAGCGCGGCGTGCTGCTTTACGCGCCATTGCGCTGTTTATTTGCGCGCGCTCACAGCGTTGCAATTCCTGGTCTCCGCTGTTTGACTTTATTTTTTTATTAAAGTAAGTATGAGTAAGTGCATTGGTGTGCGGCTTCAGCTTGCAGGATGGCAGGCGGTGAGATGAAAGGATGCCGATCCTGGTCTGAAGAAGGTGAGCATAATGTCTGTTTCCTCCGTTCGTTCGTTCCGAATTCGTCATGTGGGTCGGCTGCTGGCGGCGGGCTTGCTGGCAGGCAGCGTCTCGCATGCCGCCCACGCCGCCGTTACCCTGAATGAGTGGGATATTTACAACTATCCGCAGCAGACTGCCGCGGTGGATGAGGGGATTAAAGAGTTTTCGCAGCAGAATCCCGGCATCGTGATTAACCGCTCGGTTCACTCCTTTGAAGATACCCGTATTCCCCTTAAGCTGGCGCTGACCGCCGGTGATGGTCCGCAGATCGCCCAGGTGAACCAGGGCGGCGGCGATATGGGCTCGCTGGTCAAAGATAAGCTGCTGCTGCCGCTCGACAGCTACGCCGCCAGCAACGGCTGGACCACCCGCTTCCCCGACTCGATCCTCAAACGTAACCGCTGGTCAGACAGCGGCGAGTTCGGCAGCGGCAAACTTTACGGTATCGCCAGCCTCGGCGAGATGGTCGGCCTCTATTACAACAAAGCGCTGCTGGATAAAGCGGGCATCGCGGTGCCGAAAACCCTGGCTGAGCTGGAGAGCGCCATGGCGAAGCTGAAGCAGCAGGGCACCGCGCCGATGATGCTCGGCCTGCTGGATGGCAACATGGGTCAGCAGCTGCTCAGCACCCTGTGGCAGGCGCAGATCGAGAGCCACGACCGCAAGGCGCTGGACAACCTGATTTACGATGTCGGCGGCAGCTTTAAAGACAGTAAGCTGGTGAGTGCCGCCACCATGATGAAGAGCTGGACCGACAAAGGTTATTTCTTCCCTGGCTTCCAGGGCATTGGTCACGACGACGCGGCGACCCTGTTCCAGAATGGCCAGGCGGCGTTTCTGGTCAGCGGCACCTGGTATCTCGGCCAGTTTAAAGACAACAAAGATATTCACTTCGCCGCCATGCCCGCCGGTGAAGGGGTGAAACAGCCGCTGATGGTCGGCGGGACCGACCTGGCGTTCTCCATCACCAGTACCGCGAAGAGCAAGGATGAGCAGGATGGCGCGGCGAAGTTCATCAACTATATGGTGTCGGATGCGATGGCTGACCGCTGGCTGAAGGTGGGCTTCCTGCCGGCCAGCACCAATAAAGCGGCTAAAATGCCGGCGGACAATCCGCTGCTGGCGGAGGCGTACCAGGTCTGGCTGACGCTCAACGACTATGACGGCTTAGGCCACTACGTTGACTGGGCGACCCCGACCATGAACGCCGAGCTGAACCAGAACGTCCAGCTGCTGCTGGCGGGCCGTCAGACGCCCGATCAGATGGTCATCAACTTTGATAACAACTATCAGCGTTACCTGAAAACCCTGAAACACTAAGCCGGTGGCCCGGCGCATCGCCGGGCCTGAGCGTCGTTCTGAGCCACGAGTAGGGTTATGTTGAATTTAAGCGGTTGGCGTAATTTCCTCTATGTTCTGCCCGCGGTGCTGGTCTATGCGGTCTTTCTGCTGTTGCCGCTGCTGGCCTCGCTGGGCATCAGCTTTACCGAATGGGACGGCACCTCGCTGCCGCTGTTCAGCGGCGTCAGCAACTATCTGCGGATGTTCAGCGATCCGGTGTTCTGGATTGCGCTCGGCAATAACGCCATCCTGATGCTGTTCTACACCCTGCTGCCGATTGGCGTCGGTCTGCTGCTGTGCAGCTTTCTCTATGAGACCCGCAACAACAGCGAACGCAGCGTGCTGCGCATTCTCTTTTTCCTGCCCTATATCATGCCGATGGCGGTGCTGGGCGTGGTCTGGCGCTGGCTCTATAACCCGGCCTTTGGTCCGATTGATCAGCTGCTGCGCGCTATCGGGTTGCCGCAGCTGGCGCTGTCATGGCTAGGCGACTTTACCTGGGCGCTGCCCGCCGTCGGGCTGGTCGCCACCTGGTACTTCTTTGGCTTCTGTCTGGTGCTGTTTATGGCGGGCCTGCAACGCATGGACCCCTCACTGCTGGAGGCGGCCGATCTGGATGGCTCGTCGCGCCGACAGAAGTTTATGCGCATCACGCTGCCCGGCCTGCGGCCTGAGCTGCGAATTGCGCTGCTGCTGACGGTGATCGCCAGCCTGAAAGCCTTTGACCTGGTCTATGTGATGACCCAGGGCGGGCCAGGCACCTCCACCATGGTCACCAATATCTTTATGTATAAGCAGGGCTTTGATCTGCACTACTTCGGCTACGCCTCGTCGGTGGCGGTGTTCAGCATGATCATTGTTTTAGGGATTAACTACCTGATCCATCTGGCCTTAAAGGAGCGTTACTGATGCGAAGCACTCCGGTGATTTCACGCGCGCTGATCTGGATCGTGGCGCTGATGACCATTCTGCCGTTTCTGATGGCGCTGATGACCTCGTTTAAAACCCAGATGGAGCTGTTTCAGGGGGTCTTTACGCTGCCCGCCTCGCTGAATTTCAAAAACTACCTGACCGCCTGGCAGCAGGGGCACTTCAACGTCTACTTTCTCAACTCGGTGCTGGTGGTGATCCCGGTGGTGCTGTTCAGCGTGCTGCTGGGCATTCTGGCTGGCTTTGGTTTCGCCTGGCTGAAAATCCCCGGTAAGAAAGTGATTGGGGCGATGCTGGCGCTGGGCATGGTGCTGCCGAGTGAAGCCTTTATTATTCCGCTCTATCACGAGCTGCGCTGGATGGGACTGACCAACACCTATCTGGCGCTGATCCTGCCGCAGATCGCCCTGTCGCTGCCCTTTACCACGCTGATGATCGCCAGCGCTTTTCAGCAGGTGCCGAAAGAGCTGGTGGAGGCGGCGGTGATGGATGGGGCGTCGCGGGTCAAAATTCTGTGGGGCATTCTGGTGCCCGCTATCTGGCCGACCCTGTCGACGCTGGGGCTGCTGCTGTTTATCTGGACCTGGAACGAGTTCCTGATCCCGCTGATTCTGGTCAACAAAGATGAGCTGCGCACCCTGCCGATCGGCATGATGTTCTTTCAGAACAAAAACACCATCGACATTCCGGTACTGATGGCGGGCGCGATGATTGTGATTATGCCGCTGATCCTGGTGTTCCTGATTTTCCAGCGCAAGTTTATCAGCGGCGTCACCGAAGGGGCCGTGAAGTAATCTGTGACATCCTGCACGAAACGGCGCATTGGCGATCAGACAAAGGTTTGCCGCGCCGTGGCGTGCTGCAATTCCTCCTCCTCAATCCTGCGGGAGACGCATGATGCACCTTTCCCTTGCCGATTTTCACCCGGCCGCCGATGGTGAAACCCTGGACACCCTGGTGCTGCAACGCGCCATCGATCAGATTGCCGCCGCTGGCGGGGGTCGCCTGACGCTGCCCGCCGGACGATACCGCAGCGGCTGCCTCAATCTGCCCTCTGATTTTGAACTGCATCTTGAAGCGGGGGCGGTGCTGATCGCCAGCCAGCGGCTGAAAGATTACCAGCGGGTGCAGGCGCTCAGCTGCGCAGAGAAGTCCCACAACGTGCTGCTCTATGCGCTGGGCCAGCGCAATCTCACCCTCAGCGGTCAGGGCTGCATTGACGGTGACGGCGAAGCCTGGTTTGCCGCTGAGCGTGATGAGCAGGGCTATCGCCTGCCGCGCGTCGACCGGCCGCGTATTATCGTGTTCGAGGATTGCGAGCAGGTGAGGCTGACCGGCTTTACCCTTGTGCAGGCACCGATGTGGACCGTGCATCTGGTGAGCTGCCGTCATGTGCATATCGACCACCTCACCATTGATAACGCCATGACCATGCCGAATACCGATGCGCTGGATATTGACAGCTGCGAAGCGGTGTTTGTCAGCAACAGCTACCTCAGTGCCGCCGATGACGCCATCTGCATCAAAACCACCCATAAACCGGCCGCGCTGCGGCGTCCGGCGCGGCAGATTATGATCGCCAACTGTCTGCTGCGCAGCTACAGCTGTGCCTTTAAGATCGGCACCGAAACCTGGGATGATGTGGAAGATGTCACGATGACCGGCTGTACCATTTTTGACTCCAACCGTGGGGTTGGCATCCTGTCACGCGACGGCGGCGCGATGCGGCGTCTGCTGTTCAGCAATCTGACCTTTGCCTGTCATCACGCGCCGCCCTGTCACTGGGGCAAAGCCGATCCGCTGCATATTTCGGTGCGCCGCCGCGATCCCGCGATAACACCGGGCATCGTGGAGCAGGTGCAGTTCAGTAACGTCACCGGCGTGGCGGAAGGGGCGATTAACCTGCATGCGGCAGAGCCGGGCTGGATACGCGATGTGGTTATCAGCCAGGTGCAGATGCAACAGACGGTGGCGCAGGTGCCACAGGGGCAGTATGACGTGCGGCCACCCTGTAACCCGGACGCGCCGACCGGCATGGGGCTGGATAACGCCTACCGGCTCGATCCTGAAACCGGCGAGGCGTATGGGGTGGAGCGCTATCCCGGCGGACTGCCGGGCCTGTTCGCGCGCGGGGTAGAGAATCTGCAACTGCATAACCTGGCGATCCGCCGTCCAGTGCCGTTACCGCCAGGCTGGCATGCTGACTGCGTGGTGCAGTTGCCGACCTGAGTTACAGCGCGGCGGCGATGGCGGCACCGAGCTGTTCAGTGCTGGCGCTGCCGCCGAGATCGCGCGTCAGATGCTCGCCCGCGGCCAGCGTGCGCTCAATCGCCGCCAGCACCGCCTCCCCGGCGGCTTTATAGCCGAGGTGCTCCAGCATCATCGCGCCACACCAGATCTGCCCGATGGGATTGGCGACGCCTTTACCGGCAATATCGGGCGCGGAGCCGTGGACCGGCTCAAACAGGCTGGGGAAGTGACCTTCCGGGTTGATATTGGCCGAGGGGGCAATGCCGATGGTGCCGGTGCAGGCCGGACCGAGATCGGAGAGAATATCGCCAAACAGGTTGCTGGCGACCACCACATCAAACCAGTCGGGATGCAGCACGAAGTTGGCGGTGAGAATATCGATGTGATACTTATCGACGCGAACCTCGGGAAACTGGCTGGACATCGCCTCGACCCGGCTGTCCCAGTAAGGCATGGTGATGGCGATGCCGTTGGATTTGGTGGCGGAGGTCAGGTGCTTTTTCGGCCGGCTCTGCGCCAGCTGATAGGCAAACTTCAGGATGCGATCGACGCCGGTGCGCGTCATCACCGTCTCCTGAATCACCACTTCACGCTCGGTGCCAGGGAACATGGTGCCACCGACGCTGGAGTATTCCCCTTCGGTGTTTTCACGCACCACATAGAAGTCGATGTCGCCAGGCTGACGATTGGCCAGCGGCGCTTTCACGCCTGGCATCAGGCGCACCGGACGCAGATTGACGTATTGATCGAACTCGCGGCGGAACTGCAACAGCGATCCCCACAGCGAAACGTGGTCGGGCACCACATCGGGCCAGCCGACGGCACCAAAGTAGATGGCGTCAAAGGTTTTCAGCTGCGGGAACCAGTCGTCAGGCAGCATTTTGCCATGCTGCTGCCAGTAGTCGGCGCTGGCGTAATCGAACCACTCCCAGCGCAGCGGGATGTTAAATTTCTCCGCGGCGGCATTCATCACGCGGACGCCTTCCGGCATCACCTCTTTGCCGATGCCATCACCAGGGATCACGGCAATACGATGGATTTTGTCAGTCACAGGGCACCTTTCCGGTTGATGTTCGAATTGTGTACGCAGTATAACTGTCGATTCCGGGGAAATAATGAGTCTGAAACGCAATCCAGTGTTGAATCAAAGTAGAGAATCCCGTACCTCAACCGACGACTTAGCCTTCTTTGTTCGCCTGGCCGCGCTGGATAGTCTGACCGCCGCGGCGCGCGAACTGGGATTGTCGCTGGCGGCGGTGAGCAAACGACTGAGTCAGCTGGAGCAGCGGCTCGGCGTGCAGCTGTTGCGTCGCACCACGCGGCGGCTGGAGCTGACGGCGGAAGGCCGCCGTTATCTGGCGGGAGCGCGTCCGCTGCTCGATCAGCTGGCGGCGCTGGAAGAAGCGGTCAGCGGCGAAACCGCCCAGCTGCGCGGTACGCTCAACATCAACGCCTCCTTTGGTTTTGGCCGTCGTCATATCGCCCCCTGCGTCTCCGCTTTTGCCGCGCTGCATCCGCAGCTCGCGCTGTCGCTGCAACTCAGCAGCCAGCCGCTAAACTTTCTTGATGCGCACGTCGACATTGATATTCGGGTGGGGGAGCCGCCTGACTCGCGGCTGGTGGCGCGTAAACTGCGCACCAATCCGCGCATCCTCTGCTGCTCACCGGCCTATGCGGCCCGGCACGGTCTGCCCGCCACGGTGCGTGATCTGGCGCAGCACAACTGTATTCTGCTGCGCCAGCACGACAGCGATTTTACCCTGTGGCGGCTGACCCGTGGTGAACAGAGCATCAATCAGAAAGTGCGCGGTAGCCTGATGACCAACGATGGGGAAGTGGCGATGCGGCTGGCGATGGATGGGCACGGCATCCTGCTGCGTTCGTGGTGGGATGCGCAGCACAGCCTTGCCTCGGGCGAGCTGCTGCCGGTCCTGCCAGATTGGCAGGCACCCGATGGCGATATTTTTGCGGTCTGGCAGGCGCAGCGCCAGTTGCCCGCCCGCCTCACCGCCTTTGTCGACTTTTTGCAGCAGCATCTGCAACCGGTTGATTAGCCGGGGCTTCAGCACCTGTAGCGGCTTCAGAGAGGGCGCCGGGTGACCAGAAAATATACCGCACTATGCTGATTCTGCGGCCTGCCAACCCGGCTGCGTTTACACCATTTTTGCACATGCGTATGATTCTCATTCTTTTTTATCCTGGCTCTCTCCGCTGCGCCGCGGACAGCCAGGAGCCGATTAAGGAGTACAGCATGAAATCGTTGTTCAGCCCGCGCAGAGCAACACTCGCATTGGCGATTGTCGCAACCTTCAGCCTGACAGCGTGCCAGTTGCCCGCCAGAAAAGCGGAGGCCGGTGGCGCCGTGGTTATGCAACCCTCCAGCCCGGACAACCTGATTCAGCGCGAGCTGGGTGATGGCCTGGATGAAATGGCTTATCTGCCGGCGAAGAACGCGCTCTATGTCACCCGCGCGCAGCAGGTTAACGAGGTCAGCGGCGGCATGATTTACCGTCTGGATGGCACCAGCCTGAAAACCACAGCAACCGGGTATTATGACCTGAAAAACTTTGGGCTGATCGCTGAGCCGGATGGCAGCGTACTCTACGCCACCAATACGCTGGACAGCGGCATCTCTGAAATCGATGCGCAAAGCGGCAAGGTGTTGAAGCGCCTGATGTTCAGTGAGAAAAACGCGCAAAGCCAGCCGTCTGGCACCCGTGAGATCTTCCTGCATGAAGGTCTGCTCTATGTCGGAGGCGTGGGCGATCCTGGGGTTATCTGGGTGGTGGACGCGAAAACCCTGACGCTGAAAACCCGGATTAAAAATGCCGGAAACGGAATCAACGGCATTATCTTCTCACCGGTCAGTGACCGGATTTACGCCGCGAACGGCAGCGGTGAAATCCTGGTGATCAATCCGCGGAACCACAAAATCGAGCAGCGCCTGATGCCAGGCGATGACAAAACCTACCAGTTCCTGAATATGGCTGAAGATGCGGCAACCGGCCGCCTGTTCGTCACTGATAACGCGGCGGCGAAGACCACGCTGATCTTTGATGAGCGCAGCGGCAAGGTGATTAAGCGTCTGGCGCTGGGCGCTTCACTTGGCGTTAAATTCAACGGCAAGCGCAATGAGATCTACCTGAGTCAGCCTGAGTCGAAGAGGGTAGTGCAACTGGATGGCACCACCTATGAGGTGAAGAACAGCTGGTCGTTTGAGGGAAATCCAGAGAGCCTGCTGGTGTCGCCTGATGGAGAGACGCTCTATGTCACGGTGACGCAGGGCGTCAACAACGAGCAGAGCAGCCAGGGACCGGACAGCGTGGCGCGCATTACGCTGCAATAAAGAAAACAGGCGGCATCGCTGCCGCCTGTATCATTACTTCGCAACACCTTCTACCAGCACCACGCGGTAGTTCGCGCCTTTCAGGCGATGCGCCTTAGCTGCCTGATATTCGGGGCTGTCATACCATGCGTGCGCCGCGTCGCGGCTTGCGAATTCCAGAATCACCACGCCTTCCGCTTCCTGGCCTTCCAGCGTTTCCAGTTCGCCATAAAAGGCGAGCGGATTGATCTGATGATCGCCGCGTGCCTGGCCCGCTTTCTCGGCGTAGATCGCCATTTCGTCCTGGTTCAGGGTGTTATCACGAATAAATACAACGTATGCACTCACAGGTATCTCCTTAAGCTTTTTTATCCTGGGTTTCGGTATCGAAGTCAGCGGCATCATGACGCTCATGCAGCTGATCGGCCGGGTCGCCCATGACGCGGTTGACCTTGCGGCCACGAATGACGGCAGGGCGCTGGGCGATCTCTTTGGCCCAGCGCACCACATTTTTATAGGACTGCACATCCAGGAATTCGGCCGCGCCATACTGATCGTTCAGCACCATATTGCCGTACCACGGCCAGGTGGCGATGTCGGCGATGGTGTAATCCTCACCGGCAAGGTAGCGGTTATCCGCCAGCTGACGATCCAGCACATCAAGCTGACGCTTCGCTTCCAGGGTAAAGCGGTTTATGGCGTACTCAATTTTTTCTGGCGCATAGTGATAGAAGTGGCCGAAACCGCCGCCGAGGAAAGGGGCGGAGCCTTGCAGCCAGAAGAGCCAGTTCAGGGTTTCGGTGCGCTGAGCCACATCTTTCGGCAGGAAATAGCCAAATTTTTCCGCCAGATAGAGCAGAATATTGCCCGATTCAAACACCCGAATCGGCGGCGTGGCAGAGTGATCGCACAGCGCCGGGATCTTCGAGTTGGGGTTGATCTCAACAAAACCACTGGAGAATTGATCGCCTTCGCCGATGCGGATCAGCCAGGCGTCATATTCAGCGTCATTGACGTTAAGCGCCAGCAGTTCTTCCAGCAGGATGGTCACTTTCTGGCCGTTCGGGGTGCCAAGCGAATAGAGCTGCAACGGGTGTTTGCCGACCGGCAGCGCTTTGTCATGGGTGGGGCCAGCGAACGGACGATTGGTTTTTGCGCCGTTACCTTTTGCTTCAGGGTCCCAGGTCCAGACTTTTGCGGGCTGATATGCGTTTTCCGACATAATGAAAGTTCGCCTTGTGGTGTGATGATGGTCTGGAGTGTAGCAGGTGCTGAGAGGGGGATTTAACTCTGCTGGCTGCGCCGCTGAGCGCAGAGCGGATGAAGCCAGGCGTGCAGCGGAGTCAGGGGCAGGGCGGATAATTGAAAGCAAGTGTGTAGCTTATCGCCCTGGCTGAGCAGGGCCGTGCCGCCTGCGCGGGCGGCACGGCGTAGTGGCTGACGGTTTACAGTAACTCCCGCTCAATTCGCTCACGGGTTTCTATCGCCTGGGTTTTCATTTTTTCCGGGTAACCAAACAGCGAGGCGGCGATAATCGGCTCACCACCGACTTTATAGCTGCGGCTGGCAAAGCCGGTGTCGCGCAGCGTCTGGAACAGGCTATCGAAATCGACTTCGCCTTCCCCGACCGCCACATGCTGGTGAATGGTGGCATCCACCCCTGGCGGGTTGACGATATAGCGGCAGTGGCGGGTGTGATTCATGGTGTCGGCGATCAGCATGTGCGACAGATCGTCACCGGCGTACTCCAGCATCGTTCTGACATCGCCTTTGCCTTTGTCATAAAAGAAGGTGTGTGGCGCGCTGTAGATATACTTCACGTTGTCGCTGCGGAACGACTTTACAATGTCTACGGTTTCGTTGTTCTCTTCGCAGAAATCCCACGGATGCGCCTGTATTTCGATGCGGATACCTTCACGTTCAATCACCGGCAGCAGCTCTTCCATAGAGCGATAGAACATCTCTTCACAGATTTCCGGCTCGTTGGGCGTGCCTGAGAGTTCGGTGTTGATCACCTGCACTCCCATCTCAACGGCAATCTCTATCATCCGCTTCCAGTTCTTTACCGCGGCCTGGCGGCGCAGTTCATCCGGGCCTGACCAGCGATAGACCACGATAAACGAGGAGATCTCCAGTCCGGTGGCGCGCAGCGCATTTTTATACTCGGTGATGATCTCGCGGCTGGCTTTGGGGTGTTTATAGAACGGGTTGATCTGCGGGTGCGGCGACTGTTCGATATATTTATATCCCCAGTCAGCCACCTGATGGACCATACGGGTAATGCCCAGTTCTTTGATGACATCCACATCAAAAGCAATTTTCATGGCTCTGCTCCGGGAAGTTGCTGTTCTCTGCTCAGGACAACGCCGCTCTGATCGCGGGGTTCCCGCGGGCAATCAGCGACTGACTGGAGTGGTTTTAGCAAATGTACGTTTTAATGAAAGAGAAAAAGGAATGAAAATTTCATTCTGCGAGCGCGATCAACCTGCCGGACGCTTTTTATAACGCTCCTGAGGCAGCGAATAATTTAAATGGGCGTTTTAGCGGGAAGGGAAAATTCCACTGTCCCGGTGGATGAAATTTTTAGTTGATCGGGGGGCGTCTCAGCCAGCCCGATGCGGAGAGGTTTGCTGGCCAGGCGGGGCGCGGCTAGCGGGTTAAAACGCCCAGGCGGATAGCATATTTTTTTATTTTGTAATGCAGCGTGGTGCGGGAAATCGCGAGCTTTTTAGCCGCTTCCGCCACATTGCCATTGGTGTGATTAAGCGCTTCGATAATGAGCTGTTGTTCAAATTGCGTCACCCTGGCAGCAAGGCTGCCGTCGCTGGCCAGCGGTGCGGCTACGCCGGGTGATGGCGCGGATTCGGGATCGGCGGCAGAGAAGAGTTCCGGGTACTCCTCATCGTAAGCGATGTTTTGTAAGGGGCCGTCCCGCTCCTGCATAATCATGCTGCGAACGATGGTGTTCTCCAGCATACGCACGTTGCCCGGCCAGGCGTGTTGCAGCAGAAGATGGCAGGCTTTCTCGCTGATCCCCTGAATGTCATGTTCCACGTCATCCCGATACTTATCAATAAAATAGCGGCTTAGCAGCAGAATATCCTCTGGCCGGGCCGCCAGCGGCGGCAGGGCTAATATCCCCACGCCGAGGCGATAGAAGAGGTCGGCCCGCAGTCGGTTCTGTTTGATCAGCTGCGTGGGAGATTCGTTCATCGCCGCCACGATGCGCACGCTGGAGTGAATTTCCTGGTTACCCCCCAGTTTCCAGAAACGGTTATCCTGGAGGAAGCGCAGCAGTTTGCTTTGCATCTCTACTGGCATGGCGTTCAGTTCATCCAGAAACAGCGTGCCGCCGTCGGCCAGCTCAAGATAGCCCTGACTGTTTTCCGCGCCGGTAAAAGCCCCTTTGACGGTGCCAAACAGGGTGCTTTCTATCAGCGCAGGCGGAAGCGCGCCGCAGTTCAGGGCGATAAAGGGTTTACTGGCGCGTTTACTGCAACGATGGATTAAGCGCGCAAAAAGCTCTTTGCCGGTGCCGGTTTCGCCCACAATCACCACCGGCACGTCGTTGACCGCCAGACGCTTCGCTTTGTCTATCAGCGCCAGCATGGCGGGATTTTCGGTAACGATGTCGTGGCTGCTTTCGGCGCGATTTGAGTAGAGTAGCTGGTTTAATTCGACAACCTGCTCCTGTAACCGGCGCACGCTGGACATATCCCGGCCAATCTCAATCACCCCGACCATCTCGCCGTTACTGGCATAGAGCGGGGCAGTGGTGTGCTGATAATCAACCGCCTGACCTCTGGCGTTGTAGTAGACCTGGTAGTGACCAATATATTCCACCCCGGCGTTAAGCGAATGCAGCATGGTGCTCTGCGACGCCTTCATCCTGGGGTAGACCTCCAGCATAGGATGGCCCAGCGCCTGCTCAACGCTATACCCATCCAGATCGGCACTCTCCTGGTTGTAATAAACGTATCTCCCCTCACCATCGATTATCGCCAGTGGCTGATGGATAAGGTCAAAGAAGCGGGAAAACATCTCAAGCGCATGCTGCAATTCCGGGTCGGGCGAAGGCATAAGTGAGTCCTTTCAGACAGAGACGGATTTTCGTCATCCGGGCAGCTTTTCGAAAAGATGACAAAAACTGTTGGCTCTGATTTTTATTAATGATCTGTTTTTAAACATAAAAAAGAATGGCACGGCGGTTGCAATAACAGGGTTATCTGTAAGGAGATTTCTTAGCTCAAACCATCGATAAACAGAGGATTTTATGTCAGATAACATCGTTAAAAATTACAACCATCTGCGTCAGAACCTTATCGGGCACGATCGTCGTTTTACCAGCCATCAGGGAAAACTGTGCTTCGAAGGTGCCGATCTCGAAGCGCTGGCAAAAAAATATGGTACCCCGTTCTATGTGTTTTCCGAGCCAGAGATACTGCGCAACATCAAAGAAATTGAGCAGGCGTTCGCTGCGCATCCCCGAACCAAAACCTTCTTCGCCTCAAAAACCTGCTCGGTGATGGGCGTGTTAAAAGCGATTAAAGAGGCGGGGATCTGCGCTGAAGCCAACTCGCTTTATGAGATTCGTAAATGTCTGGAAATTGGCTTTTCAGGTAGCCAGATTGTGTTTAACGGCGTGGTGAAAAAGCCTGAAGATCTGGAATACGCGATTGAGAATGAACTCTATCTTATCAACGTCGATAGCCTGTATGAGCTTGACCATATTGACGAAATCTCCCGTCGCCTGAAGAAAACCGCTAACGTCTGCGTCCGGGTTGAACCCAATGTGCCTTCAGCAACCCATGCCGAGCTGGTGACCGCCTTTCATGCGAAGTCGGGACTGGATCTGGAGCAGGCTGAGGAAACCTGCCGCCGCATTCTGCACATGCCCTATGTGAAGCTGCGCGGTTTGCACATGCATGTCGGCGATCAGGTGCCAGAGTCGGCGCCTTTTGCGAAAGCCACTAAAGTACTGGTCGACGAATCGCGGCGGCTGGAAACGGTGCTGGGAATCAAATTTGATCTGATCAATGTGGGCGGCGGCATTCCGGTGCCCTACAAATATGATGAAGAGAATGGCGATCCGTTAAAGGACAATATGTATGCCGGGATCACCGCGCAGCAGTTCGCTGATGCGGTGATCCGGGAAGTGCATAAATGGCGCACCGACATTGAGATCTGTATTGAGCCAGGGCGAAAAGTGACAAGCTCAGCGGCCGTGCTGTTAACCGAACTCGCCTGTGAAAAACGTAAAACCAACTATGACCTGAACGGTAATGTTGAATGTCACGTTGAGTGGAAATTTGTGGATGCGGGTTACAGCGTGCTCTCGGACAGCCAGCACTATGACTGGTTCTTCTATGTCTATAACGCTTCCCGCATTACAGAGCCGCACGATCGCTATATCAAACTGGCGGGTCCGCTGTGTGACGGCGGGGATTACTACCATATGGGCGTTAAAGGCGAGGAGTTCTTACTGCCGCACGCCAGCCAGGTGGGTGACATCGTGGTTTTCCTTGATGCAGGTGCTTACACCATTGAAAGCCAGACGGTTTACAACAACCGTCCGCGTACGGCGGTGGTGATGATCGACAATCAGGGCCACGACCGGCTCATCCGCCGCGAAGACACTTACGAAGATATGGTCAAATACGACCTCTATTAATTTGCCCTTTGCGACAGAGGGCCACTGTCGCCCTCTGGTATTCGCTGGAGACGACCATGAGTAATAGCAACTCAAGTCTGCTTGGAATCAAAGACATTGTCTTTATGAATGTCATTGCGATTCTGAGTTTACGACAAATTCCCAATGTGGCGCCCTATGGCGCATCAGCCATGCTGCTGTGGGTTCTCGCTGCGTTATGCCTGTTTTTCCCGTTAGCCATGGTCTGTGGTGAACTCTCTACCGGATGGCCGAAAGATGGCGGTATTTTTGTCTGGGTCAGGGCAGCCTTTGGAAAACGTATCGCCTGGATTGTGGTGGTGTGCTTTTTATTTTCCTGCGTACTCTTTTTTCCCCTGATGCTGCAATTTGGTTTTACCGCGCTGGGATATATGTTCAGCGACCATCTGGCCGAAAGTAAGGCATTTATTGGCGTCGGCTCAATGGTGATCTTCTGGCTGCTGACGCTGTTAAATATTCGCGGAATGCAATGGACAAAAATCATTAATAGCGTCAGCGCCTGGTGTGGGGTATTTATCCCCTCGGCAATTTTGATCCTGTTAGCGATTGTCTGGCTCTGTAGCGGACATAAGATGCAGACCGATTACGCCACCGCCGCCAACTGGATCCCCGATCTCAGCCACTGGGATACCATTGTATTTCTGTCCAGCATGATGTTTGCCTTCGCCGGATTAGAGGTCGCGCCGATGATTGCCGGACGCACCCAGAATCCTCAGCGGGATTTCCCCCGCGCGATGGCGTTTTCTGCGGCGGTGATCGTTGGCATTTATATGGTGGGGACCTGGGCGCTGAATACGCTGCTACCGGCAGGTAAGACGGATATTGTGGCCGGCGTTATGCAGGCGATGCAGACTGCGGCGAATACCCTGCATATGCCGTGGTTGTTGCCGGTGATGGCAGTCTGCATGTTTTTCGGCGCGCTGGGGCAAATTAACTCCTGGCTGGTCGGGCCGATTTACATGCTTCAGGAGGCCTCGCGTGAAGATAATCTGCTGGGCGAGCGTATCAGTAAACTGCATCCAAAATATCAGACACCCGCTTTTGCCCTGATGATGCAGGCGCTGATCGTGACGGTATTATGTTTTTCCACCTTTATCTCGCCCAGCGTAGCCGCCGCCTACTGGATGCTGACCGCGTTAACCACCATTACCTACTTCATTCCCTATCTGGTGATGTTTCCCGCCTTTTATCGCCTGCGGGTCACTCAACCCGATACGCCGCGCAGCTTTAAAATTCCAGGCCGGGTGATGCCGGTTTTACTGCCCGCTTTAGGCTTTATTTCTATCGCTTTTGCGGTATGCCTGCTGTTTATTCCACCTTCACAGATCGATATGGGCGGATATTTTCAGTATGCCGGGAAAATTATTGGCGGAGCGCTGTTAGCCGTGATCGTGGCGGAAGTGATTTACCACAGAGCGCAACGACGTAATGCAAAATTGCTGATGAGTCAGGTGAAATAACATGTACATGCCAACACTTGAAATCGATTTAAAAAAACTGACCGAAAATGCCCGGATGGAAAAAGCGATCTTATCCGGTCATGGCATTGAGGTTATGGCGGTGAACAAAGTTTTTGATGGCTGCATTGAAACGGCGCAGGCGGTGTTAGCCGGTGGGATTAACGTGATTGCAGAATCCCGCACCTATAATCTGAAAAAGATCCGCGCTACCGGTTGCACCACCTGTTTATTACGCAGCCCCTGCCTGAGTGAAATTGAGGATGTGGTGCGTTACGCCGACATCAGCCTGAACAGTGAGCCGGTGGTGATGCGGGCGCTGTCAGATGAAGCCCGGCGTCAGGGGAAAATCCATCAGGTGCTGTTAATGATTGATATGGGCGATCTGCGCGAGGGGATCTGGTTTAGCCACTATGAGCAGATCCTCGCCGCGGTAAAGCTGATTGAAGCGTTACCGGGCGTGACGCTCTATGGGCTGGGCACCAATTTCAACTGCTACGGAACCGTGCTGCCCACGGTAAAAAACGGCGAGGATTTTCTGGCTATCGCTAACCGGCTTGAAGCGGATAGCGGAATGAGCATTAAGCGCCTCTCCGCCGGCAACTGCACCAGCTATCACCTGCTGGACAAAGGCATCTGGCCTGCCGGATTAAACCATTTACGTATTGGCGGGCTGCATGAGTTTGGCATTGAATATGTGGAGATGAAGTATCTCGATGCCTTCCACCATTCGGACAAGGATGTCAGCAAGGCGTGTTCCGATCTCTATGTGCTGCATGCCGAAATCATTGAGCTGAATAGTAAACCCACGGTTCCTGTCGGTGAGCTCGGCGTAGACGCTTTCCTGCAACCGAAATCATTTGTCGATCACGGCACGCGCAAACGGGCGCTGCTGGCGTTTGGTCGTCAGGACGTGCCGGTTGAAAACTGTGTGCCCTGTGATGAGGCGATCACCATCCTCGGCCAGACCAGCGATCACACCCTTGTGGATATTGAGGAGAGCCAGCAGACGCTGAAAGTGGGGGATGTGATCTGCTTTGAACTGGATTACACCGGTCTGTTGATGGCGTGTCAGACTCGCGGCGTACAGCGTCGTTTTAAATTTTGATCGTTAACCCGATACCGGTGGGCGTGCTCACCGGATCCCGCCATTGCAGACAGAAAACGTCTCCCCGCCGCCGGGAATTCTGCCAGGGCCTCTGTTCAAAAAACGCCTCTGCTGATGCGCTCTTCCGGGCACCGTTCGCTGACTTCGCAAGCTGAACGGGATCTTTTCAGGGACAGCGAATTTAATCATTGCCAGATTAATCACATATCAGTTTGTGTCATCGCTTCTGTTTAATGCTTTTGCCTCGCTATTTTAGCGTTATTAATGACGGTGAATTTATTATTTGTCACTATCTTTAGCCGCTGGAAATAGAGGGTTGCTGCTATTAACATTTTCGCCATTATTTGTTTTATCTTTTTGGCAGGCATTTTACCCAGGGTGGATTAATAGCATTTTTAGCCAGTAATCTTTCCGGGGATGCTCATTTTTCAACTGATGGCGAAGATAATTAGATGTTTTTTGATGTCAGTTATGGTTTTTTGTTGGTAACTCTTTTTGTTATTTAACGCCCAGTCGTCATTTTCAAATGGTGTTAGTTAGTTTGTTGATTTTTATGTGTTTAATGGTTAATTATTTTATATTTATCCGCGGATTATTTTCATTTTTCATTAACATGAATTCCAGAAGTATAATAATTTTCTTGTTCTGAATGTTTTACGTAAGTAATTGATTAAGTATTCGACTGTGATCTATTATCTTTATCCGCCACATCAGTTATGAATAAAATCACGCAGCGATAAAACAAGGAATGACATTATGAGCGACAGCTTTCAGGCTGAGGTGCCCAAGGCACGTATTAACCTAAAATTAGCCCTGCACACAGGAGGTGCTCAGAAGAAAACAGAATTACCGTTAAAGTTACTGGTAACAGGCGATTTCAGTAACGGACAGGAAACCGCGCCTTTATCCGAACGCAATAAAATCAATATTAATAAAAACAATTTCAACAGCGTCCTTTCCGAATATTCCCCGAAAGTTAATCTCAGCGTTAAAAATACCCTTGCCGGTGATGGCAGCGAAGAGAATATCAGCCTGGTGTTCCGCGA